>CAZVMT010000242.1:0-4451 GCA_964628765.1 uncultured Candidatus Bathyarchaeia archaeon | reverse complement strand
TGTGCTGGAACCTTTCCTCACGATGCTTGGGCTTACCGCTGCGGCTCAATTCATGGTTCTCACCAGGGAAACGAACCAGTTCAGTATCCACACCCAGCTCCATCAACGCCGCGAAGAACTCCTCACCCTGCTGGATAGGACACCGTAGGTCATTCTCGCTGTGAATGAACAAAGTGGGAGTCTTGACGTTCTCAGCGTATCTCAAAGGGCTCTGGGCTAGCAGCTTATCCTCGTCCCTCCACGGATACCCCATGTTACCAGACTCACCGTGCTTGAACCCGAAGTCGCTGTAGCCATGATGGCTATACCGGTTGCATGTGCTCCTGCAGGCAACCGCTGCCTTGAAGAGATTGGTCTGAGTGATTATCCAGTTCGTTAAATAACCACCATAGCTTCCACCAGTGACCCCCAGCCGATCAGGGTCTATGAAGCTGAACCGTTTCAAAGCATCCAGAGTGAAATCCATGACATCCCGGTAATCAACGGTACCATATCTACCATTCAAAGTAGAGGCATAGTCCTCACCGTAGCCACCGCTGCCTCTTGGGTTGGTGTAAATCACCACGTAGCCAGAGGAGGTCAGTAACTGGAACTCTTGATAGATTCCATCGCCGTAGATGCCGAGGGGACCACCGTGTATCTGGAGGATGGCTGGGTATTTCATGTCTTCATTGAAGCCCCCCGGTTTCATGATCCAGCCATCAACCGTGACCCCTAGCTCGTTTACCCAAGTATACTGCTCTGGTGTGCTGATTTGCAGATTTTTCAGGTGCTTGGCGTTAAACTTGGTGACCTTCTTACCATCAACATACAGCTCGCATGGCTCAACACCGGTCATAGCATTATAGGCTACGTGCTTGAAGTCAGCGGAGTAACTGAAGCCATCAACAGTAACCCCAGTGGTTAGCTGCGAGACCTCCTTTGAGGAGGTGTTAACCATATAGATGTTACTGGTGGATACCTCACCTGTCTTGAAGTATATCTCGTCACCACCCGGTCCCCATGTGGGCCCTGGGTCCGGTGTGCTCATCCTGAGATCGCTGCCTATGCCTCGTTCGAGGCTCCTGTCAAAGCCTTCTGTGAGGTTCACTGGAGCCTCATCTGGTTGCATCACCCAGATATCGGTGTTAGTCGAGCCTCTTGCGTGGAAGTCGCTCCCAAAGTAGGCGATTCCATGTTTGCTCCATGAGATGCTGCTTATCTCGTGGATTCCATTGGTGAGTTTTCGTGCATCGCCTCCACGAGCCGGTAATACATAGATGTCTCTTATGTGGCTCTTGTCCTGATCTGGTTCTTTATTTGTGACGTATGCGATCTCCTTGCCGTCTGGGCTCCAAGAATAAGCCCCAACATCAAACTCACCCTTGGTTACCTGCCTAGGCTTACCCCCGGTTGCCTTCACGGTGAAGAGATGAACTCGTTTCCCAGCGAACATACCCACGCCGTTGAGCTTATACCAGATTCGGTTAACCACCACCACATCAGTATCCGGCTTCTTGGGCTCCCAGACCCTGCTGCTGAACAATATGCTCTTCTCATCAGGGCTCCACAGGGGATTCGATATACCCGTCTCAAGGGAGGCTACTCGTTGAGCCTCACCACCAGAAGAATAGATCATGTAGAGCTCGTTCTTGGAGTCCGGCTGGCGTCCACTGGACAAGAACGATAGCTTGTTACCAGTGGGACTCCAACGCGGATTGCTATCCTTACCCGGACCAAAGGTAAACTGAGCATCCTTACCCGTCGATAAATCGTGGAGCCAGATATGCTTTACATAGTCATTTGCAGCGTAATCGATTGAGGTATGCACATACGCTACCTTTGAGCCGTTAGGGCTCATCTGGGGATCAGAGATGAATACGAATTTCCTCAGGTCTCGGGGCTTAACTGGATGAGGAACCATAAATATCAATGCAAATAGTGTAAAGACAGATATAACACCATCAGAAAACCGCTATAGGTGGTTTCAGGGTTTTTCCCCAAAAACAACTACTTTACAAATCCATTCTCCACCCCGATCCATGATTTTTTATAGCTATTCGACGTTTTTCCATTAATGTCATATAATATAATAAAGCCGGAGTATTTTTTTGGCCACCAGCTTGGTGCCGATAGGAAACTGGCTCACTGGAAAAAGATAGTTGAATATTTCTGGGAACTGGACAAGTCACCCATGGTAAAGGTCGAGGAGCTTGGAAAGAGCACGGAGGGAAACCCGTTCCTCCTCGCCATCATCACATCAGAGGAAAACATGGCGCAGCTTGACAAGATAAGGGAGATGAGCTGGAAACTAGCGCACCCCAAGGGAGTCCCAGTGGAAGAGATCAATCAAATAATCGAACAAGGAATTGCGGTGGTCTCAATGAGCATGAGCATCCACGCAACCGAAGTTGGAGGCACACAGATGGCCCCTGAACTCGCATGGGAGCTCATCAGCCTACCCGAGAACAGGCACATACTTGAGAACACGGTGTTGCTCATGTTCCCCTGCTTCAACCCCGACGGCCAGATAATGGTCACGGAGTTCTATGAGAAATACTTGGGCACAGAGTATGAGGGGTGCAGCCCGCCTTGGCTCTACCACAAATACACTGGGCATGATAACAACAGGGACGCCATCCACAACAACATGGTGGAGAGCCAGATGGTCTCCAAGGTCATGTACCTGGAGTGGAGCCCCCAAGCCTACATCGATTTCCATCACATGGGAAGCTACGGTGCAAGGTTCTACATCGCGCCCTTCGCCAATCCCATCGATGATAAGGTAGACCCATTGGTGTGGACCGAGCAGGAGCTCTACGGTGGTTTGACCCACATGATGCTTGAGAGAGAGGGCAAATATGGCATAGAGTCAATGGCGACCTATCCCGGTGAATTCATGCCCACATTCAACTATGTTCCATGCTGGCACAACATCTGTGGCATGCTCACGGAGTCAGCTTCAGCCAAGCTAGCCACACCCATCTATGTTCACTACCACCAGTTGAGAGGTAGCAAGCGTGGACGACCAGAGTATAAGACCCAGATGGGGTTCCCCCATCCATGGATGGGTGGCTGGTGGAGGCTCAGGGACATCGTGGAGCAGCAGAAGATAAGCGCCTATGGTACCTTGGAGGCAGCGGCTAGCTTCAAGCAGAAGATACTCAGAAACATGTACCAGAAGGCATCCAATGCCATAAGGAAGGGAGAGGAGGAGGCTCCCTACGCTCTCGTTTTCAAACCGGAGCAACATGATGAGCTTACCATGTACAAGCTACTGCAGATGCTCATCAACATGGGGGTCGAGATAAGCAGGAGCCAACGCGAGTTCGTAGCGGACAGCGTAGCGTATCCAAAGGGAACCTATGTGGTCTTCGCGAGTCAACACTGCAGACCCTACATAGTGAGTCTGTTGAAGAGAACCTTCTACCACCTGGGAGCCTATAGCAAGTACCCCGATGGGACACCCGTTGTTCCCTATGATCTATCAACTTATACCATAGCTGAGTTCATGGGGGTAAGGGTCCACGAGGTGGAGAAGCCCTTTGAGGGGGCATTCGAGATGCTGAGCAGCATCAGGTTACCGAGGGGAGACGTAACAAAGAAAGCACCTAATGGTTGGCTGCTGGATGGAAACATCAACGACGGTTTCCTCGGAGTAAACCGGCTTATAAGAAAAGGAATAGCTGTTCACAGGTTGCTTGAGGCTGTGAAGACCGAGGAAAAGGTGTTCTCAGCTGGAAGCTTCTATATTCCAAAGGCAGAGGGGATAGAGAGAGAGCTAATCAAGGTGAGTAAACGGTGTCACATCGTCTTCTCACCTGCTCCACCTGCTTTGAAGTCGAAAGCTGTCAAGATGATGAAGATCGGTGTCTACCAGAGGTATTATGGTGGTAACGCTGATGAGGGCTGGACCCGGTGGCTCCTAGAACAGTACAGGTTCAGGTACAGGACCATCATGGACAAGGACATCCAGCGGGGTAGGCTCGCCCAGAAATACGATGTAATCATACTCCCAAGCGACGCAAAGGAGATGCTCCTGGGTGAAAACATAGAGGAATACTATGAGAAACGTTGGGGAGGAGGATCAACCCTGCCTCACTACCCGGAGGAGTACAGGAGTGGCTTCGGTGATGAGGGAGTCGAGAAACTCAAGGAGTTCGTCGAGGCGGGGGGAACCCTGCTCTGCTTCGGGGACAGCAGCAATTTCGCGATAGAGAAGCTTGAGCTACCCATCACAAACGTCTTGAATGATGTGAAGAACACCGACTTCGTCTGCCCCGGAAGCACACTGCATGTAGACGTAAACAAGGCGCATCCACTATCTTGGGGCGTACAGGAGGACCTGCTAATCATATTCAGGCATCACCCAGCGTTCGCGGTCAAACCAAGGGTAAACAACGAGGACTACAAGGTGGTCCTGAGCTACCCTGAGAAGCATATAATGGAGAGCGGTTGGCTCACAGGCGAGG
>CAZVMT010000241.1:0-4468 GCA_964628765.1 uncultured Candidatus Bathyarchaeia archaeon | reverse complement strand
GGGGATCGTACGCCGGCGGCAGCAGAGCGCGATAGCTGCGGAGCGCGTCATGCATCTCGCGGTAGAGCACGACGATGTGGTGCGCGGCAGCGGCGAGCGGCACGTGCCGGGTCGCGTCGTCGCCGGCGAGCAGCTCGGGATTGCGGGCGATGAGCGCCTGCACGGTGATCGCGAGCGCAGCCTCGAGCAGCGCGAGCGGTGCCAGCTCGGGCTCGAAGGCGAGGTCTTCGGTGCGTGGCCAGGGATCCTTCATGGTCTTCTCCTTCACGGCGGTGAAGCCGCGCCGGGCGGAGGCCCTCGACGCCGACGACCGCCCTTGCGCGGCAATGGGCCGGGCCCCTCCTTGCGCGCCGCGCGGTAGCTCGGGGCGTCACTCGGAAACGTGATGATGTGCGCGCCCTCGACCAGCCGATCGAGCGTCGGCGTTACCTGCGAGGCTGCGCCGAGCGCGCTGGGCCACTGCTCAAAGCCCAGGTTGGTCGTCAGCACGATCGCGCCGCGGCGATACCGCCGGGCGACCAGCTCGAAGAAGACACCGGCGAATTCGTCTTCGGGCTTCCTGGGACTGTTGCCGAGCTCATCGATGATGAGCACATCGGGCTGGGCGAGCTCAGTGAGCACCTCCTCGAGCGTATCGTCGGCGAGCGAGGCGTAGAGCCGCCTGAGCAGCGGGTAGGCGCGGACGTAGCGGACGCGGTAGTTGGCCTCGCAGGCCCGCACGCCGAGCGCGACCGCCAGGTGCGTCTTCCCGACGCCGCTCGGCCCGATCCACAGGACCGGCTCGCAGCGATCGACGAAGCCGAGCTCGCAGAGATCGAGCACGCGCTTGCGATCGAGGCACGGCTGCGCCTTGAAGTCGTAGTCCTCGACGCGGCAGATCTCGGGAAACTCGGCGTGGCTGATACGCCGGTCGGCGGCGGTCTGCTTTCTCGCCAGCACCTCGGCCTCTACGATGCGCGCCAGGAAGGCGAGGTGCCCGAGCTTGAGCGATCCTGCCTGCTTGAGGTGCTCGTCGAGGTTTTGCGCCGCATGCCTGAGGGAGAGGCGGCGGAGGTGCTCGATCAATCGATCTCGTTCTTCACTGGCCATCGTTGTCGTCCTCCTTGTCACTGTCGGTGCCGGGCGCGGGCTTGCCGGGCGCGTTGCTCGGATCGAGCAGCTTGCGGTAGCCGTCGATCGAGCGCTGGTGCTCGCCGCTCCCTCGCAGGTACTGCTCGAGCTGGGCCGGGCTCTGCGCTTTCGTCTCCAGCGAGCCCGGCTTCGCCTTCGTGGGCTTGCCAGAGACGATGCGCGCCACCGCGTTGTGGTCGAAGGCGCCGTATCGGGCGGCGTGGCGCAGTGCCTCGGCGACGCGCGCCACGCCGACCTTGTCGGCGAGCTTCAGGATCTGGCTCATATGATAGCCGGCCGCGCCGCCGCGCAGCTCGACGAGGCCCTTGGCGAAGGATTCGGCGACGGAGCCGAGCCTTTGAAACTGCGCCTCGAGCACGTGCCGGCTCTTGCAAGTGGCCCGGAATTCGGCCTCGTGCTCGGGCGCGACGTAGCGCTGGTAGCGCGTCGTCCGCAGCGCGTGCGCGGCAATGATCTCACGCTCGAGCAGGACGTCGATCCGCCCCTCGAGCACCCGCACCTTGACGGTGCGCGCCGTGAAGCGAGGCGGCACCGAGTAGCGGTTGGTCTCGTAGGCCACGCAGAAGTCGTCGCCGACGAGCCGCGTCACGACCACACCGGCCTCGAAGCGCTGCTCGGGCAGCGGGATAAGCATGGGGTGCTCGGCCAGCAGGCGGGCCGAGGGCTGCTCGTGTGTGGTGCGATGGACGCGGACCCGCGCGATCTCACGGAGCCACTTCATCGCCTGTCCGTTGAGGTCGTCAAGATCACGAAACGTCCGCCCCGCGAGGAAGTTGCCCTCCACGTAGCGAAAGGGCGCTTCGACCTTCCCCTTCCCCTCCTTGTATCCAGGCGCGAGCGGGACGGCGCGATAGGCGTAATGCCCCGCCAGGCGCTCGAAGAGCGGATGGAAGACCACGCCGTCCTTGTAGCTCTCCAGCACGACCTGCTTCATGCGGTCATACAGGATCTCGTGCGGCACGCCGCCCGCCTCCTCGAAGGCCAGCACATGGCAGTGGCAGACGCTGTGCACCGTCGCGTGGAAGACGAAGCGGATGAATTGCCAGCGGCTGTAGCCGAGCACCAGCGAGAAGCAGACGACGGACGTGGGCTCACCGGACAGCAGCACCGTGTAGGGCGAGAGGTCGACCTGCCCCTGCTCACCCGGCTCCGTCTCGAAGCGCAGGTGCGGCCTCCGTATCGATTTCGGCCGGAGCGGCCTCACCCAGTCCTTGACGATGGAGTCGCCGCCGGTATACCCGACCGCGCGGATCTCCTCGAGCACCCGCACCACCGACAGCCCGCCGGTGAGCACCAGCTCCTTGATGAGCGGCTTGAAAGGATCGAGCTTGCTCGCCCTCTTCTTGCGCTCGCGCCGCGCCCCTCGCTTGAGGACGGCGCGCACCGTCCTCGGATCGATACCGAGCTGGCGCGCGATGGCCCGGGTGGATTCCCCGTCGGCCTTGAGCTTCTTGATCAGCTCGTCTCGCTTCTCTCGTCGCTCTCGCCCTCGCAGCCGCCTTTCCTTGCGGATCCAAGCTCGATCACGAGCCGAGATGCGGCCTCCGTCGCCGATTGGAGGTCCGTGGCGAGCACCGTCCGGTCCGTCTCCGTCAGCGACGACGAGAGCCTCCGGCTCGTCTCCGTCGCCGCCGTCTCGAAGCGCTGCAGGCACCGGCATAGCCGCTGCCCCTCGGGCGACAGGCGCGGATCCAGCGGGGCGCGGCGCGTCTCCGGGTGATGTCTGCGCAGGCTCGCCCGCGGGTCGGACAGGAGCGCCCGGCGCGCATTCGGCTCCTTCGTCCGGCGCCATAGCCCGACGAGCAGCTCCGTATCCCGAGGTCCGAGCCTCGCGCTCTGGATCACCGCCGACATCTCCAGCTGGTTGCCCGGAGGCAACGAGAGGAGCCGGCGCGCCGATCCCGGGTGGAGCAACCCCAGCTTCATCGCCTCGATCAGCTCCGGATGCAACCGCTCCACCAGCCCGATCCGCCTGCTCACCCAGGTCTTGTGCCGCTCGCAAAGCTCGGCGACATCGGTCTGCGAGAGCCCCGTCTTGACGATCTCGCGCAGCACCAGCGCTTCCTCCAGCGTCGTCATCGACGACGGACCGCGGTTGAGCACCAGCATCGTCGCCCATTGCCCCGCCTCGTCCAGGGGTCGCACGACGATCTCCACCGTCGGCCACCCCAGCGTTTCGGCCGCCCTCAGGCGCTTGAAGCCGTCGATCAGCTCCAGCCCCTCCGGCATCGACGTCGCGAAGAGGGAGGTGAGCTGGCCGTGCTTCGCCATGCTCTGCTTCATGCGCTCGATGCGCCCCGGCTGCCGGCACCGCGCTCGGCTCAGCGTCGTGCCGAGCATCGTGAGACGACACGACCGCGGCGCGTCCTTCGCGCTCGCCGTCATGCACCACGCGCCCCTCGACCACCGCGGCCGCCGCGACGGCCGCGCTTGGCGCCCGCTTCTGAAGTAACGGATGCGGGGCTGGATGCTGTCGAAGTCACCGGGCACCTCGACCCCTCGGCGTCCGCAACGACCACATCGCAGGCCGTCGTCCCGCTCTCGTCCTGCTCCACGGTCATCCACCTGAGCACCGTCAGAAGTTGGACCGAAATGGACTGAAACGGCCGCTCCACGATCCCTTTGCTCGACCTCCGCGCTACAGACGCTTCCGTCTGGCTCGGGACGTGCATGTTGTCGTATCGGATCACCTTCATCGTTAGTCCCCTTGCTCGCGACCGTCGCCGCGTCCGCCTCTGCGGCGGGCGGCGCGGTGTCGCGGGGGGACACGATCTCCGATGGGCCAAGTTTTCGGTCCGCCGTGTGCGTTACATTTTTCGCCTGCTGCTGCCGCCACGTACGGAGGCGGGCCGCCGTCTTCCTCTTCCCCAGCCCGCTCCGCCAGTAGCGCCGGCTCGACGCCTTGCGTTGCGCCTCTCGCCACGCAGCCAGGCACTCCGGCGAGCAGGCGATCGGGCCCCAGTTGCACCCGAGGCACAGGTAGACCGGACGCTGACACCCGTCACGCACGCACCCAACCCGCAGAAGAGGAACCACCTGCCCCCGTCCGCGACCGCCGGTTGTTGGCCACCTCGACCAGCTCGTGCGACAACGTCCATGTCGACTGCGCTTGCCTCGCTGCGACCAGAGGCCCGGAGTGGTCTTCCGGGCCTTTCTTCTTCTGGCGACCGCCGCCGCCGCGATCGTCCACCCACCGCCGGCTGACGGCCAAGCTCGCGGCAACCGCTGCCATGGCCGCGGGGCCACCGAGGCCACGGCCACCGACGGCCGAGGCCCCGGTGGCGCCGGGGGGGACTATTTCACCGGCGGAGTGAGGACATTTTCACCGGCGCTCGCA
>CAZVMT010000240.1:0-4500 GCA_964628765.1 uncultured Candidatus Bathyarchaeia archaeon | reverse complement strand
CGAATCCAGATCAAAGCAGCAGAAAAGACATGGGACGGCGTAGCAGGCCGCTACAATATCCGGGGCGCTTGTTTGAAACCCAAGGCGACTACATAACAAATATAAATCATAGCCCCATCAAAAGAGTGAGGAGAACGCGGTGATGTCCCGCCAAACAGTTTAGGCCAAAAGGCCCAACCAGATTCTAATAGACGCTCCTCCACTGCAAAAAACATATACAGCGCGAGCCATAACGGACACCACAAATGTTCCCCGGGATATGAAAAACAATGAGCAAAGAAAATGAGAAAAAAGAAGTAGTCTCTGAAGCACTCAAGGCTGAGGAGAAGCTTCGCAGTATGTGGTACATACTGGATACCGATGGAAAGCTCTGGGAGTTCGAGGACTTCGACTTCAAGGGCCATGACAACCTCCGCAAGTTCAGCGGATACGAATACCAGAAGGACAGGAGTGTAACACAGACACCGCCACATGTTGAATTGATGCGCAGCCTAGAGCTCGTTGACTATGAGCCAGCCAGCGACCCAGGGAACTTCCGGTACTACCCAAAGGGGAGAATGATCAAGGCCCTGCTGGAGGAGTATGTCACCAACATGATCCATGACTATGGTGGAATGGAGGTGGAGACCCCGCTCATGTACAGCATGGAGCATCCGTCGCTGAAGAGCTACCTCAACAGGTTCCCCGCGAGGCAGTACACCATCGAGTCTGATGATACCCAGTACTTCATGCGCTTCGCAGCCTGCTTCGGGCAGTTCCTCATGAGCCACGACGCCATAATCAGCTACAAGAACCTACCCATGCGTATCTACGAGATGACCAGATACAGCTTCAGGCGTGAACAGCGTGGAGAACTCACCGGCTTGAGACGCCTCAGGGCATTCACTATGCCTGATGTGCACGCCTTCTGCAAGGACATGGAACAGGCTAAATCAGAGTACAGGCGCAGGTTCAAGCTCAGCCAAGACGTATTGGCTGGGATAGGTTTCGAGAAGAGCGACTACGAGCTAGCCATCAGGATGGTCAAGGACTTCTGGGAGGAAAACATGGACCTGGTCAAGGAGCTGGTGAAGGAGCATGGTAAGCCTGTGCTCATCGAGATGTGGAAGGAGCGGTTCTTCTACTTCATGATAAAGTGGGACATGAACTTCGTGGACAACCTGGACAAGGCATCCGCCTTGGCGACCGACCAGATAGACGTGGAGAACGGTGAACGCTACGATATACGCTACATGGACGAGGACGGGACCCAGAAACATCCCTATATTCTTCACTGCAGCCCATCTGGGGCAATCGAACGCGACATCTACGGGTTACTGGAGAAGGCAGCCTTCGACATGAAGAAAGGCATCAAGCCAAGCCTGCCACTGTGGCTAGCACCAACCCAGATCAGGATCATACCTGTAACCCATGAATACACTGGGCTCGCCGAGAAGGTGAAGGATAGCTTTAGCAGTGTCAGGGTAGACATCGATAACAGGGACGAGACCGTGGGGAAGAAGATCAGGGAAGCCGAGAAAGAATGGGTACCCTACATCATAGTGGTTGGCGAGAAAGAGGCAGACGCCAGCAGTTACCAGGTTAGAGTCAGGGGAAAACCCAAGCCTGTAGAGTACAGCGCTGCAGAGTTACAGGCAGAGATACACTCTATAACCGCTGATAAGCCCTACAGACCTGTGCCGCTGCCTATCTATCTAGCTGATAGGCCACAATTCGTTGGTTAAATCACTTAACCATTTTTTATTTATTAGGCGGTGTGGCGCCATTTCTCTATCTGGGCTGTCTTCTTGTTGCCTTTCTTGTATTCCTTGTAATGTTCTTTGCAGAGATAGGCACGTTTCACGCCCTCGGCGTCTACTCCAGCCTGCTTGACCTTACCGATATCCAGTGAGCGAACCGCGTCCTCGTTGCACCCCTTGACGCTGCATTTTGTGCCCTTGCTTATCCTACCCAAAATATTACACCACTACAATTAGCCCATGAGGTCCAGTATAAACCCTATCAAAAGAAGCCAGCTATGACGCCACTGGCTCTGCGCAGGCACTCGATAGCCACATCGTACTCTGGGAAGCTGTTCAACCCACACTCAGGTGAGGCATAGGATATCCTCTCTGAGCCGAAGAAGCCAACTATTTTCTCTAGGCGTTTCCTCATCAGGGTGGCTTCCTCTAGGAAATCGTATGGGTCTGCTTGGCCTTTTCTGATGGCTGTCCATGTTTCACCGATCTTTTCTGGTATGTTCCCTGTGAATCCTGTTGATTTGTAATGGTTCTCGATCAATGTGTCATACTGGGTGATGCCCACGGCTGCCCAGAGTTGTTTATCGGTCTCAGAGAGCCGTGTCTTTGTGGATTCCTGGGTATAAATGGGGTCACCTACGTGGCTGGCTAATATCCCGAGGTGCTCTACATCCCAGAAGAGGTTCTCACTGGTATCATGCAGATGCATGCTCACATCCAAGCCATGAGAGGCGCCTACATGTGCTATCTCCTCCCAAGCTCTGCGCAGGGATTCACGTCCATCAGAGCCATAATCCAGAAGCGGGTCATTCATGAACCCCAATACGGGCTCATCGATGCTGACGTGGCAGAGCTCTGCGCCATTGTTGTTGAATATTGATGCCCTTAGAATCTCGGCGACGCTGTGCCCCAGCTCCTCGTATAGGCTCGGTGACTTGTACTGGAAGAAACTGGCTAGAGTGTAGGGTCCTGTGACACATGCTTTTACCTTCACCTTGTCCAGCCCAGTCTTGTCCCGTATCAGTGAGGACTCCCGTTTCAGTATCTCTGTCTCTGGGATGACGCTCCCATTCTTTGCCTTCACCTCACCATGGGCGACCAATGCTCCTCCTGTCTTCTCGATGCCTGTCATCATGGTGAAGTACATCTCATTCATGTCTCTGAACTGGGGATAGTTGGGGACATTAACACCGGCGTTGAGTTTGTCTATGAAAGCCGAGACCACCTCATCCTTGAATATCTCATAGTCATCGCTACGCACACCGAATAATGGTAGGAGGCTCCCGGATTGGCGTGAGCCGTTCCATATGGTGTCGCTGCCTATCTTTGTTGGCATGCTTCCGATGTCTGAGCTAAGCAAGGTGAGTCACCCCTTCCCATCTGGGGACGATTTATATAAATATTCCTTTCAGTATAACCCAGCGAGAGCCATTATTAATAAAGGAATAATATGATTCTGGAATAGAAAACTGTATAAACCGCCTCGCAGTCCCACTGCGTTATGCCCAACCTCAACATAGCCGTACTGGGAAAACCAGGATACTCAAGGGAACTAGGGAAAAAAGGCACCCAATCCGACGTAACCCTGTATAACTCCAAGAAGGGCGATGTAACCCAGACCATCATAGAGGCATCAATGTACCCAGAGAAACTCCAGAGCCTATTCTACGCCGCTTCTTTCGCTGATATGGCTGTGCTCGTGGTTGAGGAGATAAACGCAGCCTTCGGGGAGACCATATTGATGCTGGACTGCCTAGGGGTAAAGGAGGGCATAATCGTGCTGCGAAACTACATCACCTCTGACCAGATAAAGCGCTTCATCAAGGACACGGTGCTCCAAGGTTACAGCATAATGGAGGAAGACCTGCCCCAACTCAGGCAGATATTGCAGGAAAGAGCAGAAAAAGTACCCAAGGGTGAATCATCAGAGCATGGAGCAGTAGTAGTCGACCACAGCTTCAATGTACGTGGAGTGGGACCGGTAGCCCTTGGAGTAGTCCGCATGGGTCAGATACACCGGCATGATAAGCTAAACGCGTTACCCTCGAACAAGACCGCCCAGGTTCGTTCCATTCAGAAGCATGATGATGATTTTGAGACCGCTGAAACTGGTAATAGGGTTGGGTTGGCTCTCAAGAGCATCGAGGCTGATGAGCTGGAGAGGGGCATCGTATTAACAAATGACCCAGATGTGAAATCCTGCACGGAGATCACTGGGAAGTTGAGTCTGGTGAAATACTGGGCTAACCCGGTTAACCCTGGGATGGCTGTCCACGTTGGTAACGGGATGCAGTTCATATCAGCCACAGTCGAGAAGATCAAAGATGGAGCAATCGAGATCAGCTTGCAGAAGCCACTCGCCTTTATGCCTGGGGACAGAGCCACAGTGATGTACCTCAACGGTGGAAACCTCAGAGTAGTAGGCACCATCCAGCTATAACCCTAAAAAGTTATACGAAAAGAACCCAATCTTCACCGAGACAGGTGCCCCCATGAACAAAGGAATCACACTCAGTCTATCAGACCCAGCCGGAGAAACAATGCTGCCGATATTCATCGAGAGAGGATTCAAGGAAACAGAGACCCCAAGCGTCTACAGGAAAGATGACAAGATACTCATGGCGATGGAGCCCCTCATCGTCCCAGAGGAACGCTTCAAGATGCCAAATACGCCGAGACCATACCCCGCAGATTATAACGCCCTCACAAAACGTTATGATCTGGAATACATTGTGGTCGCCAGCAGGCACTGGGCTCAGAG
>CAZVMT010000239.1:0-4550 GCA_964628765.1 uncultured Candidatus Bathyarchaeia archaeon | reverse complement strand
GGGAGGATCCATCACTCCAAAAACTGAAGTAATACAAAAGGCTATCAGCTTTGAAGCCCAGCCTTTACCCCAAATAATAATTATGTCCCCGGTTTTTATCTTCATTATTAATACTTCCTTACCCTGCTCCCAGGTTTCTTGTGATTTTTACCCAATCCACATCTATATCGACTTGAGAATAAAACTGCCCGTTACCGGCAAATAAAGCTATAGCTCCATCCCACATTTGAACAGGATTAGTAACAGTGGCAATTTCTGTCCAATCTGTGCCATTAATACTATAAAATGCAGTCCACTGTACTTTAGTATAGGACCCAGGAATTTGAACCTTAAACCACAATGGATTACTAGTTATATCTAGATAATGATGTCCCCCTGCGCCGCTGGAATAAAAAGTAATGCCATTTCTACTAGCCGAATCATCTCTAACACGACCAACATAGGCATAATAACTTTGTGAAACACGAATACCCGATGAAAATGCCATCCCCCCATTAGTCTTATTGTTCACTGTACTCATGGATTGTTTCCATGTTATTGTTATAGGAAAATCGGGTATACCGAGTATAGCTTTGGGAGCATAATTATTGGTGGCTTCAAATCTTCCGTCATAGCCATAACTAACGTGTAGAGATAAAACATCATTGGCTTCGGTAATTGTTTTGCCGGTAGCGGTATTATCCAGTACCCAAGGCCAAAAAATATCTTCATCATCAAAATTATCGAGAAATTCAAGCGGTGTAACGCCAAATTCCAAAGCATCTTCACTTGAATTAACTTGGGGCGATTGGCCGGCCTTGCCGGAAAAGGATGATGGTGTATCTGAAAGCCCAACAAAAGAAGCCCCTCCACCACTTCCACTTCCTTTAGCTTTTAATATTTCCTGTCTAAGCATTTGAATCTTTGAATCCAATTGAGCTTTGGTTACAAATCTTAAATCCTGTTCACTCATTCTGTGACCTCCTCTGCTAAAATAGCCATTCTTCCGGATGAATAACTTTTTTCAATCTCAATAATCCTTATAGATTTCTCGGTAGCTGATCCGTCGCTGTTGTAATATCGATCTCTAGAAAGTTTAACTAAATCCCCGGCATTGCATCCATAAAGGATATTCCGGACTGAAAATGTAATTGGGCTTTTATTTATTAGAGTCAAGATTTCATTTAAAACAGTCTGCACTTCTGAACCAGTTGTTAATCGGACATATAAATCAATATCCTTTGTAATCCTATAAGCCCATTGAATTGTATTAGACGAACCCTGTTTTACACTCCAGCTCTGATCTTGGGGATTTTCGTTATAAAAGAGATTTATTTGATAGATGATATCGCTTTTTTTCTTTTCCTGTTTAAAACCAAAGATTTGATGATTCTCGATGTATTTCACATCTGAAGGAACAGTTGAGCTGAAAGGCCGAAGCCCTATCCTTCCTTCCTCATCCTGGAAAGAATAAGCCTCCAGTGAGGTCTCAATTTCTTCTCTGTAGGTATTAGAACTTTTTTGCAGATGCATAAATATGCTGAGATTCTTTTCTTTTTCATATTTCGTTTGATAGATTGAATCCAGATCCAGCTCTGAATTGGAAAGTCCTAAAAATTCATTATAGATATACTTAAAAATATCAGCTCCATTCTGGATCAGGTCCCCGGCTGAATCCGGGATCCCTTGAAAATCAATTGTGAAATAATCATCGTCTCCGATAGTGTAATTATCCCTGTCAAAAGTTATGATCGCGTTCTGCAGATCCACATAATAATCTGTGTTCTCTATGAGAGTCGTTCCGTCCTTATCCTTGACAGCTGTGACTGATTTTACCCGGCCATCGTGGAATTTGTATTTCTTATTCGTTGAATCTATCAGGATAAGAGGCGCTTTAGCGATGCTGCCAAAAAGCATTGGAATCGGCCTGCCCTGTTCTGTATCCGCAAGCCCTGAATAATTTGACTGCCAGTATTTATTGATCGGCAGCTGCTTTGAAAGTCCTTCTCTTATATCCTCAAGCCCAAAAGTAGCCTGCCTATCCTCACAGGCTTTACTCCCTATTAATCCGGTATAAATAATCTTAAATTGAGGATACATGAAATTCTTACCGCCAGCTTTTAGCCTTGCGCGTCTATTAATCCATTTATATTTTTCAAATATTTTATCAAAGAAATATTCCCCGTTTCCCTGTCTTGGATTCCTTATAACTAGGTTTCCGGATGAAAGCTTTGTGCTTCCTTCATAGAGCCTTTTAATCGACTGCTTTATATCAGGAATATTAGCCAGATCAAGGTAAGGAAAATAATAATTTCCATTAAAGATAATATCCCCGTCCTTTGTTTGATATGTCGAAAAATAAAGCCAGAAACATGCTTCGATATAGAAATTAATCGGCGCGGATCCGTCTGAAGTATGGATATAAAGCTTCCGGTTATAATAATCACAATAAAAAGAACTTGCTGTTGACTCCACTTCTGTGATGGAGCTTTTCTCTGTATAAGCGGTCCCATTTTCCAGGACCTCTTCAATATCAATCCCTCTTTCTGTGATCGTATATTCATAGGTATAGGTCTTCCCACTTACTAAACTAAATCCCTGGACCGTCATTTTAGGATTCACTTCAGCCAGGAAAACAAGCTCTGCATTTGGATTCCTGCAGAGCACTTCAAATGCTGTGCGTTCGTATTCTGCATCTGTTGTGGCATAGGCTGTATTCGAGTAGCCGGAATTGCCGGCCGCATTATAGGCCCGGATCCTGAAATCATACCGCGTATTCGGACTCAATCCTGTTACAAGAAACTCTTCAATATCAGATCCTATGACCGCGATCTCATCCCAGTCCACCCCTTCATTTTCTGATTTCTCTATTTTATATCCGGTTTCATTTTCAACTCCGTTATAGGTAAGCCTTATTTTTTCGTCTGATTCGGCTCCTGCTGCAAGATCAGAAGGACCTGAGGGTTCTGATATTGTGGTGGCTGAAACTTCGTCTGAATAATCCGAATAATTAGCTCCTTGTTTTGCCCGGACTCTATAATAATAAGTTTGCCCGGGTTCAACTGCTATGGCCCCATCAAAATAAGCAGATATATCATTGTCTTGTATGAGATTATCACACCTCACTTCTGTTGCACTCGCATCAATTGTTCGAGTAACAGTCAATTGGTGCCAAGAAGAATCACCAGGATGATATGATGAACTGCTTTCACCTATTCCATCAAAAATGCGAATCTTCACACTATTTGCTGTTGATGCATATACCCAAACGGAGAAAGAAACATCTCTCCCTTGCCAATATGATATACCTTGATCTTCATGGATATATTGATACAAAAGAGCAGTATAACCATTTCTTGTTAACTTCGCTGAATAATCCCCAATTTTTATTATTGATGATTCTCTGGCCACTTCCGCATCAGTCCCATATAATGTCCATCCATCAGGAGGAGATGACGTCCCAGATGACCAGTCTTCAAAACTTCCATTAGTTAAAAGATTTATATTGTCTTTATAGTAAGTCCTGTTCGGCTCAAGTGTTTTTATTTCCGAATAAGCTCCTCCATCCGGTTTTCTTTCCAGCCGGTGATCATCCTCTTCAGATGAATTATCCTGGAAGGTTATTTCTATTTCAGTATCCGAAACAGGAACAGCTTGTGGACTTGTTGGCTTTGAGATGTTTGATTGAGTCGTTGCCTGTGCTTCATTGGAATAATCAGAGTTCCCGGCCGCGTTATAGGCTCTCACCCGATAGGTGTAATTAGTTCCCGGGGAAAGCCCTGTTCTTTGATAGCTTGTTTCATTGGGCCCCACTGTATCGATCTGGCTGAAAGAGCCGGCTCCCACTTTTTCTTCAATCTTAAAGCCTAGTTCGTCGTCTGAATTGTCGTTCCAGGACAGATCGACCTTGTCTGTCCCAGCAGCCTCAGCCTCTAATTCACTGGCGGCATTCGGAGGCGCGTCTGTGTATACTTCGATCTCAGCTGTATAGGCGCTGTCATTACAGGGCCCTATAGCCCGGACCTTATAATAATAAGTCGTTTTTGGACTGACTCCTGTGTCTCTCCAGGAAGTTTCATTTTCTCCTGTGGTATGGACCTTAACTCCATTTCTGTATATTTCCACTCCGTTTTCAGTCTCAGAATTATCAGTCCAGATCAGATCTACGTAAGTCCCATCATTAGATGACTGGCCGGCAAGATTGCCTGGTTTCCGCAAATTTGTGGTCCCTGAATCTGTTCCGGAATAATCAGAATAAATGGTTCCTCTTTTACCTCTTATTCTATATTCATAAGTCCGGCCGTCTTTTACTGTGGTATCATTCCAGCTTTCATTTCCGCCAGAAGGACCTCCGACTTGTGACCAGCCCGTGGATCCTGGACAGGTCTCTCTTCTCTCAATGAGGATCCAGTCATAAACACTTGAGTTATTGGTCCAGTTTAATGTGATTTTATTCGGATTAATTACAGTGACAGAAAGACTGCTGGGGGCAGGGAGTTCTGTTTCACCGTATTCGTGGCTCGAATCAGCGTACTCTCCACCATAATAAGCCCGGATAAAATAATAATATT
>CAZVMT010000238.1:0-4555 GCA_964628765.1 uncultured Candidatus Bathyarchaeia archaeon | reverse complement strand
AACAGCTGTCTTCAACGCCATGACATTCTCTGGTCTCGCGTTCTCGGGGATACTTACAGCTGGAGAGAGCACGAAACCCCCACCATCCATCACCTGCGGCAATAGGTCTCGGATGTATTCATCTACCTTCGCTGGGTCGCTGAGGAAGAGGGATGTCGGTGGTCCACCCACGATGCATGCGTGGTCTCCGATTACCTCTTTGGCCTTGGCTAGGTTGGTCTTCTCGAATTTGGCTATGGTCTTTCCCTTGGGGAGCTCCAGTATCGACTCAAGGTGTGGGTCCTGGTATCCCTCGTAGAAGATGGACGGTGTGAAACCGAGCCTAACTAGCTCCTCAACTATCTCCTTCAATGTGGGCCAATAGAACTCATAATACTGCTTGGGCGAGAAATACTCGTTCAAGTGCAATGGGATGAACGCCTGAGAGCCTTTCTCAGCTGTCTTAGCAGTAATCTTGGCCAACTCCAAGAGTATATCCTTGACTGCCTCCGTTGCCTGCTTCACCTTATCAGGCACCCTATAAGTGTCGAATAGGACATTCTTGATGTCCCGGACATAGTCACCGATGAAGTCCAGCGGAGCATATGAGAAGCCTCCGCTGAAGCTGGGGAAACCATACTTCTTCAAATCATCGCCTAGCTTGCCCATCCCATCCTTGTAGCGTTGGCTCTCTTCACCGTACCTGATCCACGCTGCCATGGCTTTCGGTGAGCCGATGGGGTCGATGTTTCTGAAGTGCCGTGGGAGGAGCTTCTGGGCTATATAGTTGAATGTGTCATCGATGAACTCGTCATACTCTGCTGGCTTCATGTATTCTTGCCCGATGAACTGGGGTGGCGTATCCTTCTGTATCTCTATCCCCGGGAACTTACAATAGGTCACCCCCAATGCCTCATGCAGCGGAATATTGATCATACCCGGCACGATGCCACCATAGTCCCGCATCATCGCCACAACAAGAGGCAAAGCGTAGATGCCCCCACCGCCACCGCCGGTATCAAAGCCGAAATCAACAGATGTCTTGATTACAGCCTCTCTGAGCTGATCATAGTCTGTGAGGGACTCCTGTATGGTTATTCCCCCGTATCTCGCCGCGAAGTAACCATAGCTGCCGCTTATTGGCACGCGGTCGGGTTCCTTCAGGTTGTATGCTCTGCTGAGGCGTTCTCTGCGTTCCCTGTAGAGTTCTTGGTAATCTGTCAAGCCTCATCTCCATCCATTAATTGTTTGCAGAGCCGTACACCGTAGGCTGCGTTGTCAGTGTAGGCATCGGGTTTGATGTAGTCCGCCGCGTGGGTGTCTATCCTGCCTCCGCCGATGATAATCCTCACTCTGTCCCTGAGACCCGCCGCCTCAATCGCTTCCACGGTTGTCTTCGTAGCCTCCAAAGCGACTGTGAGCAGGCTGCTCATTCCAACGATGTCTGGTTCATGCTCCTTGATGGCTGAGACGAACCTCTCTGGCGCCACATCCACCCCCAGGTCTATCACCTCGAAGCCTTCAGCCTCAAGCAACGCGATCACTATGTTCTTGCCGATATCATGTACATCGCCCTCGACGGTGCCGATGACTATCTTGCCCCGTTTCTCGGTGATTGTTTTCATCAACTGGGGGCGTATCTGCTCCATCACCTGATTGAATATCTCCGCTGCCATGATCATCTCTGAGAGGAAGAACTCGCCTTTCTCGAACTTCATCCCCACTGTGCTCATGCCTGCCCTGCACATCTCCAAAATCTGCACAGGGTCTGTTCCGTTTTTGATTAATTCACCTGCTAACTGTAGCGCTGTTGGTTCATCCAGTTCGACTATTGCATCCACGATTTTCTCTTTAGAAGACATTGGGAAGATAGGGTGTCGCTGCTTTAAAAAATTCATCTATGAGATCTGTGGAGCTTTCCCTTGACCCATCCAGAGCTTTCCAGTTTCCCGGTTGTCTGGGGGAAATAAGATAGGTCTCGGTGGGGGAGCATCAAAGCATCCAAGTATGCCTTATTGTATTCCGGGTGAGTGGCTAACTCGATGTATTCTACGTTTTCCCGTATCTTCTTCGCATCCTCCCGAGCCTTCCCTGATAACAGTATCATTCTCGCCCCTGTCCCAGCGGCGTTTCCTACTTGTTCTATGGCTGTCTGCTTGAACTCGGGTATCATACCGATGTTTACTGCGCTCTCCCTGTTGATGTATGTCCCGAAGGCTCCTGCGATGTAGACATGGTCAATCACGTTGGGCTCCAAGCCCAGCTGTCTTAGCGCTATATATGATCCCGAGAATATGGCAGCTTTTCCCTTCTGAAGCTCCCTGATATCTAATTGGGTGATGGATATGTCCTCATCCAGCCCAGATTCATTGTTCCAAGCGACAACGTATTCCTTGACATCGTCTCTCTGCCTGAGCCTGGGGTGATCGATTGAGCTGAATCGCCCTGTGCTGTCAATGATCCCTGTTCGCAGCATCTCTGAGAGGATGTCGATGAGTCCAGAGCCGCAGATACCGACAGGTTCCGCGTCATCGATTACTTTGATCATTGGCTCAAGGGCTTCGTTGATCCATACTCCCTCGATGGCTCCTGATGCTGCCCTCATCCCGTATCGTATGTGGGCTCCCTCGAAGGCTGGGCCGCTGGCGCATGAGCATGCTACCATGTGATCCTTTGATCCCACGACGATCTCGGTATTGGTACCAATATCCATCAAGAAACACATCTCATACGACTTATAGACACCAGTCGCGAGATTCGCAGCCACACAGTCAGCCCCAACGAAGCCAGCTATCAACGGTGGCACATGCACCCTAGCATTGGGGGCAAGCCTCAAGGTTTCAGGAGGGAGGTCCCGGTGCTCTAGGCTCACTGGCTTGAATGGGCTCCGGGATAGAGGGTGAACATCCGAGCCCAGTATGAAGTGCTGCATCGCGGTGTTTCCCACCAAAACGATGTCATAAACATCATCTTTTGCCTTGTTTGATTCACTGCATGCTTCTTCCAGCAACTGCTCTACGCCTTTCCTCAGTGTCTCATGGAGTATCCCGTTGTTTTCCGGTTTCTGGATAGCATAGGTTATCCTGCTTATGATGTCCTCCCCATAAGGTATCTGGGGGTTCATGGCTGTGGCGACCGAGAGAACATCTCCATTGGAGAGATCCATCAGGTACCCGGCTAGCTTGGTTGAGCCAATATCCACTGCGAAACCCAGTAGCTCGGCATCATCGGTGTCGAGATGCCTAATCACATCTTCACCATAGAGAACATCGATCCCTGCTTCGCTGAGCCGTTTCGAGACCATGGGTGAGACAGCGACCTCTGTCATCAGCCCCTCGGTTTGAAGCCTCTGAGTGCCTGTCCTGCTCTCCTTGGGCACCGTAACCCAGAGATCGTCAGCGATCTCCAGCATGCACGCGAGCCTGAATCCATTCCTTAGGCTCTCCTCATCGAGAAACCTCCTCTCAGGCTCAGAAGGCTCTGGACTGCTTCCTGATGTTATTTTGATTATGCATTTTCCGCAGGCATGTGATCCCCCGCAGATGGAGTTGATGTCAACTCCGAGGCTTCTCGCAGCTTCAAGAACCGTGGTTTCCCTCTGGAAGCTGTCTCTCTTGCCATCTGGTTGAAAGACCACTTTAAAGCCGGGTTGCATAAATCCATGAATGCGTCGGCTACTTAACACGTTATCGAAACCATAATAGAGACCGGGGTTATTCCTAGGTGGATTGAGTTGTTCGATTACTCTGTGAAGCAGAAGACCTACGAGATAAACGGGGTCAAGATCGGGGGCGAACCCGGTGAGGTACCCACTGTCATGGTGGGCAGCATGTTCTACAACGGAGACAAGAACGTGACCGACTCAGCCAAGGGATTGTTCGATAAAGCTGCGTCACTCAAACAGATAAGAAGCGCCGAGGAGATGACCGAAACAGTGGGGCTCCCCTCTGTGATTGATCTCATCGCCGAGACCACCGAGGCGGCTCGCAACTACCTTGACTTCGTCGTGGAGTCCACGGAGATGCCTATATTCTTGGATGTAGTCTCTGAGAAAGCACAAGCCGAGACCCTAAGATACGCCTCTGAGACCGGGGTAATCGACAGGATCATACTTAACTCGTTGAATCCTCACACCGGTGAGGAGCTATATGCAGCCATCAAGGATACTGGGCTCAAGTCAGCTGTCATCCTCACACACAGCACCCGGTACATTCTTTCTTCCAACAAGACGCCATTGATCGAGGAGCTTGCGCCCAAGGCAGAGGCGGTGGGTATAGAGAACATACTCATCGATACAGCTGTGCTGGACATACCCACGCTTGGAATATCCGTCAAGGCGATTGATTTGATCAAAGACAAATACGGATACCCATGTGGCTGCGGGGCACACAACTCGTTATCTTCTTGGAGGCGCCTCAAGGAAAAGTATACCATAGAGGCTCAGACAATGGTCAAGGGAGTCATTAACGCGATACCCACCATAATCGGAGCAGACTTCGTCCTCTTCGGTCCATTGAAGAATGCCCCACAGCATTATCCATCTGTTGCTATGGTTGACGCAGCGTATAGCCAGTTG
>CAZVMT010000237.1:0-4573 GCA_964628765.1 uncultured Candidatus Bathyarchaeia archaeon | reverse complement strand
ACCACCTGCATCATATTCAAGAAACCATACATTAATGCAACCGGGTTCAACTCAGTTATCGCGTTACTAGTCTGGGTGACTGCTAGCCTAGCCGCGTTCACCATCCGCACAGTAGTCATCAAAGTAGGCAACGTAGAATTACTCTGGGATTGGGCCGATGCCAGGGCTGTGGCCGCCTGGTTGGCTGACTGACCGGCGGCGTTGGCTGCTACCTGTGCCTCCGTGAGCCCCGTCACCTGAATATTATACTGGATTCCAATGTGTTCACTCATAACCGCGTCACCGACCCCAACGCTATCTCCTTGGCCACCCGGTGCTTCTCAGCCATGACCGCCTGCTCTAGAAATGGTCTGGGCGCCTGCCTTGATGAGCCATCATGCACCGCCCGGGCGTAGGTCACAGGTCTACCCGTCACTGGGTTGATGTACTCCAGCCCACCAGCCGCGAGCAGCGCAGATGTGGTTGAGGGCCTGATCACCCTGATACTATCCCTGAGCGCCCCAGAAGCCACTGGGCAGCCTGCCTGAGCCAATGCATGCATCCTTGGTAGGTTCAGCGCCTGGTCCGCGGATTCCTCGATGGCATTGGTTAGCTTTGCTAGTTCTTCCCCCAGTCGTTCTGGGGTTGTGGCTCGTATGGTGTTCATCTTGGTTTCAGGCTCCGTAGTTTTTCCTCAGCCCGCTGGGCAGCCCTTTGTCGTTCCCTTGCCTGGGCGTCCAGGTAGATGCCCAGGCGCGTGATGAACCGTGCTGGTTGCCTGTCGAGCATATCGGCGGTCCACCCCATGGCTGCGCAGATGGCGATGTCTTCGAGGATCGCTGGGGTGTGGCCCGTGGTGGCCGCCGCTAGGATTTTTTTCGCTCCTCCCCGGTCACCCCGTTGATGTGTTGGCACTCCGCGATCATGGCCTCCACAAGCTCGGGTGGCTCTATGTCGTGGAGTGACTCGATTGTAACTGGTAGCGGTTCCCCTGCTTCGTCTGTTAGGTCCCACTCTGTGATGCACTGGGTTAGCATGATGTCGTTGAGCCTCCAGGGGTCCACGTCTGGTTGGAGACCAGAGGCGTCTCTGGTCCATGTGGTGGCTTCCCTTAGGGCTTGTTGTTTCATGCCGTAGGTCCAGGTTCTTAGGGTCACCTTGTGGCCCATTATGGTGTGTGTTTGCTGCATGTTGGTCACGTGAAGCTGTGGGTGAGGTATCCCCCCATGTATTCGACTCTGCACTGGACCAGGTCCTCTGGTTTGAGAACCGGGTCGTAGAGGCTGAGGCGTCCCTTGTTGAGCTGGAGGTATTGGCTGTTGGGTAGTACTAGTTTGAGGTATAGCTCTGTCTGGTCCAGTAGGTGGCTGAGGTAGGTGTCTCCTGGGAGGTACATGGTGAAGCGTGCGTCGCAGCTTTGCTCCAGTTCTTCGAGGCTCTGGAGCGTCTTCTGGCTGCCCGTGTTGAATACGTAGTTGGGTTTCAGGTTCTGCTGTATTCTGATCTCCCAGTCGGTTACATCCGGCACAGGGTCCCAGTTGGAGCCGTTGGTGCTCAGCTGGAGATAGGCGTCGTCCCACTCCCAGACGGCTCCGGGTGATGCCCCGTAGGTGTTGTCTGTGGTGGATTTGGTGTCCATGGTTTTGCCTATGAATTCCCCTGTCCACTCGATGGGTTCACCGATGCTGCAGCGTATGGTCAATGTGTTGCATTTGAGGCCGCTCCATGTGATGTAGAGCTTCTCCGTAGCGCTTTTGTAGAGTTTTGTTTCTGCGTAGAAGTTGTAGCCGCCGAGGATGTATTTCTGGTAATAGTCGCCCAGTTGGCCTTGTAGCCATTTAAGGGTGAGTCTGATGTTTTCTCTGCGGCTGTAGATGCCCAGGGGTTTCCCTGTGTCTGCTCCTTCCCTGAGGACGTATTGCCTGTTGAGCTCTGGGTCGTAGCTGGGTCTGATCTCTGTGAGGTATCCGATCCTGTATAGGGTTGCTGATGATGCCGTTGATCCGTAGTTGGGTTCGGTGTATGGGTAGTGTCCGTATTCGATCTGGTCTCTTCCCTTGTATCTAACCATAGTATAGCGCCTCCAGTGTGAGTTGGCTCCTGTAGAGCCTTGGATGGGTGTCCAGTTCATCCAGGTCCCGGAACCCGGATACCTCTATGAATTCCAGGTCGTCGCCGGGGTTATCGCATTTGGATGTGATTATCCTGTCTACTTCGTCTATCATCTCCCAGCGCCGGGTTTCGTCGCCGATGCTCCAGATGTTGATCATGTATGTTGCTCGGATTCGGCGCTGTGCCTGTGTGGGGTTCTCGGTGAAGCCTGTGGGGTGGGTTCTGGTTTGGAGGTGGGTGATGATTATCTGTGGGTCTTTGATTTGTTTGTCGTACCAGTCTGCTGTGAATGTTGGTGTCCATGGTAGGTTCCAGCCGTCCCTTAGTAGGGCTAGTATTGTGAGTTTTGGGTCTGTGGTCATTGTCGTTGTTCTACCTCGGCTTTGATGAGTGCTGGGGTTTTGATGATGCCCGTGATATGGTACCGGTCCCCGTCCAGCTCCATTTCATCGGTTTCCTCGATAGCTTCCCACCCCGTGAGCAGTACGCTGTCTTGGGTTTTGTTTAGGTTGCCTGCTGGGTGGTTGCGTTCATAGATGGTGCTGCGTCTGAGGCACTTGGTTTGGTGTGTGGTCTCGGTGTATGTTGGGTTGCCGTAGCTGGTCATGCCTGTCTGGGTGCGGTGTATGATGGTTGCTGGTGTGCCTCTGAGTTGGAGTAGTTCGTTGAAGCTCTGGGCTTCGGGTGTGGGCATCTGTATGTTGAACCCGGTTCCGTATTGCGTGTATGTGTAGCTCATGACTCGTGGATGTCTCCTTTCAATATGTTGCTGGTGTTGACGCCCTCATTCACCGCGGTACCGGTTATTCCATAGATCTGGCCAGAGTCGATTACCACGTGGTCCGTGTAGCCGCCAAGGTCGATGCCGTTTGGTGTCGTGCCGTCTCCGTCGATGAGGAAGCTGGCGAGGTTGAGTCTGCTGCATTTGTTGGCTGATCCATCATCATTGATGTCTATGGCGTCTCCCGTGGTTTTGTAGAAGATGTGTCCCATGCAGGTGATTGCCGTGGCTTTCCTGTATAGCTTCAACCCGATGCCTGTGGTGTTGAAGTGCTGGTTGTTGTGGAGCTGGAGAAGGTGGACCTTGCCAGTGGTGTCGTCCAGGGCTCCTGCCTCGATGTCTATGCTGTTGGCGTAGAAGTAGTTGTTGAGGATGTAGCTCTTGAGTATGTTTCCCGCTCCCGAGCCACCCTCCAGCCTGATCCCAACATTAGCGCTGTTTTCTATGAGATTGTCCTTGATCCAGAGGTTCCAGCTGTCCTGTGTTGATTCTACGTGTACCGCGTGGCGCCGTGCCTGGTTGATGTAGACCCGCTCTATGTGGTAGTCTGTGACGCCGTCCATGTGGATCATGTCCCTGTCCCCGGTGCCAGCGAGTAGGGTTAGGTCCGTGATGCCTCCGAAGTGGATGATGTTCGATGCGTCAAGGTCAATCGCATGCACATCGTTGCTGAGGTTGAACCGGATCATGGTGCCTCTGTCTTGGTCGTGCCAGCACATGCCTGCGCCGTGGATGTAGACAGGGTATTCCTCGTCCAGTGTCCATGGCTGGGTCTCGGTTATCATGCACTTGGGTAGATATACTGCTCCACCGTTGTCTGAGTAGAGATCTGTTATGGCTTGCTGGGTGTTGCCTGGGGCTGCTTCCCAGATGTTGCCTCTTGTGTTGATGATGCGTGTGGCGTCTCGGATGTAGCCTTCTGCGCTTGATCCGAATCTGGTCTCCAGTTGGTCTACTATGGTGTTGTAGTGGGTGTATGTGATGGGGTCTGGTGGGTATGGTTTCTCGAAGCTCACTCTTGCTCCTCCTTGTAACTGTATGTTGATGCCTTGACGGTGGGTTGCTTGTAGAGCCGGGTGATCCTGTTGATCTCGGCTGATAGGGTGTCTGTTGTCTCGCTCCGGTATTCTCCGATGGTGGTGCTTGAGGGTTGTCGGTGTTTGATGGTTCGAGAGGTGATGAGTGTGCTGAGTTTCTGGATTAGCTTGTCTGTGGGGTCTTGGGTGCCTAGTTGTTTGTCTATTTCTGCGTCTGTTTGGGTGATTAGTTGTGTTATGTCTGTGTCTGTGAGGTCTGTGTGGATTACCATGCGGACATCAGATGGTGTGGTGTAGGGCATTTCTGGTTTGGTGCAACAAAAACAGCCCTTATAAACTGGACTGGGAAAAAATAGGAAATTGTAATAAATGATCATATCAATAAAAGGATTAATTAAAATCAATTTTCTTTAGTTATTGATATAATATACTCTTTTTTAGATAAATCTTTTATTCTTAAATTAAGTATTGTTTCTAATTCATGCAAAGTACATACTCTTGGAATTTCATCAACTAGCATTTCCTTATTTATATCTAAAATGAATTCAGGTCTCCAAACTATTACTATAGGAACAATATAATTATAGTCATCTATACTTTCACCATATTTTTTCAATATATTCTCTAACATTTTAGTATCTATTTTTTTACATAAACTATCAAT
>CAZVMT010000236.1:0-4575 GCA_964628765.1 uncultured Candidatus Bathyarchaeia archaeon | reverse complement strand
GACATTGTGACCAACGCACATGATAACAGGCTTCTCCTTGTCAATCGTGCCGTAGCCAATATCAGCCATCTCGGTGTCTGGATCACCTTTCGGCAATCCTAGACTAGCTATTTGCATGATGTCTGCCACCTCTAACGCGACATGATCCAGCATCCCAGCGTGGAAAGCTTTGGACTCAAAGTCAATGGGGTCTCCTTCCTGCCCTGTATGGGCAGCAGCTACCAGTTGAACTAGCTGAGTCTCAACATAATCAAGTGCCTCTTCAAGGTCGCCGATTGTTTTTGGCTTGAATCCACAAACTAGGCGTACATGGGGGGCCTCTACGTTGGTGTTTATCGCAACATTAAGTGGGGTTTCTCGCCCGAATTCTTCGATAAGATTGTCTAGCATGTGTCTGCCGTGAGCTGCGTGTGTCGAGGCGCCGATGCAGCATGCAAGCATTACTATCCTTGACTGCTGACCTCCCTGTGTCAAACCACAGGCGCCCGTCTTGTCTCCTGTCAGATCACATTTACCATAAGTGCATAGACAGCACAGGTCACAGAACGGCATGTAGAATGGCTTGTAACGATCTAGTAGGGTTCTATCCCAGTTACGTAATGTAGTGACGTCAGGGAAGGGGGTTGGTCCCATGGGTTCTTCCCATTCCTCGTCAATGAGTCTACCGATCTGGATTTGAAGCCCTTTGAATGTTCCAATAGTGGAAGATAGTTCATCGATTTTTATGTTCAAGTCTTTCTTTGACAACTAACTCGTTGCCTCCTAACACAGATTCTACTGCATTGGACTTAATAATATATATGATAAACAATGTAATTACAATAATTACGCTTATTTTTGTCAATATTCATGATAAATACACCAAATTTGGTTAATAAGCATTTGGTGAGAAAATGACATCATAAAACATAAATTCTAAACAAAAAAATAGAAAAATACTAAAAAAATTCTCAGATGAATAAAAATCATCTGAGTCTATCAGTAATCTTGTCAGCAACCATGTGGGCTTTAATGGCGTCATCAAGGGTAACCGAAGGCGCCTTGTTATTCAGCAGACTCTCGATGAAGTGAGTATCGCATTGGCGATGTCCCCAGACCCTTGTGCCTTTTGCTTCAACGGGGATCTTTTCTTTCTGGTCATCAGGACCTAGGACGACTATCTTGTCAATGCCATGCCCCTGAATAACATTGGTGTTATCACCCCATACCTCGAATCTGGTCTCTGAACCTGCCTTGTTCACAGAGGCTCCGAAGTGGAATGATGCAACAACGTCGTTTTCAAACATGGCTATCCCTTTTGTGTTGTATCCATAGATGCCTCCAAACTGCTCCATCTTGGGGTAGCTAGCCATCCAAGCTGATTCAGTGTATTCAGATTCATTTACCCATCTCAGCATGTCTATACCCCAAACTGACAAAGTATAGTCTGGATAGCCACCAGCCTTCTCGATGTCCCATGCCCAGCCGTTTGCAGGCCATTGCTCTGCTAGGTCTTTAGCGGGTAGGAATTCCCTGTAGTGCATGGCGATTGGTTTACCGATCACGCCTTCCTTGATCATTTCCTTCATCTTGACGTATACTGGCGCGAATCTGAAGTTCAGGATTGGCATAATGGTTACTCCTGCTTTGTCTGCTGCTGATTGCAGTTCCTTTATATTGCTGATCTTTGGCGTTATGGGCATCTCACACATTACATGTTTTCCCGCTTTAATCGCCCTCATCGCGTAGTCAAAGTGATAGGGAGTCGGTACAGCGACCACTACAGCGTCTACTTCTGGATTTTTTAGAGCTTCATCATAGTCCAGATAGTAATTGGTTTCCCATTTTTCAGCTAATGGCTTTACTCTTCTCTCTGTTCTTGCACAGAGCCCTACTAGATTTGAACCATTAATTTTCTTGAAAGATGGAGCATGTGCTTGTCCACCGACAAACCCTACTCCGACAACAAGAACTCCGATTTCTTTTGTCATAATTTCAACTCGATCTACAATTGATTGATTTTATATATAATATTTACACATACGCACTGTAATTCATATCGATGGAAAAAAAATCTAATATTAACATAGTAAATGTTCAAAAGAAAAGTTGATTCGGTTAAAACCCATTCATTTGATGGTCCCGCCCGCAGGAGTTGAACCTGCAACCCTCCGGTGTCTGCTCATGGCCTGAATGCCACTGCCCCGCAGGGCGATGACTACAGCCGGATGCTCTGCCATTGAGCTAGGGCGGGCGGGACAACACAACCTCATAACATACATTAATTTAAGCGATTTGGTCACCCAAAACTAGCCAAACAGGAAATACAGTAGGACAATTCCATATTTCTACTATCTTTTAATGCTCCGCAAATAATAACATAAGATATCTAAATATTCTTTCAAGTGGGCTTGATGTCAGTAGAGGTAAAAAATATCGTAGTAAAGGACGTAATCACAGTAAGAAAAGACAGAACCGTCGCATCTGCGAAGAGCCTCATGACATATTTTAACCTTGACGCACTGATTGTCACCGATGAGGAAGAGCCTGTTGGAATAGTCACCCTGAATGACATCCAGAGAAGGGTAGTCGATAAAGAACTCGATCCCCATGTTACATTAGTCGGTGAGATAAACAGTGAGCCATTGATCTGGGTAAGATACAATACGACACTTACCGAGGTAGGAGAGATAATGGAGGAGGAGCATATCAATAGGCTCCCGATTTTTGGAAATCTCTCCAATGGACCTATTCTGCTTGGACTCTATGTCAATGAGCAGAGAAAGGTTATAGTAGAATCCTAAGTCCCCGCGTAAATGAAACCAGGTGGCAACCCAGGTTACCCATAAAGCCGTCTTATTCCTTCATCAAACGGTCGCTCAAGTAATCCATATTCTGTTATGAATCCACTTAGATACTTTGCGGGAGTCACATCAAAAGCAGGGTTCCGTACATGGGTTCCCTCGGCAGCTATCTTGATCCTTGTTTGTTTCCCATCCTCCCCAAGGCCCCACATCATACTAACCTCTTCAGGGTCTCGCTCCTCAATCGCAATATCTGCTCCTGTAAGGGTGCCCAAGTCGAATGTCATGCCTGGTGCAGCAACCCAGAAGGGTATCTTATTCTCAAAAGCCACGACAGCCTTCTCATAGGTGCCGATCTTGTTGGCGACATCACCGTTAACAGCGATCCTGTCTGCACCCACGATAACTATGTCAACCTCACCCCGCTGCATAAAAAACCCGGCAGCGTTATCAGCGATCAAAGCATAGGGAATCCCTTCCTGCTCTAACTCCCAAGCAGTGATTCTTGCACCTTGACCCCTTGGACGAGTCTCATCAACCCAGACAAAGACATCCTTACCATCCTTCACCGCCTGCCTAATGGGAGCAAGGGCGGTACCGTGATCAACATACGCTAACGCCCCGGCGTTACAATGTGTGAGAATCCTATAGCCGTCTTTGATGAGCTTGCCTCCTGACTTGGCGATCTCCTCTGAAGCCTTCAGGTCTTCACTGAATATCTCATCAGCCTCCTTCACAACGTTCTCGACTCTAGCAGAGACTGTTCCCCATTCAGCTGCTTCGAGGCATCTATCAACGGCTTTGAACAAGTTGGCTGCAGTGGGTCTCGTCTTTCGGATGGTCTCGGCTGCTTCACTGAGATACTGGTTGAAATAATCAAGTGGCTTATTCTGTGCTTCAAGGGCTGCTTGTGCCATGGCGAAACCAGCTGCGTTACCTACTGCCCCGGCGCCTCTGGTTACCATGGTCTTGATTGCTTGAGCGGTCTCTTTATGGTTATTGAGTGCAACGATCTCGAAGCTGTGGGGGAGTTTTCTCTGGTCCACCATCTTTACGATGGCGTCTTCTCTCCAGAGAGCCTTGATATCCTCGGTATTGCCGTTGATCTTGACCTTCATGGTAGTTTAATGAATGCTGGGTCTCCTAAATGTGTTTATTTGAGGACCTTCCCGGTCTTCCTGTACCACATATACAAATCCAGTTCACCGGGAAGCATATCGAGTTCCTCAGCTACTCTATCAAGGGTCTTCTCAACAGAAAGATACCGTTTCTTTGTCAACCCCTTCTTAGGGTCGAGATCGATCATCTTGTGCTCTCGCAGATTGTTGATTATATGGCGGTCGATAATCGCTAGATCGAAGTAGCCTACGTTTCTGAGGTAGTGGCTAGCTTCTTTCCAGCCTAAGCCTTTGATGTTTTCCACGAGCCAAGCTCTTGCTTCTTTACTGGTCTCGAATCCTTTAATCGTTGCCTTGATACTTGATGCTAGATGCTGTGTGTTATAAACGAACTCTGCTCGTTTATTTGGGAACCTGTGACCGGTCTCAACGAGGCAGGCTCTTATCTCATCCTCTGTTCCATCAAGAAGGGTGTTATCGCTACAAAGAGCATCAACACACTTCTGTCCCATTAAAGCACTGGAGAAAGCGGTCAATAAACAATAGACAAGCTCCTCATACCATTTGTTGGAATCCATCTCTTGGACTGCCCTGAATTCATCCATCCTGTCCTCAACCATTTTTCTTATCAGTGGGTCTGATTGGAGCTTCCTGATCTTGTCTGCGAGTTCTTT
>CAZVMT010000235.1:0-4581 GCA_964628765.1 uncultured Candidatus Bathyarchaeia archaeon | reverse complement strand
GATTATTACAAAAGACGGTCCGAAAGTTTTAGAGTATAATTGCAGGTTCGGTGACCCAGAGGCTATCAATGTCTTGACTCTATTGGAGAAACCCCTCACCGAGGTGGGACATGGTATAATCGATGGGAAGCTTCCCAGCTTCGGCTTCGAGAAAAAGGCGACGGTATGCGTGTATGTTGTTCCTGAGGGATACCCTGTGGCTCCCCTCAAGGACCAGCCAATAACCGTAGGCGAGGGCATCGAGAGCGAACTCTACTATGCCTCGGTATACGATGACAACGGGGTTATCAAGACCACTACCAGCAGGGCAATCGCGCTTCAGGGCAAGGGAGACAGTGTGCCTATGGCTCGTCGAAGGGTTTATGGTGATGTGGGTAAGATATCTGGGCGTCTTCACTATAGGACTGATATAGCGGCGGGTATCCAGTAATCATTTAAACCGATAGACACCATCAAAAGAGGGGGAGCAGAGATAACAGAGAGCGATAAACTGGCTGAGCTAGAAGCCATATTATATGCTGCGAGCAGACCCATGGGGCTCACTGATATAGTTACTAGGCTTCGTCTCGAAAACGAGATAGAGGCGGATAGACTGGTGTCCATGCTTCAGGATGTATATGAGGAGGATGACAGCGCATTGGAGATCAGGAAGCTCCCACAGGACCGTGTTGTACTCCAGTTGAGGTCTGACTTCACGAAACCAGCCAGCAGATACAGCCTGAAACCGCTGCTCAGCGAGGGAACCCTGCGTACATTGAGCTATGTGGCTTATCATCAACCCGTTGAGCAGACAGATATCGCCAACGCCCGTGGAAGTCAAGCCTACAAGCATCTTGCGTTACTGGATGAGATGGGTTTAATCAAACGTGAGAAGAGTGGTAGAACCAGCATCGTGAGGACGACACAGGATTTCGCTGATTATCTGGGGTTGAGCACCGAGCGTACCCAGATGAGGCGCCAGCTTAGGAGCATCTTCAGGAAGCTTGAGCTGGACCAGATTGAGAAGAAATAGCCTTAAAGAAGCCAGCGATTGATTCAGGCATGAAGAAGAACTCAGTGGCTTCAATCATCATAGTGATTCTACTAGCCTCAGCCTACTATGCATTTGATAATGGTTTACTTGACCAGTTCATACCAAGTGAACCAGAGAACCCCAACCCACCAGCAGGAGACACCATCCGGATAGCAGCCTTCAACATCCAGATATTCGGAGAAACAAAAAGGGAGAAAACAGAGGTTCTGGATACCTTGGCTCGGATCGTCCGCGAGTTCGATGTTGTTCTGGTTCAGGAGATACGTGATAGCAGCGAGACAACAGCCCCGATATTCCTTGAAGCCATAAATGCCTTGGAGGGACCAGACTATGCTTTCATCAGGAGCGAGAGATTGGGGAGAAGTTCGAGCAAGGAGGCTTATGCCTACTTCTATAACACCGAATCTATCCAGTATCTCGCTGACACTGCCTATGTCTATGATGACGTGGATGATGTGTTTGAGCGAGAACCATACATCGCTAGCTTCAGGGCTGGTGGATTTGACTTCACACTAGTTGGTATTCACACGAAACCCGATGACGCGTACAATGAGATAGGTAACTTGACCATCGTCTTCGATCAAGTATTAGGGTCTGGTGATGAGCGGGATGTTATCGCCTTGGGGGATTTCAACGCTGATGGTTCATATTTTGATGAGGACTCAGCAGAGAACCCGTTAAGAGGCTCAGAATACAATTGGGTGATCTCGAACGACTTTGACACCATGACCAAGACCGACTGGACCTACGACCGGATGGTTATGACAGACTACACCTACAGCAGCGAGTATATCGTTGACAGCTCTACGGTCTACTATTTTGACACAATGTATGGGTTGAATCAGAGTTTCACAGAGTCAGTCTCGGATCATTACCCCATCTTCGCTGAGTTCAGCACAGATCTGCCTGATGATGACTAAGAAATAGCCTTATTGGGGTGAAAAACCCCAAGAATAGGCATGGAGAAAGCCACCCCAATAGTAACGGTTTCGGGTTCAAGATATGAATGCGGTTACCAGCATGGAGAACAAGCGGTTGAAGAGATCAGACACAACATCGATTACTACTTCGGCTGGTGGCGCCGTAACCTCAGGATGAGCAAACAGGATGTCTATGATAGGGTAGACTCCGTGATTTTTACCTGCGAGGAATTTGACGCTGGACTCGTCGAGGAGATGCGAGGAATCGCCGATGCCGTTGACATCGATCTTGAGGCAGTCATAGCAATGAATGGTAGATACGAGCTAGCTTGGGCTAGCCCAGACCAGTTGTTAGGCGGATGCACCAGTATAGCAGCGCTGCCAAGGCGCTCTGAATCTGGGGATACCATTCTCGCCCAGAACTGGGACTATCGGGTTGATGTCAATAGCTCCTGTATCGTGTTACGGGCTCAGGTTGAGGATGGCCCTACAGCAATCATGCATACAGAAGCAGGGATCATCGGGCAAAAAGGGATAAACAGCAACGGGTTAGGAATCGCGATAAACGCCATGGTCTCCAACAGGGACAGGCTAGGGGAGTCTGTGCCTTTCTTCTTGGTGTGCAGGAAGATGCTGGATAGCCCCCGTTTCAGTGAAGCAGCCAAGGCTCTGCTGAACGCTAAACGGAGCCTATCTTATAATGTGATGTTGGCTGGTGAGGGCGTTGTGGTTGATTTTGAGGCTCACCCAGATGATGTCTCATTCATCTATCCAAGGGATGGCTTACTGGTTCATACCAATCACTTCATCGGTGACAGGGCGTTACAGGTCAAGGATAATTTTGTGTTGAACGAGACCAACAGCATCAACCGATACGTGCTTGCGTGGGAGAAACTCCAATCAATTGGACGGCATAGCTTCGAGAGCTTCAAGGAGATACTCACAAACCACTATGATTACCCAACGAGCATCTGTCATCACCCGAACCCCGAGAATGACACCGATCACTGGGAGGAGACAGTCTCATCTGTGTATATGGTGCCTGAGCGGCGGTTATTCATGTACACCTCTGGTCCCCCATGCGGTAACCCGTATCAATGTGTGCCATTCTAGGGCATGCAAAATCCATTTAAGGTGCCTCATCTCAAAGGGATGTGATTAGAGAATGAGTGAGCAGGTCACCACTATACAACTTGTAGCATATATCGTTGGATTGATCCCAAGCGTCTATTTTGCCTATAAGCTGCTCGTCGAGCTCTATCATTACTTGACCAAGAAGGATGAAGACTTCCTGTAATGACAGAGGAAAAAACCAAGTATTGTCACAACTGCGGGGCCATGATACCATACTTTGATAGATATTGCCCTGCATGTAACTCTCCTCAGCAAATGCTTCCCGGTATGATGCCCATCAAGCAGGAAGCCGTTAAGAAGGTCTGGCTCGCTGTACTTCTCAGCTTCCTGATCACTGGGTTAGGTCAATTCTATCTAGGAGCACGCCGTAGGGCTGTTGCATTTTTCGGAGGGACATTATTGTTAGGCGTTGTTCTCTCGTATAGCTTTACACAGGATCAGATAATGAGCTTCGGAGTAGTGTTGGCTGTAATATCCGCGATCGACGCCTATCAGTTGGCTATGAATCGAAGACGTGCCATATAGAATAATTCACTGGGTTTATTATTGGATGTGCAGATTTCTGTTTAGTGAAATCATTTGAAATATGAGATAAAGTACCAGCCAAGCTACAGCCTGCTGGAAGTCGAACTAGAAAATGGTGAACAGATAACCGGAGAAGCAGGGGCTCTCACCTATATGAGCCCAAACATAGATGTCAGGACAAGAACCCGCGAAAAAAGCATACTTGGGAGCCTGAAGACAAGCATATTTGGTGGTCAGAGCCTTTTTGTGACTGATTTTGTCTCTGCTGGTGGACAGGGGAAGGTCGCTTTGGTGGCTGCGCCAATCGGTGACATAATAAAGCTGGATGTCTCCCCCTCGAAGGGATACATTATACAGAAATCCGCATATCTAGCGTCAAGCAACACCATCGACCTAGATGTAAGGTGGGAAGGATTCAGCAGAGGCTTATTCGGTCAAGGATTATTCATGGTCAAGACCACAGGCATGGGTGACCTATTCATCAACAGCTTCGGCGCCATCGATAAACACGAGCTAGCACCGGGAGAGCAACTTGTAGTAGATAACTTCCACCTAGCAGCGTTCAGCGACACCTGTGAATATGAGGTCAGAAAGTTCGGTACATGGAAGGATACCATCTTCAGCGGTGAAGGATTAGTGACCTATATCGAGGGCCCGGGTGAAGTCTATATACAGACAAAGAATCTACGGGAGTTCGTTGACTGGATCTGGATGCTCATCGGTCCACGTGTAGCCTCTCGTCAGGCGAGATAAATGTGATAGATACCATCTATTTCGATAACTGGAACACACTGGTGCAGGCCCCCAACCTGATGAGGAAGGGAAGCAGCACCGAGACCTTCCACAGGTATCTCATTGATCAAGGGATCGATATCCCATATGATCTCTTGATCGAGGTCTATGTTCCCATCGCTCGCTCCCAGAATAGGAAATGTGTCGAGGAGGGGCACAGGGAGCCTGATTACAGGC
>CAZVMT010000234.1:0-4591 GCA_964628765.1 uncultured Candidatus Bathyarchaeia archaeon | reverse complement strand
AATTGAGAGAAAAAGTTGGGTTATTGCTTGCCCTTGAGCTTATTCCAAGCCTCTTCAGCGATCTTCAACGGTGGATGCACATCGTCTGGGATTGGGCTCGTGTAGAGCCTGTTACCTAGGCGTTCTTTTTGCTCTTTCTTGGCTCGCTCCAGCCACTCTGGCTTCGTGAATAAGTCTAACGCGCTGGCTGCCATGGTCTTGGCTGCAAATATGAGGCTCTTGTGACCGATGCTCATGCCAGAGACTGCTGTGAATCTCCAGTCGTGTCCCGGTGCACCCAAGACGTTGCATGCGGTGCCGAACTCCATGGTGGGGCACTGCCAACTGACATCAGATACATCTGTGCTGCCTTTGCTTACCTCGCCGTCGTTCCAAGCATCCAATATATCGGTCATGAGGTTCACGTCCCTGTATTTCTCAGGGTTTGGTACCTTGTTCTTGCGGAGGCTCGCTATCTTGTCTTCATTATCAATGGTCTCGGCTATCTTGGCTGCGAAATCCAGCTCCTCCTTGGTCCAGCCGGGGTGTCCAGTCTCGCGCATGTTGGCTGTTACCAGCTCGCTGAGGGTCTTGTTTGGTATCTTGTTGTAGATGGCTGCGATGAGGTCGATCTTGTAGTCGGTCTCGGTCATCATGGCTGCTCCCTTGGCGATCTTGTTGATCCGTTCATAGATCTGCTGTACCTGTGCGCGTTCCGGTGCCCTGATGTAATACCAAGAACGTGCGTAGTCAGGTACGACATTGGGCTGTCCACCGCCCTCCTCGATAACATAATGGATTCTTGCTTCCTGTACCACATGTTCCCTGAGGTAGTTGACGCCTATATTCATCAACTCGATGGCATCCAATGCGCTTCTACCCTGCTCTGGGCTACCAGCGGCGTGGGCTGTCTTCCCGTAGAACTCGTATTTGACGCTGTTCACCGCGTTGCTTGATGCTAACCCAGCTACGTTCATGCTGCTGGGGTGGTGGCTGAGACAGGCGTCAACGCCTTTGAAGAGCCCAGCCCTGACCATGTATGCTTTTCCATCATAGTTTTCCTCTGCTGGGCTACCGTAGACCTTGATGGTGCCCTTGATGCCTTCTTTCTCCATGGCGTTTTTCGTGGCTATGGCTGCCATGAAGCCGCTTGTGCCGTGGACGTTGTGTCCGCAGCCGTGTCCACAGCCATCAACGACGAGCCACTCCCTGTAGGGCACCGCCTTGTTGCTGATCCCGGGCAGGGAATCGTACTCACCCATGAAGCCTATGACTGGTTCTCCTTCTCCCCAGGTAGCCACGAAGGCTGTGGGCATCCCGGCTACGCCGTGTTCGACCTTGAACCCGTGTTTCCTGAGGGTTTCCACGTGGAGCTTCGCTGATTTGTGCTCTACCAAGCCGAGTTCCGCGTATTCCCATACCTTGTCGCTTACCTCGATGAACTCCATCCTGTGTTCATCGATCCATTTCCATGCGTCTTCCTTCAACATGGATAAGAAATGGTCTGTGAAGGTTGTTAAGATTATTGGGAACCCTTGAATCTAAAAGAGGACTCAGCTATCAAGACAAGATAATCCACGAGTTCCTTGTCTGACTCGAATAAGGGCTCAACATAGAGGTGCCTGTGTATTACAGCGTCCACAGTGTTGTATACTCGCATGATGTCCTGAATCCTTTCAGTGTCAATGCCGCCCAGTTGTTCGGATAGTATTTTTTCTCTTTTTCGTTTGGTGCCCTTGAAGATGTCGCTGTGGCTGTATATGGCTTGGTCGAATGCCCTGTAGAGTTCCTTGTTCTGTTTGTGCAGTTGCAGGTGTCTGGTTACTTGTTGTCTGATGCCTGTGAGGCTGTAGCCTGTGAGGTTCTGGATGTCGAGGGTTTCTACCAGGTTTTTCTCGTAGAGGGCTGCGGCTATGGCTGGTTTTCCCTCGTTGAAGTAGTGGTATATTGTGCCTACGCTGATGTGTGCTCGTTCTGCGATCTTTCTCGCTGTGAGGTTCTCGTAGCCTTCCTCGTTGACCAGCTCTGTGAATGCCTTGTAGATTGCTTGTATTTTTTGTGTGCTGTCCCGCGTGAACCGCTTGTCCATGGGGGATTATTGTTGAACGTTGTTCAAAAGCTTTTTATCCGACACCACTAAATAATTGAGCAATGTTCAATAAGGTGCTGGTTAAACGGTGGAAAACCTTCCTCCAAAAAACCCTATCCATACTACTGGGAAGTATACTCTTCGCACTTGGCGTAGTAGCCATGCTCAACGCAGACCTCGGTATGAACACATGGGCGGTCTTGGATGTTGGGATACAGAAACACCTTCCCCTAACACTGGGTCAGATAACCCAGATAACGGGGTTCATGGCGCTTGGAGTCGGGTGGCTGCTCGGGTTCCCACCGGGATACGCCACCCTCATCAGCATATTCTTCATGGGAAACGCCATAGACCAGATACTAAGACTCCAACTATTGCCAAACCCGAATACAATGACACTAAGGTTACTCATGATAGTCTTCAGCGCCGCGTGTTTCGGTGTGGCGAGCCTGCTCTACGTTAAGCCTGAGCTGGGTGCGGGTCCACGGGATAGCTTGATGATGGGTTTGATCAAGAGGCTGAGCCTGCCCGTCGCGTTTATCAGGATCGGTTTGGAGCTAGTGGTGATCGCAGTAGGGTTTCTACTGGGTGGACCTGTGGGGATCGGGACACTGATGAGTGCTGTTTTGGTGGGTTACGCGGTGCAGATAGCGTTCAAGCTGGGAGGATATGATAGGGACGCCGACCACATGAGCATTCCAGCCCTCTGCAGGTACCTGACAGAAACAGAAACGCAGGTTGATGCAGAGTAAGAGCACTAAAGCCCCACAAAATATTGGATAAAACTTAAACCATGCCAAGTGATGCCAATAGGATACTTTGGCAGGCACCATGGACATCTACTCGCTTATTCTGCTAAGCATCGGGTTAGCCATGGATGCCTTCAGCGTAGCCATCGTAGCCGGGTTTGGACTCGGCAAGGTTAAACTGAGTGACTCATTGAAGGTGAGCTCAACCTTCGGAGCCGCCCATGTAATAATGCCTATTCTGGGATGGTTCCTCGGGTCAACGATACTGGACCTCATTCAGAGGTGGGATCATTGGCTCGCTTTCCTGCTCCTAGCCTTTGTCGGTGGGAGGATGCTCAGGGAGGGGCTTGACCCGGAGACCGAGGAGGTTAACGCCAGCGATCTCTTAGGCTTTACGAGTTTACTCATGTTCACTATCGCCGTCAGTATTGATGCCTTGGCTGTGGGGCTCAGCTTCAGCCTTGAGAAGCTCAGCATATGGGTCCCAAGCCTCTACATGGGGGCTGGGACGTTGATCTTTACCTTTGTTGGGTTGAACATCGGTAACAAGACTGGGCGGTATTTCGGTAAGAAGGCTCAGGTAGCAGGTGGCTTGGTGCTCATATTGATTGGGCTACGGATCGTTGTAACACACCTACTCTAGCTTGTTCAGCGCCTCAGGGAGCTCAATGAGTGAATTGATCACAGCGTCAGTGGAGAGCTCGCTCAACGTCTCAGCGTCATAGTCCCTTGTGTTTATTAGTATGAATCGTCCCCCTGCTGCTCTGCTGGCTTGTGCGTCGTGGTCTGTGTCCCCGATATAGACAAAATCTGATTGACCAAAGTGTTTGAGTATCCGATATATTGGCTCAGGCTCGGGTTTAATGTATCTGCACTCATCACGGGTCACGCTGTATGCGAAGTAGTCTCCGAAGCAACCATAGTTAGGGCTGCAGCTTATCCTGTCATAGGATTCACGTGAGGCTATGGTGACCAATCCCATCCTGTACCCTGTTTCCTTGAGGCGCGTCAGTCCCTCGATGGTTCCCGGGATCAAGACGCTGACCTGGTGGTCTGCATGCTCCTCCATCATGAATGGCACATTGATCTCATCGATAACCAGTTGAATCTGCTCCTCAGAGTAACCATTATTCTCCAAGTAGTGGCGTGTGGTGTTCCAGATGTGAGCCATCCTGTTCAAGTCAGATACATGCTTGGCTGGTACGCCGTGTTTGACTACGATGTTCTTCATCTGCTGCTTGATGGAGACATATCTATGGTAGTCTGTGGTGGCTCCCTTGTAGGTGGGTTTCTCACCCTGAAGTATCAGAGTACCATCCATGTCGAAGAGGAGTAATGGCCGGGTCATGGTGATCTACTAGTTTAGTATGGCCTCATCTAAATCCATTCTCTCGGACTTCAATGTCTCCTCGTCTGGCCAACCGATTATTATGTGGTTGCGGCTGGTCATGGTGGGGCTCAGGTCGAAGTGCTCACGCAGCTTCTTCTGGGTATCCACCCCGTGGGTCAGCCAGCAACTGCCCAACCCCAAAGCATGCGACATCAAAACGATGTGATCAGCTGCAGCGGCTGCGTCAAAGTAGAGGTTCTGGGGAACCGCCTTATCGAACCTGAGGGTCTGGTACATGCTGAGTTCCTGTAGGACAACGATCATGACGCAGTTCTCGATGGGGATATCGCTGCTAACCAGCCTCTGCTCCTCAGGGTCACGGAGAACCAGGAACCTTGTGCAGCCCACGTTGCAGCCGTGGGGCGCGTAGAGTCCCGCCTCTAG
>CAZVMT010000233.1:0-4612 GCA_964628765.1 uncultured Candidatus Bathyarchaeia archaeon | reverse complement strand
GCGGGGACCATATATTCCGGCAGATATTGGCGGAGGTATTCCCGGACGGTTTCCGCCGCGACCTCTTCCCGGAGCGCGATGTATCCGCAGAGATATTTTTCTCCCGCTTCATTCGCGCGGTCAATTACTGCCGCTTCCCGGACGGCCGGGTGTTCCAACAAGCGGGCTTCGATCTCTTCCAATTCGATCCGGTGGCCCCGGATCTTCACCTGATAATCACGGCGGCCGTGAAATTCGAGATTGCCGCCGGGCAGCCACCGTCCCAGGTCTCCGGTCTTATACATCCGGACTCCCGCTTCGCCCCGGTACGGGTCTTCCATAAATGCTTGCGCCGTCTTCTCCGGGTCGTTTAAGTAGCCCCGTCCCACTCCGATACCGGAGACGCAGATCTCGCCCTTGACTCCCACCGGACAGAGGTTCAAATCCCGGTCCACGATGTAGATATGAGTGTTTTGAATGGGTTTTCCGATTGGAACGCTTTCCTGCGCAGGCGCGGCTTCCATCCGGTATTGGGCGATGTCGTCGGCGGCTTCCGCCGGTCCGTAGGCGTTGACCACTTTAGTCCCGGGATTGAGTTCAAACCATTGCCGGACCAATCCCGGACTGACGGTTTCTCCCGTAACCAGCAGGAATTCCAATTTTTCGGGGCGGATGGCGCTTGCTTTGATATACTCCAGTATCGCGGTGAGATAGGATGGCACCGCCTCCAGGATGGTGACCCCGTCCGCCCGGAGCCGGCCGGTGAATTCCCGCACATCCAGCACAGTCTCGTTGGGATAGATTACGACTTTTCCCCCGGCGGTCAGGGACGCAAAAAACTGCCAGACCGATACGTCAAAGCAATGGGAGGCGTTCTGGGCGACGACGCTCCGCCCGCTAATTTCCAGTTCGGCGATTTCGGCCGCGATATGGTTCATCATCCCCCGGTGTTCGATCATGGCCCCTTTGGGTTTGCCGGTGGAGCCGGAGGTGTAGATGACGTAGGCCAGTCCCCCGGGGTTGAAAGGCAGGTTTAAGTTGGCCCCGCTTACGGTGGCAAGCTCCGGTCCGGACGGATCGGTCCGGATAAAGCGGACCCCTGAGAGCTCCGCGATTTCCGGGGGAATTTGTCCCGCCAGAGTCAGCACCGTTTTCACCCCGGAATCTTCCAGGATGGTCCGGAGCCGCTGCGCCGGGTATTCCGGGTCGAGGGGGATATATGCGCCTCCCGCTTTCCAGATCCCCAGAATTGCGGCGACCAGCAAGGGCGAGCGATTAAGCAGGATTGCCACCGGTTCTTCCGGTTTCAGCCCGGCCTTTTTCAGAAACCGCCCGATCCGGTTGGCGGTTTGATTGAGCTGCCGGTAGCTATAGTTTTCTTTCCCGCAGATCACGGCGGTCCGGTCGGGGCTGGTTTTGGCGAAGTTTTCCACATAATGATGGACGCCGCGGTCTTCCGGAAACGGCGCATGGGTGTCGTTAAACTCCCAGATCAGCCGGGTCCGTTCCGCCGGCGCGAGCATGTCGATGGCGGAGATCCGGACCGTCGGGTCCGCCGCCACCCGCCCCAGGATGTTTAGAAAATCTCCCGCCAACCGTTCCATGGACTCCCGCCTAAACAGCCGGGTGGCGTATTCCAGGCTGAAGCGGATTCCAGTCTCCTCCTCCACGGCGTCCAGGGAGAGGTCGAACTTGGCGACCCGTTCCTCCGCTTTTAAAGGGGTGAAACTCAAGCCGGAAAGTCGCAGCTCGGCCGCGCCGACGTTTTGCAGGGTAAACATGGTATCAAATAGGGGATTCCGGCTCAGATCCCGTTCCAATTTCAGCTTATCGATCAGGTCTTCAAATTGATAGTCCTGGTTTTGATAGGCGTTAAGGGCATTCTCCCTCACTTCGTCCAGGAACTCCAGGAAGGTCTTGCCGCTTTGGGGGGCGTTCCGCATTGCCAGGGTGTTGACGAACATTCCGATAATGTTTTGCAGATCTTCATGCGGTCTTCCCGCAACCGGCGAACCGACAACGATATCTTCCTGCCCGGTATATTTGGCGAGCAGGACGTTATATGCGGCTAACAATACCATATACAGGGTTGTTCCCGTCCGGGCGGCCAGTCCGTTCAGTTGGTCCTTTAACGCCGCGTCGCTTTGGAAGTCGATGACGTCGCCGTCAAAACTCTGTACCGCCGGGCGGGGATAATCGTACGCCAACTCCAAAAGGGGGACCTCCCCACCGAAGACTCCCAGCCAATACTCCTCCTGCCGCTTCAGCTCCCCGCTTTGGATGAGCCGGTTTTGCCACCCGGCGTAATCCTTGTATTGAATCCGCAACTCCGGCAGACTCTCTCCTCCGTATAAGGCCGAAAACTCCCGGACCAGAATCTCCAGGGACACGGCGTCGGAGATGATATGGTGCATATCAAAGAGGAAGAGATGCCGTTCCGGCTCCAGTTGGAACAGTCCCACCCGCAAAAGCGGGGTCTTACCCAGGTCGAAGGGTTGGATAAATTCCCGGACCGTCGCGTCTACTTCATCCGGGGTGATTTTTCCCTGTTTCGCTTGGAACTCCACCGTCTCATGAACTTTTTGGACTACTTCCCCACGGACCAGTTGCAGGGAGGTCCGTAAGGATTCGTGCCGCCGGATCAGTTCCCGGAAAGCTTCCTCAAACCGCTCCGCTTCCACCCGCCCCGTAAGGATGAAAACCCCCGGCATGTTGTAGGCGACGCCCGCCCCTTCCAGCCGGTCCAGGACATACAGGCGTTTTTGCGCCGAAGAGGCGCCGTAGGTTTCTTGCGTCTCCACCGTTTCAATTGCGGCGTAACGCCGGGTTGCCGCCCCCTTAATATATTGGCCGGTCGCGGCGACGGTCGGGGCGGCGAATAACTCCCTAAGCGGCAGTTCCACGTTAAACTCTTTATGAATCCCGGCTACCAGCCGGGTTGCTTTAAGGGAATGGCCTCCCAGCTCAAAAAAGTTGTCGTGGATCCCGACCCGCTCCACACCCAGAATATCCCGCCACAGCTTCACCAGTTTGGCTTCAACTTCATCTTGAGGCGCTACATATTCGGTCCCCGCGGCTATATTGCCGTCCGGTTCCGGCAGGGCTTTCCGGTCGACCTTGCCGTTGGGGGTTAACGGCAGCTTGTCCATACGGATGAAGCAGGCCGGGATCATGTAGTCGGGCAAATCCTGGGACAGGTATTGGCGTAATCCGGCAATGTCGGGTTCGGCGGCGCTGACGATATATGCGCACAGGTATTTGCCGCCGCCATTGTCTTCTTTCGCTTCCACCAGCGCCTCCCCGATCGCCGGATGACTTGATAACCGGTTTTCGATCTCTCCTAATTCAATCCGGAATCCTCTGATCTTGACCTGATGGTCGATTCGCCCCAGAAATTCGATATTGCCGTCCGGCAGCCATCTGCCCAGATCGCCGCTGCGATACATCCGTTCCCCGGGCGCGAACGGATTGGCCACAAACTTCGCGGCGGTCAGCTCCGGCCGGTTCAGATAGCCCCGGGCCAGCCCGGCGCCACCGATACAAATTTCACCTGGTGTCCCCACCGGCTGGAGATTATTATGCCGATCCACAATATAGACTTGGGTATTGCAGATCGGTTTGCCGATTGGTATGTTCCGGTAAGCCTGATTTATGGGAAAACTGGTTGCCACCACGGTATTTTCGGTCGGCCCGTAGTTATTGATCAGTTGGTAAGGTTTGGCCCGGAACTGCTTCAGTTTGTCGCCGCCGGTCAGCAGGATGCGCAGTCCCCGGTTGTCCAGCTCCTGAAACTGCTCACAGACTTGAGTCGGCAAAAACGCTACGGTAATACCCTGTTCTTCCAGATACCGGTTGAGCCGGTTTAAATCCAGCAGGATATCCCGGCCGGCCACAAAAATACAGGCCCCGCAGAGCAGATAGGGGAAGATCTCCCACACCGAGGCGTCAAATCCAAAGCCGGCGTACTTGAGAGCTTTATCATTGGCGGCGACGGCGAATTCCCGGATATGCCAGCGGCAAAGATTATGGAGGGCAACGTGTTCAATCAAGACTCCCTTGGGTTTGCCGGTACTTCCCGAAGTATAAATGAGATAAGCCGGGTCGCCGCCATGGTTGATCCGCTCCGGGTTGCTCCCGTCGCCGCTGTACAATGTTTCATCATCCAATGTCAGGACGGCGGCGGCCGTACTTTTAAACTTCTCCAGGAGCGAACGTTGAGTGAGGAGCATCGTTGCGCCGCTGTCCGTCAGCATATACTCGACCCGTTCCCGGGGATAATCCGGATCAATCGGCAGATAGGCCGCGCCCGCCTTGAGAACAGCAATGATACCGATCAGCATCTCCAAAGAGCGGTCCGCCATGATTGCCACAATCCGGTCCGGGCCCGCTCCCCGGCTTCTTAGCAAGCGGCCCAGTTGATTCCCTTTTCGATTTAATTCCGCATAGGTTAACCGCCGCCCTGCGCAAACAGCGGCGATTTGGCCGGGAGCCCGTTCAACCTGGGTTTCAAATAATTCCGTAATCGTCTTCTCCCGGGGGTAATCCACGCTTGAACCTTGCCATTCCACCAGCAATTTCTCTTTTTCCGCTTCGGCAAGGAGCGTCATATTATTTTCATAACGGGTGTCGGGGT
>CAZVMT010000232.1:0-4614 GCA_964628765.1 uncultured Candidatus Bathyarchaeia archaeon | reverse complement strand
CAGCTGCGAGCCGAAAACAGAGCGCCGAGCGATACATTGTCGCTCATAGGCTCAAGAAGAACCGTAAGCTGCCAAGAGAATTCAATCCAAATAGCATTGATGAAGAGGATGATGAGCCGATACCCGGAGATCAGCTCTTCTGGGATGAACGGGAACTAGATTAGCTCTCTGAGGACGCGGGCGATTACCGAGCTGCTGTGTATAACTGGTTTTCCTGTTGCTTCTATGACCTTGGTTTTCAGTGATATGGGGAACCCGAAGCAGTTCAGGAATATCAGGGCTGGGTCCTCTTGTTTGAGCCGTCTGAGCAGTCCCTTCACGTCTTCTGGCTCATAGGGTGAGACCGAGTCAGCGTATAGCTCTATGTTTTCTCGTCCAAAGTCTCGTTCTGCGTATGGCTCCTGCTCAGAGGTAGGGTATACTACTGCTAGTTTACCAGCCTTGAGGCTGCCATCGATGATGCCTTTAAGTATCTCGCTTGGAGTGACTACGAGTCCCTTGGATTTGAACTGGGGGAACTTACCTGTGCACATCACGACAGTGAGCCTGACGCCTTGATCCTCGATCTTGTCTAATTGTTTCTGCATGCGTGGTACGACAAATTTCTTTGTGATCTTGATCTCTTTGCCGCTCCTCATCCTGCTCACTAGGATATAGTCCTCGGGTTTGAGGTCTATCTTGTTGATGTCATCGATGGTCAGGTCGTCTAGCGCCCCGGCTTCAACGATTTTTATGTCATCTCCCAAGATATCCATCAACGCTGGTATCAGGTCGTCCCGCGGGGACTGACCGATAGTAAGCATACCAATCTGTTTCATGGTACAGGAAATGGGATTAAGTGCCTATATGGTTTCTCATGAGAGATGATGGGACAATATTAGTTAGTATACGAAATGATTATATGTAATGATATGATTACATGTATTGTTGTGATAACATGACCGAATCCGTGGGAATCCCCGACAAACCAATGAGATTCACCGATAATACAAGACTCTACATCCTACTAGTCATAGCCATAAGCTACGCTTTCCAGATTATAATCTACTTCAACGGAGGAGTAGACTCACCCCTCATCCCGGTAATGATGTTCATACCAGGCATCATAGCAGCAATATTCATGCGAAGAACAGGGGAGGGATTCAAAAAACTAGGGTGGGATCTAGGGAACTGGATATATCTAATTGCAGCCATCTACGTGCCGCTGATTTCTACTGGAGTCTTGATACTGGTATTTCAACGACTGGGATGGGCGACGCTCACCATATTCACCCTCGAAGATGGAATAGTAACCTCCACGTTGCCGTTGATCCTCGGAAACCAGCCCCAGAGCCTTCCATTCTTTGCCTTAAACCTGGCACTCTCCTTCCTCCAGATATCACTGATTGGAGCATTTTTTGCTTTGGGTGAAGAATTCGGTTGGCGTGGTTATCTCCAAGGAAAGATGATAGAGGAGCATGGGTTGATCAAGGGGCTCGTCTTGCTGGGGCTTATATGGGGATACTGGCATCTGCCGATTATATTGATGGGGTTCTCCTTCCCCAATATACCCGTCCTGGGCGGTCTGGTGCTTTTCCCGATTAGCACTGTATTCATGGCTGTGTATTTTTACTGGATTTATCAGAGGTCACGGAGCATATGGGCTCCAGTACTGAGCCATGGAGCGTTTAACATAGCTGGTGGATTGATTTTCAGTGGGATGGAGTTCCACAGGAATATCCTTGTCTTCCAGTTGATCTGGATAGCCATGTTTGGCGTATTAGCGGTTCCATGTTATGTTTCGCTCAAACAAGCTCATAACCAATAATGGTATTGTGAAACTGACCTCTTGAAATACAATGATATTCATTAACAAAAGATTAATTTATTTTTCAAATACAACTAAAAGTGATGGATATCCCGACAGAGTTGTTTAGTCTCAGCGCTGTGTTCTTTGCCCTGTTTAGTCTGGTAGCTATTAGGAAAGCGATTAAGGAAAAAATCAGGATATTCACCATCGGGGCTGTACTATCTGTATTAGCGACCATATGGTCTATCTTGTTTGTATTTGAACAAGTCTCTTTTGCAGCGCTTTTCTGGGCGTCAGCCATGATAATCAGTATAATCGCGTTACCTGAGTTATCCCGGTATCAGGTAGAAAGGATGAGACAGGTAGATGCTGAGAGTTCGCTTCGATTAAGAGACTTTTTCTCCAATACGAACGACGCGTGGATAAAAATCGCATATAGAAACGGGATAAACTCCGCGTTGGCTCTTTACATTCTTCAAACCATATTCCTCGGGGCAATATTGATCTATGCTCTAGACCATCTCTATGGTATCCCCTTCAGGTACATGTTCATAGCATTGACCGCAGGCGCATTACAGTCAGCTTACATACTTAGTCAACAAATTAAGCAGATAAATTGAAAGCGTGGTGAATTGTTTCGGTGAACCTATATGGAGGATTACCGCCTTCATTGTGAGTTTAGCTTGACTCAAAACACAATATCAATCAACCTACCAAAGTGGGTAACAGAGGAACTCTCATCAAAACCAGAAACTTACCCAACGATCGAGGACCGGATGAGGCTCATCATAGAACTATCCCAGCGTAACATAGACCACGAGACCGGTGGACCATTCGCGGCTGGGGTATTCGAGGAAAAGACAGGAAAGCTTGTTTCCATCGGCGTCAACCGCGTGATGCCGTTGAATTGCTCCTCTGCTCACGCTGAGATCGTGGCACTCTCCATGGCTCAACGCAAGCTAGGTACCTTTGATCTCGGTGGACCCGGTTTACCTAGCCATCAATTGGTGGTGAATTGGCGCCCATGTCTCATGTGTTATGGGGCTGTGATCTGGTCTGGTGTCCGGTCGCTGGTTATCGCTGGCAGTGGCCCTGAGTTGGAGTCAGTCACTGGGTTTGATGAGGGTCCATTTGGTGATGACTGGGTTGAGGAGCTTATGAATCGAGGTATCAAGGTTGTTGATGGTGTTCTCAGAGAGGAAGCCGTGAAAGTGTTCCATAGTTTCAGGGAGAAGGGCATGTTCGTCTATAACAGTAGACATGGATAATATCTCTACATGAAGCGTTTCTTGAGGGCTTCACGCTCGGCCTCAACGATCCTCTCGAAGAAATCATCGCCTTCACCCTCGGTCTCAGCCAATATATCCCACGCGACCTCATTTTCAACCCGTTTAGCCGCCGCGATAATACCAGCCCTCCTACCATAGATGGAGACCAGTTTACTGAAATCTTCTCCTTCCTTCCACCACCAAGGCGGTTCAAACTTGTAGCGTCCCTTGGTGCGTGCCATCATCTCAGCCGCCTCCTCGGGTGTCCTATCCAGTATGGCTATCTCTGTGCTCCCGCAGAGGGGACACTGTATCTTGTCGGGGAAGTCACCTACTTGCATCTCCTGGAGCCAGTCATGTTTTCCGAGACATGTGAGTATCCTGGTCTCGTTGTAGAGGCGTGCTTTGGCTGACTCGAGGATGATCTTGGTGATTTTATCAGGTGGCACGATGTCCACCTTCATGCTGATGCTGTCCACGCCGAGCTGCCCCAGTGGGCTAACATCATCACCTGTATCTAGGATGCTTACCTCGATGTCGCCCTCAGCCATCTTCCTTAGAAGCTCAAGGGTTGTCTCCACATCAAGGTCCTGTTGCAGGGTGTCCTTCATGGCTTCCTCGAAGATGATGGTTCCCTCGAAGCTCTTCATCAAGCGCCCAAGGGTGATGTTGCTGAAGTTTGCGAACTTGCTAAGCGCACCGGCTTTGCGGGCGACGTTGATGAGGCGTTTCTTGAAGAGCCCAGTCTTGGTTACAGCTTCCTGTATGAGGTCTGTCAAGTCCTTCTTCGCTAGGGTCTTGAGCATACGAGCCACATAAAGGGCGTCTACCTCGCCCACGGTCTGGGTTATGATCATATAGGTGTCCTGCTGGACCCCCACTGGGTAACCGGTAGCCTCGCTGATGACGTGCCCAACTACTCGGGCTAGGGTTCTATTGGCTAGGCTTCCGAAGTTGGCGTGGATGATCACGTTATCATCCCAGTCCTCGACTATCACCCGCTTATCAGTGGGCATCAGGTAGCCGTGCCTGTGGTGATCCACGAGCTCCTTGAGCACCAGCTTCATGGTCTCGGGCTTCGCAGGGTATCGTTCGCTGAGTTCCCTCGCTACCCAGTCAACGGATTTATCGTTGTTGAGGCTGTCCTCGACGAATCCCTTGATCTGCCCCACCTCCATGGCGACCTCAAATGGTACCGGTATCTGTTCTCCCACCCAGCTTGGGATAGCGCCTGTGGGGTCATCCTCGGCTCTGACGTAGATCTTGTCGTTGTGGATGTTGAGTATCTTCCACGCGCTTCCTCTGAGAGTGAATTTTACGCCGGGTTTCGCGTACTCAGCCACGAAAGCCTCCTGAAGTATACCAACCGGGGCATCCCCATCCACATCAACTATGAGGTAATCTTTCTCATCGGGTATCATGCTCAGGTTGTTGAAGAAGTACCTATACATGGTTTTGCGGCTGCCACGGGGCTTGATGAGCACCTCATCCTCTGGGCTGAACCAAGCCAGTCTCGGGAACCTATCGTGCATGTAGTTGGCTGCGCCGATGATGTCT
>CAZVMT010000231.1:0-4637 GCA_964628765.1 uncultured Candidatus Bathyarchaeia archaeon | reverse complement strand
TGGGGGTACAAGTGGTGCAGGTGGGTCAACGGGTTGGAGATAAGCGCCAACACAGGGTATGAGGGGTACTGGGAGCGCCGAGGATACAGCAATACAGGGGACTTGGATGATCCCTTCTGGGGGAACTAAGTTGAAGACACGGGAATGGATACAGTTGTTGTTGATTGTGTCGGCGTTTCTCTTCATTGTCTCTGGGATGGGGATCACCGAGTATAACCTCATGCGGTTCATCACCTTCGGGCTACTGACCAAGGATAGAAGCTACCAGATACACACTACTCTACTCTACCCATTCACCGGATTGCTGTTCCTGCACATCTATTACGCCGTTAAATATAGAACCAAGAAGCCAGAGAATTAGTATAATTTGATTCGCAGAAAACACTGCAATTTATAAAATATGTGGAACTGCTACATCTTGAGGTAGCCGTTTCTCTCCAACCAGTTTGCCTGGTTGCTCGTGTATCGGAAGATAATGTCTCCCTTCTCGTCTGACTGGAAATCCCATGGACTCACGAGAACTACATCGCCTTCTCGGACCCAGTTTCTTTTCTTCATCTTGCCCCTGATGCGGCAGATCCGGGTCTCTCCATCCTGACACTTGACGTTCATTCTGGTGTATCCATAGTTTTTCTGTACGACACCCAGCACATCGTATTCGTTTGGCATTTTGATGTGCTTTCGGATATCGCCTTCGTTTTTTACTAGTCTCTTACCCACAGTAATACAAATCCACGCCCACTTTATTGGGGCATCTTATAAATGATCCGAAAAAGCCACGAAAAATAAATACTGATACTATTTGAATTTATTTTAGTAAATAGATGATTATCATAGTTTTTATTGAATCCCAGTTTTTCTAGAGGCATCTAATTTAAAACCAATAACTATCAGATTTATTGCAGGTTCGCCGGCATGACGAAGATCCCAAGCTACATGGTTTTGGAGAGGATGGCTGAGGAGAAACTGAGCAACCGTCTCGGCGGAGAGTCCCGCATCAGGCTGGTGAAGGGATATGATGAGGAGATTCTGGCGGTCATCAGGGACATCGATCACAGGAAATTCAGGGAAGAACTTCAGTACTCGGGGGACGAGATCGAGGCGCGGATGAGGAGCCCCGGGTTCCTATGCGTACTCATATACCTAGATGGGAGACCCATCGCGTTTGAGTACGGATACGATATCGAAGAAGGCGTCTATTTCTCGGACAGCCAAGCCACATTGATCGAAGGCAAGGGTGTGGGTACGACCCAGTTCGCGTTAGAGCTGCTCTACCTGTACCAGCAGGGGTACAGGAAGGTCCAGTTGACCACGGAGGAGCTGGACGAGCAGGGCAGGGCCCTCAGGAGCTTCTGGGAGCGTATGGGTTTTGAGAAGATTAGCGAGAATGAGGATGGGAACGTCGAGATGGAGATGGAGTTGAACCCGGAGACGGCCCAGTACCAGTATACGCGGTATATTATGCCCCGTGATTAACCAGTTTCCAGTTAAAACAGCAAAAAAACCCTATAAACACAGCGCGGTGATTGAAGCCCAGACGATTAATGCGTTGAAGAAGACATAGGCACAGGCCTTGGATGCGTGGGCATCCATTTTATGTACACAGGTGTAGAAGGGGACCCGGTTTGCTCTGGTGGCTCCTTCTCTTCGGGTTATTGAGGAGAAGGAGGTGAGAGGATGCCGAGTCTAGGTAAATGCCCTAAATGCGACGATGTGTTGCATGAGGAGGATGTCGAGGAGATCCGTTTTAAAGGAATCATAGGTGGCCACTTCGTTTATCGATGCAGGAAATGTGGCTATATAATCGGGTTCAGCAGCTTGTGGAGAGGCTAGGCCCCTCCTTTTTCTATGATATTCTTATACTATGCCGAGCAATCAATGTCTATTATGTCTGAGGATGTCGAGGAGTCGCTGGCTTATGGTGGTCAGGCGCTCATCGAGGGTGTGATGATGCGCTCGGGTGATACCATGGTGATGTGTGTTAGGCAACCCGACGCGGAGATCGCGACCTTCTGTGAGCACATCGATATGGTGAGTAAGCGTAACTGGTTCCTCGGGCTTCCATTTATCAGGGGCGTCGCGATGCTTGTTGAGACCATGTATTATGGTGTGAAGGCTATGATGCAGAGTGCCAACGTGGCTCTTGAGGAGGAGGATGAGGAGTTCACATTGTTTGATTACGTGGTTCTCGTGGTGATGCTCCTGGTGCTCAACGGCTTGTTCATCGCCATCCCCTTTGTTTTAACCAATTATCTTGGCTTGACTGGGTTGTTGTTTAACGTGGTGGAGTCATTGATCCGCCTCGGTTTGTTCATGGGGTACCTGTATGTGATCTCATTGTGGGGGGAGGTTGCCCGTGTGCTCCAGTATCATGGAGCCGAGCACAAGGCGATCAACGCCTACGAGGCAGGGTCCAGCATGGAGACCGAGGATGTTGCACTGTATTCACGGTTGAATCCTAGGTGTGGGACTTCTTTCCTGTTCTTGACGGTGTTGACGAGTATTGCTTTGTTTGCGTTGATACCGAGAACCACATTCATTATGAGGCTGGGGTACCGGCTGGCTTTGATCCCAGTGATCGCAGGGGTAAGCTACGAGGTGTTGAAGCTCAGCGACAAGTACAGGAATTCACCCGTGATGAAGCTAATAATCGCCCCCGGGCTCTGGTTCCAGAGGCTCACCACCAAAGAGCCCAGCAACGATATGATCGAGGTTGCCGTGAAGGCTTTGAAGGAAGTCAAGAGCATCAAGGAAACTGGATAGAAAGTTACATCAAAGGTTTCTGGGGATTGGGGGAAGACTTGAATCCACCTGAGACAATGAATCTGTATGGATGTTGATTTCGGGGTCTTCCTCTCACCCGAGGTATACCCATACAATGAACTCAGGTCAATGGCGTTGAAGACAGAGGAGCTAGGCTACCACAGCATCTGGATCAGCGATCACCTGCACGGCATGTACGAGGACCAAGGTGCACTAAGATACGAGTGCTGGACACTAGGCACAGCCCTGACTGCCGTTACTGAGCGTGTCAAGTTTGGGCAGCTCACCTTGGCTGCTCCATTCAGGAACCCAGCGTTGTTGGCGAAGATGGCTGCCACACTGGATAACATCACTGGGGGTAGGGTGATCCTCAGCATCGGCGCCGGGTGGCACAGTGATGAGTTCGAGGGATATGGGTATGATTTCGGTTCAAAGGCAAGCAGATCGACTCGTCTTGAGGAGGCTGCCCATATAATCAAGCTTCTCTGGAGAGAGGAAAAACCCAGCTACGAGGGAAGATACTACAGGATCGATGGGGCCTACTGCAACCCCAAGCCAGTTCAGAATCCAATGCCGCTTATGATAGCTGGTGGAGGCGAGAAAAGGACGCTAAGAACAGCTGCAATGTATGGTGATATAACGAATTACACTGCGTGGACTGGAACCCCTGAGGAGTTCAGGGTTAAGACGGATGTTTTGGTTGATCACTGTGATGCTTTGGGTCGTGACCCCGATGAGATTACCAAGACTTGGGCTGCCTTCGTCTTCATCGATGAGACCATGGAGGGTGCAAGGGAGAAGGCTCTGAGGGCTTACCCTGATGCTGAGTTTGTGAAGGAAGGCAGAGGATTGATTGGTTCTCCTGAATCCATCAGGCAGAAAATCTATGAGTACGTGGATGCTGGTGCTGAGATGTTCATACTGAGTTTTCTTGGTGGGGAATGGGAGAAAGAGACCAGTCTCTTCAAAGAAGAAGTAATTTCAAATATGCTTGTTACATGAGACGGTAATGTTGAATTTCTCGTACAATAACATAAATGGAATGTATGAGAATTGGATATTATGGAAGAAGCTCAAAACAAGAAAGAGCTAAGAAAGAACGTCAATGCTTGGAAGAAAAAGCACCCAGACTGGTTACAATCTGAGGCGATGGAGACCGCTAAAGGAAAGCTAACACCACGAACATATCAAGGCTACACCTCGGTACTACCAATATTCTGCTACTTTATGGATAAGACACCACAGGAGATTATCGAGGAGTGGGAACAGCACTACAAGTCAGATGACCGAAAGGTACGGTACTATTATGAGGATAAGCTAGAAGAGTTCAGGCAGTTCCTCATCGAACACCATTATGGTGCTCGTACCATCAAGGCGTATCTGGGTAGGGTAGCGGGGTTATTCAGTAACAACCGATTAGACTTGTTGTTAGACAAGTCATTCTGGGCGAAGTCGAATAAGGCTAGTAGCGAGATAGCACAAGCCCTAGAGACAACGAAGCGTTATCCTGATAATGATGAGATGAGGCTGATAATTGAGATAGCGGATAATCAACAAGCACTAGCTATTCTGTTTGGTTATCATTGTGGCTTGACCCCCACAGACACAGTATCCCTTACTTGGGATAGGCTGAACATTGATTTTGAGAATGAGAAAAGGGAGTTCATTCACGTGGATTCTGTACGTGACAAGACAGGCGTAGACCATGTAATAATCCTGAATCCAGACCTATTGCACTTCTTGAAGACACACTGGATGAGCAAAGAGAAGCCTGTTAGCGGTTGGATATTCGAGGGATATAATGACCAAGCCATGAACAGAAGGAACCTGAACTATTTCTTCAAAGACCTAGCCACAAAATCACTAGGAGAAAC
>CAZVMT010000230.1:0-4674 GCA_964628765.1 uncultured Candidatus Bathyarchaeia archaeon | reverse complement strand
GGTGACTCGTGCTTCGTCTTTTCCGTATCTGATCAGGTCGCTTAGTCGTTTGGAGCGTTCAGTGGAGGATTGGGCTAGAGCCACCGAGATTCCTATGAGTATAGAGGATTTGCCTGCGCCGTTTGGACCGCAGACTACGTTGACGCCCTTTTTGAAGGGTATCCTCGCATACTCGTAGGACATGAAGTTCTCCAAGATAACTTCCTGAATCAGCATCTGCTATGCGGCGCCTCTTTTTCCTCATAAAGGAGACATTTTCCTCTATTAAAGGAGTTATGCGACATAAACACAAAAGGAGAAAATTAAGGTTCCGCTTTGGAGGATGTGGTTAAGTTATTTGGCATGAAGACTTCTTCATCAATTTTTTACCCTTTTTTGGTCTCGTTTATTTAATAACAAAAAGAATTGCCCCTATTTCTCCCAAATATTTCTAATTGGATTCTTTCCTTTCCACTCGTCAACACAGATAACGAAATCTGAAATATCTTCTACTGAATAGTCCACTGCTAATTCAACTATTGCGTTTTCCCTTTTTTTCTTTTTCATATCATCAAAATCATAATCGCTAATCCGTTGGAAAGTGTAACTCCCTCTTCGACCGACACCGAAGACAGTGCATCCTGAATTGATATGTGAAATCCAGATGTCCTTTTCATGTTTACTTACCAATGCTCCAGTGTCTACAGTTAGAACCGTGTGAGACCGACCTCTGTATGCTATCGCGTTCAGAAGTCCCTCAAGTCTTTCTTTTCGAGTCCAGAAAAACGTTTTTTGGTTGAGTGACAAACAATAATCTTCAACTGACATCCCATCAAGGAGCTTGCGCAAATTATTTTCACGCAAGGGCTTCTGATCACGAATGACTGCGGTTCCATACTTCGGATGACTGATTTTAATGCTTTCGGGTCTGCATTGAGTTTCTATTTCGGCTCGTTTCTTACCTTTTATTTCAAACAAATCGAGGAGAGCAGAGGTGCTGAGAAGGCCGTGCTTTTGGATACTTGGCCAACTGCCTGCTTCCGCCATGTGGTAAAGTAGAGGATAATGCCGGCCAATATCTATCGGGTTCACTCGTAATCACCATTCTCGTCTGTCGATTATACTCCGTGAGTTGAATCCTGTCCCTATAAGTGACACTTTTGCTTTTGTTACATGTTCTATTTCTTCAATTAGGTCAATTGTTTCTTTTGTCAATTGATCAAAGCGCATTGCTAGCCTATTCTCTTTTAAAATGTAATCAGCAAAAGTAAGAGCGATGTCGGTTGGTCCGTTTATGACGGCAGCCTTTTTTAGAAGTTCCCAATCAAACTCACCTACTCGACGTTGACGATTAGTGGTTGAGGTTAGTTCATTTTCCAACAATTCTTCCAATTGAATACCAGAACGCTTGCTTATTTCGTTCCAACTGATCTCTTGTAGCAGTGGTCCAGATGGGCCTTCTACTCTAATTGGATATGTTCGGCAAACCATCACTATGCGTCGTACTTGTAATGGAGAGACACCTACTTCAGATAAACATCCTCCGGCTGTTGTGTCCCTTGAAGTTACATAAGGATAGATTCCATGATGGAGACTGAGACCTGTTCCTTGTGTCCCTTCAATGAGAACGCGCCCATTCTTTGCGAGTATCTGCGTTAATACCTCTGTTGCTGGACGAATGTATGGTTTCAGGTCGGACATATCTTTAGCCAATCTTAGCGTTTTGTCTCCTCGATGCCTGATCTTTCGGGCTGTAGCCTCTCCAACACCTTGAAATGTAGAGGAAATCTGTTTTAACCCCTTTTCTTCAGCCGCTATGTCTTCGTCATTGATTATCATTACGTGAGGGTCAATATACAAGCGGTTGCATTCGACTTTGCATTCAGAAATTTCCTTCAGTAAATTATCTACATTAATTACCATTCCAGGAGCTAGAAGGAGAGCAGCATCACATTTACGTGTTCCCGAAGGTAAATGGTGGTGGACATAAGATGTAGGTTCTCCATAAACTGAATGTCCCGCATTTGGGCCTCCGACTCTGACTAGTAAGTCATATTCTCTTGCTAAGAAAGCTGCAATCTGCCCTTTTCCCTCACTTCCATATTGAGCCCCAACTATAACATCCACATATCCGTTTTCGTTCTTCCCGTACAAAGACATACGACATGCTGCACGTACACACACATCGTTTGCCTTACACCGGTTAGTATCAATTACAATGTCGGCTACCTCACCTAGAGACTCGATGTCCTGTTCGGTTAAGTTTTCTTTCACTTTATCGTAGGACGGGACGTTTCTCTTCCCACTATATCTTCCATTATACCTCTGCCTTAGCACACATTCAGGAGCAGTTAGATGCAAGTGGGTAATTGAACCGTAGGCCCTTCTAATATGTTCGATTTGGTCACTATTGCGCACAGAATCTACAACAAGTATTTTTCCTTCGGTTAGCCTTTTAACCCGATCAAGTGCATCAAGCACCCATCTGCCTGCGGTTTGGTCGTCTAATTCGTCTCCCTTTGCTTGAAGAGTCAAACGGTCGTCTACTGAGATGGACCCCTCTTTACTAATGATTTCGCTTGTCTTTACTATATATGCACCAAATTTCGTCTCAAGAGATCGGGCCAATGTGGATTTGCCAGACGATATTGGACCAGATAATACAACTATTCTCTTGGACGACATTTTCTCCCTTCTATTTACCAGTGCTCGAAAGAATCAAAGTCTAACAGCGTCTTTCTTTTTCTAACTCTTTTATTACCTTGAAGATCATAAACCGTCACTGCAACTCCCCGTTTGATTAACATCTCATCAACCAGTTCGCTGATTACAGACCAATTTCCCCCTGCAAAGCCAGCCCCAATTCTGGGCATATGAACAGTCGCGGATAGCTTAAGAGCCTCCTTAGAAAGAGACTCCAAGCAGCTACTAAGAGCCTCATATCTAATTCGGGGGCTCACTGAAGGCCCGTAACCATGTTGTGCAACCATATGGAAGATGTGAAGATCTTCCGAAATATCATAAAGATGGTGATTTCCAAGCCTCAGATCTTCTTTTTTTGCCCATCGACGGAAATTTATTGCAACTTTTGGCCATTTTTTGGTTACTGCATATCCAAACCCGGCTCCCCACTTCTTGCTTTCATCGTTTACTATGTGGGCTATGATCTTCTGTCCCTTCCCTCTAGGTTTAGTTGCATCTCCCACCAGATAACGGATGGCAAGCGATTCCGAATCGGTTTTCTTTTTTGTTCTAACTATTCCTATTACTCTAGGATAGACGTTATTTGGATAGGGGGCAACCCCAACGCATTCAACATCGAACTCAGGCAAATCTGGAATCCACTTCTCTCTATTCTCGGCAGTCCATCCTATGGCTGTGCATTCAGACAGAACGCTTTCGGATGGAATTTTCAGTCCTGCTCGAAGATTAACTCTTGAAGTGGGAGAGTTAACGACGTAGTCAATTCTGAAGTCAGCGTTCTTCTCATCTCTTTCCCTAGCAGCCGCGAAAATGGTAACTGGCTGAGTCGTAAATTTGCCCAGCCTAAGTAAAGCTGCTTCCATGGAAACTCTGAATCTATCGCTAACTTCAAGGGCATTATTAATGGTGACATCAATCCTTTCTGGATCAATAGGTCCAGTAGGCATCAGAATTTCTGCGGCAGCTATGTTACAAAGCAATTCAAGTTGCCATTCATCTGTACGTCCAGATTCTCTAGATCGATTGTGAATAGATTCTTCATAGTCTGGAAAAAACGTATGCGCAATTTCATGAGCAACTGAGAATCTTATCCTGCTTTGGGACCTGTTTGGATTATATTCAATCTGAGCCCCTCCCTCTTTAGCGACCAGCCGAGCATCCAGAACATCCTCTCGGGGAACAACAGAAAGACCACGACGGTGAGCCAGAGAAAATACATCAAATGGCGGTCCGTGCCATCCATCGTCCATTGCTTTGATTAAAATCTTGCGTGTCCATTTAATTATTGCTGAAGTTGGTTCTGCGTTGCCAGCTAACTTCTTCACACTAGGATTTGTCCATTCAATGGCGGTCACTTATTTTTTCACTCCCCTAAACTCCCTATTTATTCTTTTAATCTAATAGGCTTTTTCGTCAACTTCGTGGATAACACAATAATTGAATAACGAATACTCTTTAAATTAGATCCCGCAATAATAGCAAAGTGAATCTTTAATGAAAATCGCTATCTGTGGAAGTCTGACTTTCGCTAAAAAAATGCTGGAAGTAAGCAAATTATTAGCGAGTATGGGTCATGCGCCAATACTTCCAGTTGACGTAATCGAAGCTGTGAAAGATCCGTCTCTAAGGGAGAACATCGATTTATGTATTGAGAAAGACATTATTAGGGACCACTTAGGAAAAATACAAGAAAGTGACACTATTCTGGTTCTTAACTATGAGAAAAATGGGATTGCCGGCTATGTTGGAGGGTCATCTCTAATCGAGATGGGATTTGCGCATTATCTCAATAGAACGATCTATCTTCTAAACCCCATTCCTAAAATGAGTTACACTGTAGAGATAGAAGCTATGCAGCCGATAATCCTGAACGGCGATTTTGAAAAGTTGGGCAATAACAAATAAGACACTAATTTGAGTGTACATTGTAAAACCTTTTATTTTTTTGCCTCTAAGTCTTGTACAGGTAGAAAACATGGTAGACCATACAAT
>CAZVMT010000229.1:0-4687 GCA_964628765.1 uncultured Candidatus Bathyarchaeia archaeon | reverse complement strand
TCCAATGGGACATCGAAGTTGATGGAGAGGTCTGAGGGACCAACCAATAATACATCAACCCCCGGAACCGACAGAATATCCTCTATGTTGTTCATGGATTCCTGGGTCTCTATCATAGGGACGATCAACACATCCTCGTTGAAGGTATCCATGTATTCACGGTAGTTCTTGAACTCCCCCCATTCTCCCCTCGCCCCAGCTGAACTCCGTTTCCCAGCTGGTGGATACTTGACCCAGTTGACCATATCCATGGCCTCCTGTTTCGTATTCACCATGGGCACTATAATGCCCTTGGCGCCTATGTCCAGTGCATAGCAGACCTGGTCCTGCAGGTTTTGACCGACTCGGATGATGGGGCTGGCTCTCTTGCCCCTCATCGCCTTGAGTTGGTGTTGTAGCTCCTTGATCTGCACTGGGGAGTGCTGGGTATCAAAGAGGATGAAGTCATACCCTGAGTCAGCTAAGAAATCCACTGGGCTATTCACAGATGCCGTAGTTCCGATAGCAGTTTTTCCCGCTTTTAACATGTCTTTGACTGTGTTCATGGTGATTAAACCTCTTGAGTCTTGTCTGATTGTTTATTATAATTTTTCTAGATACTTCCCAGAAGGATACTATTGAGTAGCCAGTTTAATGACCTTATGAGCCTTATCAGGGTCTCTCATGTCAAGTAATCCTACACCGACCCCATGACATGTCGCGATGTTTCCCGGAGTCAACCTTAACCATACACCAGTATCGGAGACATCATCCGGTAACCTGAAGCTCAACAACCTCTGGTATAAATCGGATGCTTCCTTGTTATCGAAGTCTAGGACCTCTGCATCTGCCTTGAAGGAAATAGCGGCGGGAGGAGCCACCCCAATCATTCTGTGTATTATGTTCTTGTAGAATGGGATCGTGATACTTACCCTAGGGTAGGCGACTATGTTTTTGGCTTTGTATGTGCCTCGCCCTGTCAGGATGTATATCTTGTATCCGTCGCTGGCATAGACGACGAGGCTGCTCTGGGGTGTGCCCCTTTTGGAGATTGTTGATAGGATGAGCCATCTGTTTCCTCGGATTACTTCTCTGACCTCGGCTGCGAGCTTGGATTCATTACCCATGGTTAACATTCACGGGAAATTAGGATAAAATTATTGGATGCTAATCCGGTGCCTGTTTCTTTTCTTTGTTTATCTCCATTATTCCAAGCAGTAGTAGAAGAGCCCCCAACATGAATGTGCCGACATCTACATACCACGTGGGCGGGAGTAATGTTAGAAATATGATGATGAAGCCAGCCACGACAAAAGCATATTTGAGCATATCTCTGTCCTCGTATAGATTTCTCATTGGAAGTATTCCACTTATTATTTATGCTTAGAGATTCAAAGCAAGATAAGCCAATAAATCAAGGTATTTTCCTCGGCTCCGTGGGCCAGAATACGCTGTTCTTGAGATACCCTTCCTGCCAGTCACCTGGCCAATCAACCATACGGACCAGGTTGCTCAATCTATCAGCGAATTTAACCACGATAGCCTTGTGGCTATGGAGCAACGGGAAATATCTGCCTGTCTCGTCGTCTCCTTGAAAGGTTAGCTCCAGTACAAGGTCCGCGATCTCCTTGGTGAATTCACGTATCAGCTCTTCATATGTGGTATCGGTGTCCTCGATGGTATCATGCAGTATACCGGCGCATAGAATCTCCTCATCATCAGTCACATCCTTCAACAAGCCATACACCTGAATGATGTGAGCGAAGAAATACGGCCTGCCCTGATCATCCATCTGACCCTCATGCTTTATGCTGGCAAACTCTAGCGCCTTCTCTTCTAAGTGACTCAACCAGACTCCTCCAACGGTGTTTTCTTCCAGTAGCGGCTATCTTCAAGGAACCACTGCTGTATGTCGCCTGGCCAGTCCCTCATACGTGACATGTTGCTGAGCCTGTCAGCGAACTGTATCATTATGGCTTTTCGACTCTCAAGCCGTGGGAAATAGTGCTCTTTGAGGTCGCCGCCCTCGTGGGTTACCTCCATCACCAGGTCCGCTATCTCTTTGGTGAACTCGTGTACTAGCTCCTCATACGTGGTATCGGTGTCCTCGATTATATCATGAAGTAGTCCAGCGCAGAGGGTGGCTTCATCATCGGTTACATCTTGCAGAACATTGTAGACTTGGATAACGTGGGCGAAGAAATAGGGTCGCCCCCGATCATCCAGTTGGCCTCTGTGTTTCTTGCTAGCATAATCCAGTGCCTTGTCTTCGAGTCTCCCCATGTTAATCAGTGTTTATTTGAGGGGGGGCATTGGATAAAATATTCTATGAATTAGCCTTGTTCTTGCGCTTTTCCATAGCCGCTATAGCCTCAGCTCTCTCCAGCACCCTTTTACATCGCTCAGCCGAGGCCACGTCGATCATCCTCCCATCCACATTCACAGAAGCGATTCCCTCCTTCAACCCAGCCTCGAATGCAGTTAGCTCCTTTCTCATCTGAGACACCAGTACCTCTGGTACGCTGAATCCCTGATTTAGATATGGGATCGGGGCTGGGTGGATGGATTGGGCTCCCATGAAGCCGAGGCTCCGGGATTTCTTCGCTGCCTCAAGGAAGCTCTCAGGCTCCCTGAAGGTGAAGGGATCGACACCTATGATCCCCATGGGTTGAACACCTGCAGCGTATGCGTCCATCAATACCTTGCTGCGGGCATACCAGAGCTCGTCACCGTTCCTGGTGGTTTGAATCCCCATCTCCTGCGTCAAGTCCTCGGCGCCTACACCGATGGTCACGATCCTTGGACAAGAAGAGGCGATCTCATAAGCCTTGATTACCCCGAGTGCGGTCTCCACGGCGACAGCGATCTGTATGCTGCCTGGCTCGATTCCCCGTTCCCCCTCTAGCTTGGTGATGATTCGATCCCTCATCATCACATCCTCCCTTGACTCGACCTTGGGCAAGGCAACACATGCTAAACCAGGCCAAATAGATGCCTCCAAGTTCTTCTCTGCTTCCTCGATGGGTTGATTGATCCTGACAGAGACATCGCTCCCACCGCTACCAACGACAGGTATGTAGTCTTTGACAAGTTTTCGTGCGGCTGCCTTCTCCGAGCTTGGTACAGAGTCTTCGAGGTCCATTATGACGCAGTCTGCGCCTCTGCTTGCTGCTTTCTCTACGAAGCGCGGTACGTTGATTGGGAATATGAGTGAGCTGCGTCTCACAAACGTGTTGAGTGCCTTGGGGTCCATGATTAAACAGAGTTATTCGGTGATTTATCTTATCCCACGGCTACTGGGGTCTGTGTTACCTTTTCATCGATTAGCTGCTTTATCTCTGCTTCAGTGTATCCGAGGCTCTCCAGAACAGTTATGCTGTCAGCGCCCAAGGCAGGTGGCATGATCTTGATGGAGACCGGTGTCTCGCTGAACTTGATCCCGGTAGCTATCGCATGATACGTTGTTCCATCAGGGTATCGTACATCTTGGATCATCTCACGAGCCTTCACATTTGGGTCATCGATTAATTCTCTATCCGTCAACACCGGTGCACATGGAACCTTATCCGATAACAGTTCCGAGATCTGGCTCCTCGTCCTCTCCTTGAACCAACTCTTCAACACGTCTGAGTCCGGTATGATCTCTGATGCATCAACCTTGAGCACCTCGGCGACAGCCTCCACCGGCGGCGTGCGCAGTGCGACCACCCGACAACACGGATAACGATGTATCCATCTCGTGCCTCATAGACTCCATGTATCCTAGCTGGGTCACTGCGCGCCCTGGTATCCGCGTCTGTATCAGAGTAAAGGGTGCGGACGAGCCCCAACCCCGAAAGAGTCATCAAGGCATCGGTCTGGGCGATATCGATCCTCTGCCCCGCACCCGAGACATCCCTGTACCTGAGTGATGCGAGTATGCTCAAGGCACAGAATAACCCGGGAACTGTATCACCGGGACTTCCCGCGAGACAGCTTAACGTGAATGATGCCTCGCTGTTCAATCCCCGTTTCTCCCTGCTGTTTAACCACATCCAGCCACTCATGGCTTGCGCGATGATATCAAAGGACGGCCTTGTCACGTAGGGTCCGGTCTGTCCGAACCCAGATATTGATGCAAATATGATGCGTGGATTGGCTTCACGGAGGGATTCATAGCCCAAGCCCAGTCTATCCATTACGCCGGGTCTGAAGTTCTCGACAACCACATCGCATACCTTTACGAGCCTCTTGAAGGCTTCCACTCCTTTCTCTGATTTCAGATCAAGCACTATACTCTTCTTGTTCCGGTTTACATGCATGAAGTAGCTGTTCAGACCATCGGTTGAGGGGTACTGTGGGGAGGTTCTAGACGCGTCTCCCCAGCTGGGCTCTATCTTGTAGACAGTGGCACCCATATCTGCTAGAAGCATAGTGCAGAATGGACCTGCGAGATGCTGAGTAAGATCGATTACTTTGATGCCTTCGAGTGCTTGGGGCAATTTATCACCGTCATATAGTGACTCTTCTCATGTAAGAAATTTGCACCCTTATGTGTTGAATAGTTGCCCATAGCCAGCTATCTCTCGGTCTCCCAGCGCGTACCATAGGGCAGCTTGATTACTGGTAATCACAGGCAGACCATAAGAAGCCTCGATTTCATCGATCAAGTGAATCACAGGCAGATTCGTGCAGCTAATATAGAGAACATCGCAACCCACGGAAGCCT
>CAZVMT010000228.1:0-4693 GCA_964628765.1 uncultured Candidatus Bathyarchaeia archaeon | reverse complement strand
TGCATGCAGATAACTCGCCCATACGTTCGTGGAATTAGCTGGAATAGATACGAGCAAGAGATAGACGCTGATAATCGCCGGGATAATAGCCCCACCTAGATTAATCATTACAAGGGTTTCCCTTGACCCCCCCTCAACATTGGGCACAGCTCGCTTGGCTCCGAAAACATCGACCTCCTCAACATAAGATACCGGATGAGGGCTCTCCAAGATGAATAACGGGAAATTAACCGCGCTACCTATGAGGCTCAGCAGGGTAATTGCCCAGAAATACTCCTGAGGAATACCCACCGCGTCAATCAATATGCCTCTAAGAAAACTGAGAAAATACCCAGCTACCGTTAATAGTAGGAACGCTAGAAAGGCAAGGTATAGGAGATTAAAGGGTCGATAGATGAGGCTCCTGATATTACGCATATCATACAATAGAATCGTATAGATTTAATCATACCCCAACCGAGATACCTATATTAACCGTCCAACAGTCATACACAGCGGGTGCGGAAAATGCCGATGAGACAACCAATAGTATGCATGCTAGGACACGTAGACACAGGAAAAACAAGCCTCCTCGACAAAATAAGAGGCACAGCCGTCCAGATGCGTGAAGCAGGAGGGCTAACCCAGCAAATCGGAGCCAGCTACTTCCCATTCGACACCCTCGTCGCAATCACCCAGAAACTAATGCAGAACGTCAACCTCGACGTCAAGGTACCCGGCTTACTGGTCGTAGACACCCCCGGCCACGAGGCATTCGCCAACCTCAGATCAAGAGGCGGAAGTGTCGCAGACATCGCCATACTAGTCGTGGACGCCATGCACGGATTCGAGAACCAGACCTATGAATCCCTCAACATACTCAAATCAAGAAAAGTCCCATTCATCATCGCAGCCAACAAGATAGACAGAATCGATGGCTGGGTCAGCGAGGAAAACAGGCCCTTCATGAAAAGCTACCAAGCACAATCAAAATGGGTAAAGGAAGACCTCGACAACAGGCTCTACAACATGATGGGAACCCTCAGCCGAGAAGGAATAAACAGCGAACGCTTCGACAGAGTACGCAACTTCACTAAAAACGTAGCCATAGTACCAGTCAGCGCCAAGACAGGGGAAGGAATTGGGGAGCTACTTGCGGTACTCATCGGCCTCACACAGCAATACCTGGAACAGAAACTCCAAGTCACCGAAGGCCCAGCCCAAGGAACTGTCCTTGAGGTGAGAGAAGAAGTAGGGCTGGGTATAACACTCAACGCGATCATATACAATGGAATACTTCATGCAGAAGACACAATAGTAATCGGCGGAAAGGAGGGCCCAATAGCGACCAAAATCAGGGCGATACTGGTCCCCCAGCCCCTTGAAGAAATAAGGGACTCCAAGAAAAAATTCAACAGCATACCAGAAGCTCACGCAGCAGCCGGGATCAAGATCGCCGCCGCTGACATAGATGACGCAATCCCGGGCTCACCCCTCATAGCAGTAGGCGGAGACATAACACTGGAGCAGGCCTTGGAGGATGTGGCCTCGGAGATGGAGCGCCTCAAGGTCAAGACCGAGCAAACAGGCATCATGGTCAAGACAGATACCCTCGGCAGCCTCGAAGCGATAGTCGATAGCCTCAGAGACAAAGAAATCCCCATCAGGATCGCTGACATCGGGGACGTGAGCCGCAGAGACGTAATGGAAGCCCTCAGCGTCAAACACGAGGACCCATTCCTCGGAGCCATACTGGCCTTCAACGTCAAGATACTGCCAGACGCAGAGAAAGAAGCAAGAGACCAGAAAGTACCCATCTTCTGGAACGACATCATCTACAACCTCATGGACGAGTACATCCGCTGGGCAGAAGAGGAACGCGAAGCCAAAGCCCGCAAAGAATTCGACACACTCGTCAAACCCGGCAAATTCGAGATAATGGAAGGCTACATATTCAGAAGAGCCAAACCAGCCATATTCGGAGCAAAGATACTCTCAGGCTCAATCACCACCAACGTTAACTGCATCAACCAAGCAGGAGAACGACTGGGCAGGATCAGTCAAATCCAAGACAGCGGAAACGCCATCCCCAGAGCCGACGAAGGCAAAGAGGTAGCTGTTGCGATGCCCCAGCCCATCGTAGGTAGACATATAAAAGAGCGTGATCTCCTGTACGTAGACATTCCAGAGAAAGATGCGAAACTCTTGCGGACAAAATTCGCTGACAGGCTCACAGAGAGCGCCCAAGAAGCCCTCCAGGAGCTGGTCGCGTTGAAACGCAAGAAAGACATACTCTGGGCAGCATAGGAGAATAGAGAAAAATGCCAATACTCATCATCTCAAATCCGGCGGATGGAAAGAGCCAGCGAGTAGAGATAGAAGAATCACAGCTAAGAACCCTAGTAGGAACAAGAATAGGGCAAACCATAGACGGCTCAATAGCGGGAATGCAGGGATACCAACTCAAATTCACGGGCGGAACAGACAAAGACGGAATACCCATGCGCCCCGACGTCCATGGAAGCGCAAAATCACACATAGTACTCACAGGAGGAGTCGGCTACAAGCCAGAAAACAAGGGCGAACAGAAACGCAAAGTAGTAAGGGGAAACACCGCCAGCACAGAAACAACCTTCCTGAACTTCGTCATAACGGAAGCCCCCAAGAAAAAGAAGAAAGCTGAACCAGCCCCAGAACCTGAGGCAGAGCCTGAAGAGGCGGAAGCCAAAGAAGAGTAATCTTCGAATTATTCCTTTTTACCAGATAACAGTTGTTTGAAGTCTTCCTCGCCTTCACTGTACCCGCTAGCAACGACGAGGTCACCTGGCTCAAGTCTAGTACTCGGTCGCGGTCTCATCCACCGGTTCCCCCTCCTGATATACAGCACCCACATACCTGTCTCATCAGCTATCTGGGCATTCCTCAACGTTTTACCAACAACAGGCGAATCCTCAGAGACTGTAACATGCTCAACCGTCTCCTCAGCGTCCTGAATAACCATCCCAAGGATAGGATGTGGCTCTCCGCCACGTAGAACCACCTCAGCTATCTCATTAGCAGCATCAGCGATCCTCTCAGTAACATTACCCATCCGGATAATGCCCAAGAGCTCTCTTGGATCGGTCTCCTCATCGGTGCGGCTCAGAACCTCGCTCTGGAAATCAATATGCAGCTCATCCATCCGCTCCTCAAGGCTCATAACCTCCTCAGCGAGAAAACTACTATTCAGTAAGAGGGCAGAATACGCGAGGTCCATCATCATCTCACTGGTATCCTTCAAGGTCACTAACTCGCGGGTAATCTTCTCCCAGTGACGCCTATCAGACTCACTCAAGATGATCCACCTCCCCCTTCGCTGCCTTACTCAAACTCTCCAAACCATCAGCGGTGCCCCGTGCAACCAGAATATCCTCCGGTAGCAGGATCTCCTTATCAGGGTTAATATGCCATATCTCTCCCCGTCTGATAGCTATGATATCCACACCGACCTCGGCCGCGAGCTCTAAATCATCAATGGTTTTACCAGCAAGGAACGAGTCCTCATCCACTCGTACACGCACAAGATGCTCCTCAGTCCTCTGGAAAGCCTCACGAACAGCGGGATGAACCATAATATCATGCAAAACAAGGCTCGCGATATCAGCCGCAGCGTCACTAATCGCGTTGGTCAAGCTCCCGATCTTAGCGACACCGGAAAGCTTCTCGGCGTCATCACGGTCCCGAGCAGCCAACATCAAATTCATGTACAGCAAGTAAACGAGGTCATCTACCTTGGACTCCAGCGTCATAACCTCCCCCGCCAACTCCTTATTATGAAACAACGCAGCGCTATAAGCCAAGTCAATCATAAGCTCTGAGATATCCTTCATCTGTATAAGCGTCTCACGCACAGGCACTGGTCTATACTCTGTCTTCCTTACCTTGTTCATAAAAGCGGCTCAACCCGGATACTGGCTGCATCAAATCTACACCCAATGAGTCAAAACTACAATACTTGGACCCTAATTAACCATTTTGGTCAACAAAACCTACACATAAACCCGGAATAGAAACTACTCCGGGTAATTAATCTCATAGACCACGACGAACCCGTGCTCACTCACATGAACAGGGTCAAAGACATCAAATGGAGGAATCTGATACATGAGCTTCACCAAAGTACTGTTAATGAAAGCCTCCTTATAGACTCCCTGCTTATAATCCACATAATCATCAATGTCCAAGCCACCTATCTGTACCATCCACTGCCACTTGGCGTTATCACCGAAAGGCCACTGATTCTGAATATTATTTGGGTTATAGGTCACAAAAACCACGATATAGTCTGCTCCATATTGTTCAAGTATCTTGATGGACTCATTTGGCTGAAGCATCATTATCTGTCCAATGTTGGCGATCTGCTTGGTATTACTTGTTGAACCATCAGCCATAGTGGTCTTCCCCGCCATGGCCTCAATCCAGTAACCATAATCCCACCAACTACAAACCACTGCACCATCTGCGATGTTAGTCCTCATCCACTCCAAGGCATCAGGCCAATCCTTAGCATACTCACCATCAACCTTTACACTTATACCACTAGAAGCTAGCTGAGTAGGGCTATCAGCTGCCTCAATAGCGCTATTAACGTTGGGTATCATAGCAAGTAGCAAGAACCCGGCCAAAACAAGTACGAGAGGTTTACTTACTCCAAAGACGACCTGTCTCCTACGAG
>CAZVMT010000227.1:0-4700 GCA_964628765.1 uncultured Candidatus Bathyarchaeia archaeon | reverse complement strand
CGGGGATCATGCTCAGGTTGTTGAAGAAGTACCTGTACATGGTCTTGCGGCTGCCACAGGGCTTGATGAGAACCTCGTCCTCTGGGCTGAACCAAGCAAGTCTCGGGAACCTGTCGTGCATGTAGTTGGCTGCTCCGATGATGTCTTCCTCTGTTAGCTCCCTGTATGGGTATGCGTTCTTGAATAGGTTCTTGAATTGGAGTATGTACATGCGGCTGGTCTGCATGAGCTCAGCTATCATCTGGTTAACCAATACATCGAAAGGCTTCTCAGGTACCTGCAGCGGCTCCATAATCTCAAGCAATGCACGCCTGCAGATGACCATGCTCTCCATGGCGTCATCGCTGTTCATGGCCACGATGACACCCTTGCTGATCTCGTCGATGCTGTGACCGCTACGCCCCACACGCTGGAGAAGTCTAGTTACCTGTCTGGGGCTGTTATACTGAATTACCAGATCTATTCTACCGATGTCTATACCCAGCTCAAGGCTGCTGGTGCAGATAACAGTCCGTAGGTTTCCTGTCTTGAGACCCTTCTCTGTAGCGATTCGGCTAGTCTTGGCCAGTGAGCCATGGTGAATGCTTAACGGGAAATCAGTGTCCCAAATATTAAAGCGGCTCGTGAGAGCCTCACTGGTGCTCCGGGTGTTGGTGAATATCAACGTGGTGTCATGATTCTCTATTAGGTCCTTCATGACCTTGAGGCGAACAGCCACGTCTGGATGTGTAAATAACTTATTGCTTAGCTCATAGTCCTCTGGCTCGGGCTTCGGGTAAACGATCTCAAACTGCGTCTCCCTGAGCGCAGAAACCTGTATAATCTCTACTTCTCTGTCTTCTCCCCCGAGAAACTTGGCAACTTTCTCCGGTGTACCTATGGTTGCGCTGAGACCAATTAGCTGTGGTGGGTTCTCAGCGATAGCCTTGATTCGTTCCAGTGCTAGGCTCAGCTGGCTGCCTCGTTTGTTGTCGGCTAGCTCGTGTATCTCGTCTATGATGATCCATCGTACGGTCTTGAGGTGGTTCTTGATTGTTCTTCCCTGTAGTATGGCTTGGAGTGTCTCGGGGGTGGTTATGAGCATGTCTGGTGGGCTACGACGCTGATAACTGCGTTCTTTCTGGCTTGTGTCGCCGTGGCGTACACCGAGTCTAATATCGAGCCTGTTTGCCCAGTATGTCATCCTGTCCAGAATATCCCTGTTTAACGCCCTAAGCGGAGTAACGTAGATGATACTGATGCCGGGTTGCCTACCTCCATTCAATAGGAACTGGTGGAGTACAGGTAACGCCGCTGCCTCTGTTTTCCCTGTGGCTGTGGCTGAGATTAGGAGTACGTCTTTTCCCTCAAGGATTTTTGGGATTAACTTGCGCTGGGGCTCTGTGGGTTCATCGAAGCCTTTTTCTTGTATCAGCCTCCGGACGGGTCGGCATAGCTGTGAAAACGCATTGTCCTCTGTCAAGACTCGCGGAACCTTTTTCGCAGCCATAAATAAAAACCCAGTGGGGTAAAACCCATCGACAGGTTTTTAGTCAAGCCTAATATATCTTAATGATCCCAATTGGTAAAAATAGGAATCATGATATGTGACAGGAATCGAACCTGCATAGGAAATAAATGTTTTAGATCAATAATCGAGCGAGACGGAGTATTCAAAAAATACAAAGATGAACCAGTGGAAGTCGTAGGCTGGATAGCCTGCGGTGGCTGCCCAGGCGAACGCCTAGAATATGCTCCAGCCGATATGAAGAAATACGGAGCAGAGGTAATCTACCTTGCGTCATGCTATCTAGCAGGGTACCCACCGTGCCCATACATCAAGGACCATAAGACGTACATCGAGAACTACGTCGGGTTACCTGTTGTAATAGGCACTCACCCCATGCCCCAGAACTATGTGGATGCCCACGGCAAGGCGGGTGACTGGGCTGGCTGCGAGGAGTACCTCAAGGAGATCATCAACGACCCCGAGGGCGCCCACAAATACGATTCAACCCGCCCAGATTACAGTGATAGCCTTAAGAAGCGATAATCTTCTTAACTCACCCTTTTTATGAGGAGTAAAATGAGCTCAGACGACGAATTAGAGAAGATAAAACAAGAGATGCTCAAGAAAATGATGAACCAGGCTCCCAAGCCAACTTTCTGGCGAGACGGAGAGATAATGGAGCTAACGGACGCCAACTTCCATAATGCGCTATCAGAAACTGATAAACCAGTGTTGGTGGATTTCTGGGCTGAGTGGTGTGGTCCATGCAAGATGATGGCGCCTGTTGTGCATAAGATGGCTGGGGCGTACGCTGGGAGAGCCTATTTTGCTAAGCTTAATGTAGATTATAACCCTAGAACCGCGACCCAGTTCGGTGTGATGAGCATACCCTATTTCATGGTGTTCAAGAACGGTAAACAGGTTGCTCAGATTGTCGGTGCCGTGGGTAGACAGGGCTTAGATTCCTTGATCGGGCGGGCGTTAGTCTAATTTCACTGTTTTCTTGGATAATTTATTATACCCTGCCTCTAACCGTTTCAATATGACTCAGGTTCTCACAAGGGAAATGGTGATAGAGTTTCTGCTGGGGTTCATCGTCGGTAAGCTTATCGGTGTAATAGTCTCTACTGTGCCGTATTTTGAGTTTATATTTGATGCAGATCTGTCTGATATCTTCTGGGTTGAGTTCGTGAACAATTTACTCGCCTTTAACAGGTATCACTACGCTTTGGCGATGATCGGTGGATTGATTCTCGTCATATGGAGGAGCAATAACCTATTTGAGTAAATCATGGGTAGTTGGAGGGTTTCATCACGCATGGAGACGCGTTTTCATCTTAATAGTTCTAATTCAAGATACCAGGTTTTTAGTTTTAAATTTCTTGTATAATAACAAAATAGTATTAATATGCAGTTGAGAGAAAGGTAGATCACAATTGGTTAAGTTGGGTGATAAGTTAACAGACTTTTTCGCAAGGTTAGGCTTGACCCTAAAATAATGAAATATGCTGTCTTTGCTGCTCCGCTTAGCATTGTTTTACATGAAATGGGGCATGCATTTGCGGCGTATCTAGTTGGGTATACTGATCTCTATATTGCGTATCACACATGGGGTGGAAACGCGCCGACGAGCATTACTTCCTTGGATCGGGCGTGGATGAGTGCAGGTGGACCAATCGCTAGTTTCCTTATAATCGTAGTTTGTCTCATAGCTTTGAGGTATAAGCTGTATCCAGATTTTTCCCGGGCTCTTGGACTATTAGCTTCTATTCAATTCATGGGCGCTCTGATCTATGTTGTGAGTTCTATTCTTGGAGCAAGCGCGTCAACTGTATTTGATAGTGCAAGGGTAGCTGGTCATCTTGGGGTCTCGATATTCATTACATCCATCCCGGGTTCCTTAATTATTACAGCTACGTGGATATTCATTGTTCGTTCATTTGATAAGATGAATAGATTCAGAGCTTTTTTGAGTATAATTATCGGAGGATCATTTGGTTTTCTACTATGGCTTACATTATTTGGACCAATACTCCTACCCGATTAACCAATTTAGAAATGATAGGTGGTGGAAAAGAGAAGATTAGTATAGACCCTTCTTTGCTTCCCGCGCTAGCCACCCGTCCCCGTCAAGGAACTTTTTGGCTGCGCCATCAGCGATCTCAACTGCCACACGCTGGGCGTCCTCGATTACCTTAGCCTCATCCATGGTCTGGACAGCCTTGTCAACGATGACGTGGTCGCCGTTGATGATGACGTCTGTTATCTCGTCGCCTCGTGCGCTATAGACGATGTTGGGGGCGATGTTGTTCATTGGGTTATGAATTATTGGTGTCATGTGGGGTACCTTGAGGTCCAGCAGTATGATGTCCGCTTTCTTACTTGGTTCGAGGCTACCTATCTTATCACCTAGTCCTATGGCGTGGGCTCCTTCGATGGTGGCTAGTCTCAGTGTCTTCCACGCTGGTAGCACAGTTGGGTCACGGTGCCTTGTCTTGTTGAGCAGTGCAGCTACCTTCATCTCCACGAGCATATTGTGGTGTCCGTTACCAGGTGCCTGATCGCTGCCTATGGTAGCGTATTTTCCTCCGCTCATGATGAATAATCCGAGGGGTGGTGTGATGCCGTCGATGCCCCCGATACTAGCCGGGCAAGAAGCGTACCTGACGCCGCGTTCAGCTATCAAAGCTACCTCGTCATCTGTGGTCTGGTGGCAGTGAGCCGCGATAAGCTGATCATCGAGGTAGTTGATGCTGTCCAGGTACTTTATGGTGGTCATGCCGTACCGCATCTTCATCTGCAGCTCCTCTCGTCCACCCTGTGCGACATGGATGTGGGCTAGTTTACCCATCTCCTTGGCTTTCTCCTTAACAGCCAGGAGCAGTTCCTTGTTCATCATGTCTGCGCCGTGGGGGCTGAGTATCCCTGTGATCCTGCCTTCTCCTGCGCCATCGTATTTCTCGATGAGTTCAACGCCTTCCTTGAATTTTTTCTCGCCGATATCCTCGAAGAATATGTAGAGCTTCTTTGGGTCGGGTCTGCTCTCCGGACCGATCTGGTTGATGGTGTTAGCGAGGCTTGCCCTGACCCCTGATGGTATGAAGACCTTGTCTGCCACTGGCCCCATGTTTCCTCCGATCTCGCCGAAGGTGGTTGTCCCTGCTTTCATGGCTTCAAATACTCCGACTCTTGAGCCCAGTATGCTGTGCTC
>CAZVMT010000226.1:0-4719 GCA_964628765.1 uncultured Candidatus Bathyarchaeia archaeon | reverse complement strand
ATTGTGCAATCTCCTTTCGTTCTTCTGGTGTTAATGCTCTGGATTGTTTGTCTGTCATTATTCCAATATTGGTTTTCCCATTTATCCTCACTTTAATGTTAGCATCTTCAAGGATTTTCATCAACGGGGGGATACCATTTTCATCACATTTGTTAATGAAACTCCAGCTGAATACAGTGTCTATTTCTTTTGATACTTCCTCTAACGCTTTACAGGCATCGAGGAGATTATCTCTGTGAACTATTCCCTCTATTATTGCCGAAAGAGCACGTTCATTCCTGATTTCACTATAATCGTCCCTAATTTTTCCCGTTTTAGGATCTATCAGGATAGATGCTGGGTTTTCCATCTCTAATTCAAAGCCCACTTTAGCTAAAGCCATTGATACTTTCTCGAGATCCCTGAAATAGAATCCGACAGATGGCCTTCCCATTTCACAGGCTATGCCGAAATCTCCCTCTTTAAATCGATTGGTCTGATCATTGTTTTTCATCTCCATCGTTCCACGACCCCCACCTGTGAAGCCTCTCTTATTGTAAAATACGTAATCATCGAAAGACATCCTTGGCTGTGATAGTTTATGCCATAATCTTATGTACATTCGGCGTTTTTTGGTTGCTTCATCGTATTTTATACCTTCAACATAGTATGAGAAGCCGCCTCCGCTGAATGCTGCCCTTAATGATCTGGGCCATGGAAGTTTAGGCATATATAGTGCATCGACTTTACAGGCACCTGATCTTAAACAGACAGAGCATTCAACGCATTCTTCCTGATCTATGAATATATTATCAGGTCCAACTTTTATTGCGCCTACTGGACAATAGGGAATGCAACTTTGGCATTTAACACAAACATCATTGTTTATTAATATTACATACCACCGGAATTATCGTGCTTCATGTACTATTTAAAATTTAGTAAAATAATAGAATGTTAATATATTGCTCATGTGTAGACGTTATGTTATATGTGCATACATGATACTATTAATTTACCATATATGCAAAAAATATATAATAAAAAATATATAGGCAAATAACTAAATTTAACACAAGGAGTTAACAAATAAATGATTTCAATAGTTGAAAACCTGGGACTTCCTAGAGAAATAGTTGAGAAAGAATTTTCAAAACTAAATATAAAATATGAATATTATGAAACTTCTCCAAAGGGGGAAGATGAACTTTTTGAGAGATGTAAAGATGCAGAGATCGTCACTCTAGTTCGCCAGAACATGAGCGCTGAGATGATAGGCAAGTTAAAAAAATTAAAGATGATATCTGTGTCTTTTACAGCCTACAATCACGTAGACATAGCAGCTGCAAGAAACAATGGTGTTACAGTCTGTAATATACCTGAATACGCGGCTGATGCAGTTGCTGAACTTGTTTTTGGGTTCATTGTGGCTCATTACAGGCATCTGCTGAAAGGGGACTCCATCGTACGGGATGAAAAAGTATTTGATATCGGCGGTAAGCGTCCGGAGATGAAAGGGCATACACTTGCTGGGAAAACGCTTGGGATAGTAGGTGTCGGTAAAATCGGTAAAAGGGTCGCTAAAATTGGTAAGTCATTCCAGATGAATATTCTGGGTTATGATATCATGAAGAGTGTTGATGATATCGATTATGTGTCATTACAGGAGCTTCTGAAAGAGAGCGACATTGTGACACTGCATACGCCATTAAATAGCAAAACCTCGGGGTTAATCGGTAAAGAGGAGATCGGTTTGATGAAGCAAGATGCGATGCTGATAAACGCTTCACCGGCTCCACTTGTTGAAAGCGAGGCGTTGATAGACGCGATTAGGAATAAGAAGATACTTGCAGCTCTTGATTGGGGGATACCAGCCGATCTACCTGAAGATGTTCTGCAAAGCGAGAGAGTTGTCTTCATACCTCACGTCGGTTACTATACTGAAGAATCTCTTGAAAAGAAGTTGAAAACGACTGTAAATAATATTAAGAATTTCATTGATGGAAAGCCGATTAATGTCGTGTCTTAGAATATTATTTGCGCGTGGAGAATAGTCCACGCGTGTTTTCTTTATAATATGGGTTTTATGTACAATAAGCATAGAAGGGTTCATTATTATGTATTTTTTCTTCGTCTTGAGCCAGCGTAGTCACTATTTCATGGGATAGGGGGAGGGTACCGTATCAAACCCTGTTTACCGCTTGGTTCGGTGAAATTAGCTCCAGAACACCCCAGATTAAGCACTGATACATGACGAAAAGCGCCTGGTAAACAGTGCACATGACTCGAAGATTAGACACAGGGTCACTATCCACTGAGGTAAGGTGGTGCGGGAACTATATTGAGTGAGGGCTTAGAGCAGGGAATTAACATCAAACTATAAGTCTGCTATTTTTCGCGGTAATATACAGCCATCATATCTGGGTTGTTCGATCTCGCGGACGCTATCTTGTAGACTCGATCTGTAAACTCTCTCATCTTCTCTGTACAGAAAGCCTCTGCTTTGTCCTTCTTTACATCTTTAACGTAGTGCCACTCAACCATGATTATAAGTAAGATAAAGGTGGGGATAAAACCATCGATTTACACCTGTATCTAATAATAAATGGGTTTATTCTCGTCTGAGAACCTTACCAGGTGTCGCCCCTGTGTGAGCCCCATCCTTGATGACTGGAACTCCGTTCACGATCACATAAGGTATGCCCACTGGGAGCTGACGTGGCTCGATCTGGTTCCCCACATCTGTGATGGTTTCAGGGTCCCAGAGGGTGATATCAGCTATCGCCCCGATGCGTAGCACGCCTCTGTCACTGAGTTTGAATTTCTCAGCTGGGCTGCTGGTGATCTTCCGGATAGCCTCCTCGATGCTCATTATCTTTGCCTCGCGGACGCTTCTTCTGAGGTAGCACGCGAATCCACCGTAGCTGTTCTGGTTGGGGTAGCTTGGGGGTGTCTCGTTGCTCTGTCTCGTCTGGTCTACTGCGAAGGCGTCTATGCCTATCATCATCGCTGGGTGCTTGTAGAACTCCAGCTTCTCTGAGTCATCGTCGCTTCTCCGCTCCACCCGCGTATAGGGATCAGCTGCTAGGATGTTGAACAGGGCTTCAAGGTCATCGACGCCTGTCTCCTCTGCGATCTGGGCAACGGTCTTATCCAGATTCTCACTGATCTCCGTGACGGCGATGTATCTTGCACCAGCCCAGCCCGGGGTGATGTTCGGGTTCAACCCATAATGCTTGCCAGCCCAGATACTGGCCTTGATCTCGTCCCTGAACTCCCTCATCTCTAGAGCCAATGCCAGCTGCTCCGGTGGGCCAGCGATCTTCAGCCAAGGCTTGAGGCTGTGGACCAGCCAGGGTGATGTACTGAGGCCACCGGTAAGGTGATGTGGTATTTCATCAAAGTTGACATCAAGCCCCTCCTCACGTGCATCGTCAATGATCCTGAGGGTAGCCTGTAGCGCCTCCATGGCAAGTTTGTCATCGCCGGGTGTGACATCGAAGAGCACACCCAGGTGGCTTACCTGTACAGGCATCTTGGCTTTTCTCCCAACATCAATTGCTTCCAGGACTCCTTTGGTCTTGTTTGGTGGGAACTCTCCTGGGCGCCTCGGCTTCCTGTGCCCTGTTCGTAGGCTGTGGCTCGCGTAGACGCCTCCGTACTTGGCTGCTGCCGTGGCGCATGCGAGGATCTCATCGAAGCCAGCGTAGATGCCTGGGTCATAGTCTCGTCCAACTGATATTCCCCTGCATCCGTCTTGCATGGCTTGTTCGGTGTGTTCAACTATCTGCTTTATTTCTGACGTGGTGGCTTCGCGTTCATAGTCTGGGCCCATTACGAGGGCCCTTATGTCTCCGTGGCCCACCAGTGGCGCGTAGTTTGGGCTGATCCCTGTTTTTTCTACTCGTTGGAAGAACTCTGCCATGGTGTTCCAGTCTATCTCCCAGCCATAGACTTCTCTGTGGCGTTTGTTGAGCAGGTCTCTTGGCTGCAGGTGTTTCTTGACGTACATGGTGGGGTCGATATCGGAGTATAGGTCGCCTAGCACCCATGGTAGCCCGATCCAGTCACCGAATGGACCTGGGGTATCCCCGCATTGGCCGCCCACAAACGTTGTGATGCCCTGGTAGAGGAATCCCTCTGCTCTGGGGTAGTAGAGGATGCTGAGGTCGCCGTGGTTGTGGACATCGATGAAGCCTGGGGTTACAGCCAAGCCTTTTGCGTCGATGATGGTCTCCGCGTCTCCCTTGAGCTCTTCCTTTGATAATGCTACTATGTGCTGGTCTTTGACTCCCAGTGATCCCTTGTAGCCGGGTGTGCCTGTTCCGTCTACGATCAAACCATTCTTTATTAAAACATCAAACTCATCAGACATGAATAATAAAATACATTTACAGTATTACAGTTTTACCAGAGCACCCAGCTACAGAGAAGGATAATTACCTCAAAATGTTAAGCCATGAAAAAAAACGAAACCAGCCCCGGTACAAATCTAAAAGCATTTGATTACTTAAACTAAGTTATAATGTTAATTCAAAAGTGTTGAGTAGTTTTATCGAGGTATTGAAAATCTAGTACTAGATGTTAGTATCTGAAAAACTTCTAAGTATTAACTCAAATTTCGTCAGCATTGCTACATATAATTGTAATCCAGTTTGATTTATTGCTTCAACGCTCAGATCGTTCTATAATCACTATAAGAGCATGGGAATCGTTCGATAATGTAATTCCTGGATAAAA
>CAZVMT010000225.1:0-4744 GCA_964628765.1 uncultured Candidatus Bathyarchaeia archaeon | reverse complement strand
TGTCTAGGTTCTGGCTGTTGTCAGCCTAACATCCAGGGGGGGTGGATGCGTAGAGTCTTAAACAGGCTTGTTTTCGTTGGATCAACCCTAGAAGGGATTTGATTGGTTACTTATTGTTTGAAAATACTGGTAGAGTCGTTATTGTTGTGGCTGTACATAGTGGCGGTCTATGGTGATCTCCGCTATATCGGCTGCGTAGGTTAGTATGCGCATGAAGTTATCTATGATGGTATAGCAAAGGATGGTCACTTGTTTCTCTGATTTTCCGACATACTGCAATGTCTCGATGATCTTGTTCTCCGCTATGGTATCCTCTGAGTAGTTGATTATCTCCCCTGAGTGCTTCAGGCTATAGGACATGAAGTCATCGATGGCTTGATCAAAGTAAGTGTGGGTCCTTGAGGCCACCTCATAGAGGTTTTCCATGAATTCCTCAGAGACATTCTCCTTGTGTTGTTCTAGCTTTATCAGTGACTCGGCTATGTCCCCTAGGCAGTCCGCCACGTACTCGATGCGGTTCACCAACAGGTGATAATCAAAACAGTCACCCATGGTCACACCTAGCTTCAATGCCAGCGATTGATTGTGGACAGCTGTCCTCAGGAGTCGTGTCAGGAAGAATAGGAACTGGTCAACGTCCTCCTCCAGGGATATGACTGATTTCGCTAGCTCGGTATCCCAGTTCTTCATGGCTTTGAGCACATCCTTCCCCATGGATGAGGTGATGATATGCATCCTCTCCACCCCAGACTCCACCGAGGCTAGGCTCTCATCCATAAACGCTTGAAGCGTCACCTGGTCTGCGTGGGACTCTATTATCCGCATGTAGAGGGATCTGACTATGTTGCGTATGCTGTCTTGTTGTTCCCTGTTGAAGTTGGTGCCAGATTTGAGTATGATCGTGTCGTAGCCGTTGAGGTAGCAGCCTATTATCCTGCGCTGTATCATGTCTATTTGCTCATCGGTGTTGATGTGGATGGTGATCTCGTTGTTCTTGTCCTTTGGCTCCAGATATGGGTGCATCAAGAGCGAGCCATCATCCCTGATATCAAGCGAGATATAGTCCCCGCTTACCAGGTTGTTCATGTTCAGCCAGTCTTTTGGGAGCGTGACTACGTGTGAGTACTTGCCTAGTGGCGTGATCTTTCTTCTCTCCAATCTGATTCCCCCTGTCAATTATCAATATAGTATATATTGGTATTAATGATTACTGCTATAGGTATATACCATACCCCATTGTAACATCCGCTGAGGTAACAACTTTGCTGAGGCACATCCTCGTCCCAACGGATGGATCAGAACAGGCGAAAAACGCACTGAAGCATGCCGCGCTCTATGCCCAGAAGTGGGGTGCGTCCATCACTATTCTATCAGTTGTTCCTCCACCAACCCCGATGATATTGGGCGAGGTCCAGTTCAACCGAGACTTTAGTTTGGACCTGGATAAAGCCTACACTGCCTACCATCTCGGGGTATTGGAAGAGGCAAAACAGACACTGAGGTCCAAGTTTCCCGATGTTCCCGTAAACACTCAGTTGAAGAAAGGAAACGTCGCCCTCAAGATAGTGGAAGCCTCGGAGGATGAGGATGTCGATCTAATAATAGTCGGTAGCAGGGGGCATAGCGGGCTCTCATCCCTGTTGCTGGGCAGTGTAAGCAACTATGTTGTGAATCACTGTAAGAAACCAGTGTTGGTGGTGAAATGATGATACATTGTTACCATGAGGGCTCGGAGAAAAGCGTATCAGTATCCAAAGGAGGTGAAAGAGGGGTATGAAATATAAATGCAATGACTGTGGCGAGGTCTTCATGGCTTCATGGGATGTAAGATGCCCAAAGTGTGGCTGCACAAGGTCTGAAGTAATCTACGAGTACCGGAAACCGAATACCACAGTCGGAACTGGACAGAAATAAGTGAGCCTACCCTTTTTTCTTCTCTTTTAGGCGTAGGCCTATTTTATTTTATAAACTAGCTTTCATTTTAGGGTTATGAGACTACTTTTCCCAGTGCCTCCAGCATCTCGGATATGTACTCGTCTGGTATCCAGCCCATGTTACCAATCCTGAAGGTGGTGCCTTTGAGTTTACCGTATCCCTGAGCTAGTTCAAAGCCCTGTTTCCTCATGCCGTTATAGACATCGGGGCCAGTCATGCCTTCGGGTGCCGCGATGCAGCTCACTGTTGGGCTCTCATACCCCTTTACTGGATAGGTATCCATTCCATATTTCTTGATGCCCTGCCTGATGGCGGTGTTGCGCCGCTTGTATAGCCCAAAATAAGCTTGTTTTCCACCCATACGCTCCACCATCTTCAACGCTGTGTTGAGTCCAGCTATCTGAGGGATGGTGCTCGTCATGGGCGTCCCCTTGCCATCAGCGTGGTTCTTCTCCCAGACCTTGAGGTCGAAGTACCAGCCCTTATTCGGCATACCAGCAGAAACATCGAGAGCTCGTTGACTTACAGAGCCTATCCCTATCCCGGGTGGGACCCCGAAGCATTTCTGGCTGCTGCTGAAGCAGATGTCTATGCCCCATTCATCTACCTTGAGCTCTGTGCCCCCCATGCTGCTAACAGCGTCTACAAAAACAAGCTTATCATGTGCATTACAGACCTCTGTGAGCTTTGGAAGGTCATTGATCAACCCTGTGCTGGTCTCGTTATGGGTGATTGCAACTGCCTCGACATCGGGCTCAGCCTCCAAAGCCGCCTCGATCATCTCGGGCTGAACAGGCTCACCCAGCTCGGTCTCAATCATGACAACCTCCCTGCCATTCGCCATGGCTACCTCGGCGAATCTTTGACCAAAGCTGCCGTTGACACAGACTATCATCTTCTTCTTGACGCAGTTTCGCACAGATGCCTCCATGAACCCTGTGCCTGTGCTGCTGAACAGGAAGACTGGGTTCTCTGTCTCTAGGAAATCCTGTAGCTGCTTGACGGTCTCGTAGTGTATCGCCGCGTATTCCTTGCTCCTGTGGCTTATCATCTGCATACCCATGGTTTCCAGTACCTCGGGGTAGCACGCCACTGGGCCAACTGTAAATAGCTTCATAGGGGAGAGTATTCCGGTGAAGATAAAAACCTGTATCCCCCTGAGTAGGCATGGCTTCCGATCGATTCGAGGACGATGAAGCAGTCCAAGCGATACTCAGCATTCTCAGGGAGGCTGGTGAACCCATCAGCACCCGCACGGTGGGTGAGGAGATGCAGAAACGCCAGCTAAGATGCCCAGATACCACGATTGTGTTCTTGAATAGGCTCAGGCAGCGTGGTTTGATTCATGGAGAGCGTAGCCGTGAAAAGCGTGGCTGGGTCTGGTGGATCGACTAGATCCAGCTAAACGTGCGTTCGCATTTCTCCAGTAGTTCTATGAACTCATCGTAACCGATGGCCTTGACCTCTTCTCTGGGGCTATCAAACTCTGTCTCGAAGGTGTAGAGCTTCGCATATTCCAGCATCTTTAAGGTATCCCCCTTGCTGAGGTAGTGGGTTCCCCTGCCCATGAATACCATATGTATCTCGGAGCCGTCTTTTTGAATCTCTCTGCTGAGCTTGAAGGCTGTATCGCTGTGTGCGCGGCTAATCAAAACAATGGTGTCCATCATATATCTCCTAGTAACTGGTTATTATGGTGCATTTTTTAGCCATCTCCGCGAGCTCTTCTGAATCTATCACCGTGGCGTCTATGCTGGGCTCAAGGTCTTCTAGTGTGAGTTCCCGCTCAAAGAGTGATTCTTCAAGCACATAGACCCCAGCCATATCCGACATCACCATCAGGTAATCCTTGAGGTTGTTCTTGTACAGGGCATCCGGTAAGAGTATCTCGACGCCGTTATCCACGAAGACCACATTTGGTATGTGATCCATTCCCAGCATGGCTGCGCTGAGCCTGAGCCCCTCCTCTACCCGGCTCCCCGGTATCAACCGTTTACGCATGATAAGCATAGTCTCACCCATAGCAGTCACCCCAGGAACAATGTCCTGTCTTTTTCCTCCATCAGTAACACCATCTCGGCCATGCTGGTCATGCGGGCGCCCTGTATCATGTCCTCTTCTTTGATTCCAGCGTATTGGCAGGTGGTTTGGCATGCCAGCATCTCGACTCCTAGCTCGGATAGCATTGGGTACTGGACTAGGAGTTTCACTGATTCCTCGTTGAAGAAGACCACTACGTCATGTCCTCGATCTTTGGCTGCTTTTACTACCCCCATGAGATGCACCAGGATTCTTGGGCTGGATACGGCGAATAATATGTTCAAACTAACCAAGAGTGGGGCTGCTGTTGCTTATTATTTTCCCCTGTTCAACATCTTAGAACAAGGGTCTCAGGGTGTTCAATTCTCTAGGATTATATCCACTAACTGTATGGAGTATTTTGAAGAGAAATGAGACTCCCAATCATGCAAATCAACATTGACACCCGTAGGCTCACCAGTTTCGCACTAGTAGCATTCATTTTAGGTGGTGCTCTTGGTGGCGTACTCTGGAATATGGGTGGCGTATACATCCCAACGAATGACCTGGACCAGGTTTTCGGTAATATGTGGCGATTCACAAGCTACGATGAGCTCAAGGACTTTGTCGAGGAATATGGCTCAAATGGGATAGTCAAGATGGAGAGTAGAGGGTTCATAAGTGATCTCGCTGTCTCGATTGCTCCGTTATCCTCCTCTGGTATGGATATGTACTGGGACACCATGACAGCATCTGAGGCAGGCACCAGTGCGCATGAGCTCTACACCAA
>CAZVMT010000224.1:0-4781 GCA_964628765.1 uncultured Candidatus Bathyarchaeia archaeon | reverse complement strand
AACAATCTAGTTTATTACTTTCTCCCACATCTTCATTCTCTTTCACACCAAGAAAAAACGCACCGAACCCCCACCAGCCGACCCCAAGAAACCCTATAACCAGCCAACACCAATAAGATGTAACTTGCCTCCACAACTCTACTGCCCCAAATGCGGAACCCCCATAACACCCTACGATGAAGAATGCCACATCTGCGGATACAAACTCCAGCAATGGATGCATGAAAAGGGAATAGTAGAGCATCCAATAAACCAGCCCACCCTCACCGAGATGACCACCGAGGCAATAACCGCCCTCTTCAACCCACACCCAATAACACAGCCACCAAGCAGCAGCATATTCCTCGCCCGCACCCAAAAATCCACCACAAGATACCTAGTATCAGCAGCCATACTCCTCCTCACTGGGCTGGGCCTCAGCTACGGCGGCGACTGGCTAACCTACATCGGCTTCACATTAGCCGGATACGCTGTACCAGTCATCCTACTGGTCTACATAGTGAGAAGCGACAGATACGAACGAGAACCCATCGCACTCATAGCCTACTGCTTCGGATGGGGCGCCTTCAGCGGCATAATCGCGGGCATATTGAATGCACTGGTAACCGCTCCTTATCTGGGAGCCGGTGGAGCAGGGCTTATCGAGGAACCCATTAAGATAATCGGGGTCTACTGGATAGCGAGGAACACCCGCCTCAAGAACGAGTTCAACAACCACCTGGATGGCATGGTCTATGGTGCAGCAGCTGGGGCGGGTTTCGCTGGGCTTGAGAACTTCTGGTACATCACCGAGATGGTCTTCAACGGAGCATATCCACCATTATTAGCGATATTCATCCGGTCATTCACGGGAGTGATGCACATTATCTGGAGCGCCATGGCCGCGCGGTCAATGGGTTTGGCAAAAGCCCTTAAGGGAACTATTTCTCAGGCCGACATGATACCAGGGACAATCGTCTCAGCTATCCTCCACTTCGCATGGAACACAGCGCCATCAATCCTCAGCATAGGCGTGTTCTTTCCATTCACCATCAACAGCTTCAGGAATATGATCAAGACCGCCTTGCAGGATGAACGAAACTGGGGCTACGAGGAGTTTGCGCCAGACGAGGGAGAGTGAATTGGACACCCATATATTTGGTTGGCTGAGCCTTATTGGTGTAGCCTATGCCTCGATCCTGTATTTCTGGAACATACTCAATCCAGCTCAAAAAGAGAACCGTGTCCACCTCCACTGCAACATCAGCAAGTTAACCCTACCAACCATAGCGGCTCATCTATTGTCCCAGCCCATCTCTGGTCTCAGCGAGCAATGGGTCATCTGGTCCGGGCTAGGATGTTACCTGATAATCATCGCATCTGGGATTGTATTGCTTTATATGCCTAACGCGGGGATGCTCAGATATCATGCGCGGTCAATCCATCCAGCCTTATTGATTGGTCTGGGAATCTCGCTGATTCACCATGTGCTCACCGGCCTCAAAATCCTCTGAACCATCAATTACGGTTATTGAGCATATCCACATGCCTATGTCTGGTTAGTGTGGTTCTATTCGTTCTCAGTGCATCTTGGATTAATTTCGCTACTTCGAACTATCCACGCTATTTGTTTGGGTGTTTGCTGTGTTTGCGATGGCTCTCTCATAGCTGCGATAATTATATCCCTTTTTTGTCAATTCTCTGAAACGGCAAATAGTGCATTCCATTACTACTGTGCCGTCATAGTAGTTTTTTATCTTGTGAGATGTTCTCCTCTGACAGCATTTGCAGTACCAGAGCTTGAACTCAGCCATGCCTGAAACCAAGACTCTTGTATATTATTTTTACCGGATCGAGGGTATATACCAGTTTAACCATGGATGGGCTCGATATCTTCAGCACATAACCATCCATCTACTGCGAAAAACTACATGTGGGGTTGAACTTAGCTATCAATTTGTCCAAATCTGTGAGTAGTTAAACTCATAGCCGTGTGACACCCTCCATAACCCATGACAAACATATCAGATTCAACAAAACTAGAGCTATACCGCTCCATGGTCGCCATAAGAACCTTCGAGAACGGTGTACGCGTCCTCATCAACGAGGGCAAGATAGGCCACGTAAGCTTCTACACTGGCGGTGAAGCTGTCGCGGCCGCTGTCTGCACTCATCTCAGGAAGGAGGACCAGATCGGTAGCACTCACAGGCCTCTTGGGCACCTCATAGCCAAGGGCGCTGACTTGAAGAAGATGATGGCAGAGATCGCGGGCAAAGCCACTGGGAGCAACAAGGGAAAAGGCGGAGCCTATCATATCTTTGACCCAGAGGTGGGAGCCCTCGGGGCCAACGGGATCGTCGGTGGCAGCGTGCCCATGACCGCTGGATACGCGTTAGCGAACCAACTAAAGGGAACAGACAACATATCGGTGAGCTTTTTCGGGGAAGGTGCAAGCAATCAGGGTGGAGTACAGGAGACCCTGAACCTGGCTGTTTGCTGGAGGCTCCCCATGGTTTTTGTATGTGAGAATAGCAGCCCGGAGGAGCAGACTATGCTGGGCCACAAGATCGATTACCCCCAGCTCAGCATCACCGACATTAGTCTAAGAGCACCCGCCTATGGTATGCCCGGTGGTAGCCACATCGGCTGGGATGTAGAGCGAGTCTATGAGATCGTTGGTGAGGCTGTTGAGAGGGCTCGTAATGGCGATGGACCGACTTTATTGGAGTTTAAGATTCACAGGCTAAACGCTGATGAGGAGAGCCAGTATTGTCCCATCAAGTGTTATAGGGAGAAACTCATGAAAGATGGAGTGCTTAATGAAGAGCAGGACACAGAGATCAGGGACAAGGAAGCTAAACGCGTCGAGGAGGCCATTGATTTTGCTATGGGTAGCCCGGAGCCGGAATTACTGGATGCGTATCAAGACATATTTGTGGAGGAATCCTAGGTGACTCGAACAATAACATATGCTCAGGCGATCTGTGAGGCTCAAAGAGACGCGTTGAGAGCTGATCCAAGTGTGATCCTTTTCGGTGAGAACGTGGCTGCGCCTTGGAGACCAGCCACAAAGGGGTTGAAGGATGAGTTTGGTAAGGAGCGGGTAAGGGATGCCCCCATCACTGAGACGGCTTTCATCGGCGCAGGTGTGGGTGCCGCTATCGCTGGCGCCAAGCCTATTGTTGAGTTGATGCTTATCGACTTCGGGTTGGTGGCTATGGATCAGATATTAAACCAGATGGCTAAAACAACTTATATGACTGGGGGGAACGTGAACGTTCCCATGGTTCTCAGGGCCATCTATGGTGCACGTGGAGGGGGAGCAGCCACTCACAGCGAGTGCCTCTATGGCTTGTACGCCCATATGCCGGGGATGAAGATAGCTATCCCGAGCAATCCTTATGACGCCAAGGGGCTTCTCACGACAGCCATCAAAGACCCTAACCCTGTTGTTTTCTTTGAGCATACACTCCTGTCCAACATGGAGGGAGATGTCCCAGAGGAATCATATGGCATCCCATTTGGTGTAGCTAATCTTGTACGTGAAGGCTCTGATGTGACAGTTGTGGCTGTGGGTAAGATGGTGAATGAGGCAGCCAAGGCAGCTGATCAACTCAAAGGCGAGATCAGTGTCGAGGTGCTGGACCCAAGAACCTTGGTGCCCCTCGATGAAGAGAGTATCCTCAGGAGCATCGCAAAGACTGGGAGACTAGTAGTGGTTGATGAGGACTATGAGCGGTGCGGGTTCTCAGCAGAGGTGGCTGCTGTTGTAGCTGAGAAGGGATACCACAACCTCAGGGCGCCTGTTGCCCGGGTGGCAAACCCCAATGTGCCCCTGCCTTTCAACAAGAAGCTGGAACAGCATGTACTGCCTGATGTGGACAAAATAGTAAGAGTGATAAAAAACGTGGTAAAATAGGGTCAGAGTACATCAATTATCTCTTTTACACCTGTTAATGCCTCGACGTCTATCTCTTTTGCTTCTCCGAGCCAACAAGCAATGTACACACGACCCTTCTTTCGGAGAGTCTGCTATATGATATCGCTGGGGAAAATGTACAATGGTACAGAGCCAGTGAACTATATGTCTGAGGCTTTCCCAGCCTCAAAGGGCTTGATCAACAAACCGAGAACCAGTGGAACGAGCATCAGGCTGCTGGTCACGAGAGCCGTAGTCTTTAACCCAAGATCAAGTAGATATCCGATCATTACGCTTCCCGGTATGTTTCCGATCCAGCTCCAACTCATGTACATCTGGTAAACAGTGCTGGACATCGCCAAAGGTGTGCTATCAGCCATAATTGCGAAGACGGTGCCGGTCCAGAACCTCTCGAAGAAAGCGCTTATCATTGCCACGATTATGAACCAGGTCACTGCTCCCGGTGCGATGCTTGTCCAGAGGAACCCTGCGCACATGAAGGCGATGGACGAGATTATCAAAGCCCTCTTGTGCCCATATCGGTCAGAGATTATTCCCCCGATCCAGGAACCAGGTATACCCGCTAGGGTCGCTACGAGTCCGAGGGTGCTTACCAGTGATATGTCTGCTCCTAAGATCTCTCTGATGGTGAAGCTGAACATCCCACCCAGGGGGGCTGTGATCTTCATGACCGTGAAGGATCTGCTGAACATTATCAACATAGCCACAACGACGGTTAACTCGGTGAATGTGAAGGCGATGGCTTCACGGGTGAGGGACCTTTCCTTCTCGACAGCTGGTTCCTTCACTATGAGAAACAGGAAGGCTGTTAACCCTGTGGCTCCAGCCAGTGTGAACACCATCTTGTAGCCTCCTATATCT
>CAZVMT010000223.1:0-4818 GCA_964628765.1 uncultured Candidatus Bathyarchaeia archaeon | reverse complement strand
TCTCAAAATCAGTTATAGACAACTCGGGAACCAGACTATTCGACTTCACAGAGATACCGAAACCCCAAGAGTATAAAAATAACACAGAGGGGGGAGGGGGGGTAGGTGCATCCCAGCCCCAAAACAGGCTCCAAGCCTAAAACCAGCCCCAGAACAGCCCTGTTTCGATCTTGATCTATGTGAAAAACCGTCACCTTAACGTTTTCTGGTATACATAATCGTATACGCAACCCAAGATAAAACGCACCGAACCACCACCACCAGCCGACCCAAAAAGGTGCGGGAGGATTCGAACCCTAACACCTACTGAGATATCTCCAGATCTTTTTTTTTATGATTTTATACATAAATCACAACTGGTTGGGGTTAAACCCAGCATCCAGTTTGAAATAAATTACTTTAATTTATATTAATTAAATGAATATAAAAAACAATATGGAAATAAACGAACATGAATTCAACGAGTATGGTTATGCGTCAATCGAGCCTCGTGATGATGTCGTAGCAGGCTCTTATGGAACATGGACGATAATGTATGTTGTTGGTCAAAAAGGAATCTCAAGAGGTGGCAGTCTAAAAATTACTACGGATTCTGACACAGATTGGGGAACCCCCCAGTTTACTGAGCCACAAGATGAAAATTATATAAACGTATTTACAACCGGTAAAGCTACTTTAGCAACAATTGTAGAGCAAAAAACAATTAAAATTACTATAGTAAGAGGTTCCTTACACAAAGAAGAAAAAATATGTATTATTTTAGGCGATAAAAGCTCGGGGAGTATAGGTTCTCGGGCTCAGACATTCATTGAAGACCCACATAATTTCATAGTTTTCATCGACTCTTCAGGTAGTGGCAAATATATAGAGTTGGCCAATTCTCCCAAGCTTAAAATTATCGGTGGACCACCTGATCGATTTGTAGTTATCTCTCCCTCCATCGTTCATGTAAACGAACAAAGCTACGTTGTAGTTAAAGCTGAAGATAAGTGGGGGAACCCATCATGTTCATTTAGAGGAGAAATCCAATTCATTTCATCAGACCCCGATGTTTCGATGCCACCACCCTATAAATTTACAAAAAAAGATAAAGGAATTCATAGATTTAATGATCTTAAATTTTGTAATGAAGGTACATATAGGATATTAGTAAAAGACACTGAAACTGGAATAGAGTCCTATAGTAATCCAATTTTATGTACAAGTAATAGAGATAACTACAAGTTGTTCTGGGGAGACCTTCACGGTCAAGTAAATTCATCAGATAAAATTAACAAATACTTCGAATACGCCCGTGACGTTAGCATAATAGATTTTTGTGGCTTTCAAAAAAATGATCACAACATCACCAATGAGGATTGGTCTATTCAACAAAGAAATGAAAAAAAATTCAATAATCCTGGCAAATTTATAACAATCCCCGGCTATGAATGGTCTCCCACAACACCGAATGGGGGGCATCATAATGTCTATTACCCTGTTGATGATCAACCTATAATTCGTTCAAGTAACTTAAAAATCAAAGATAAACCAGATAATAATACAATTGCCCAGAATATCACCGAACTATATCAGACTTTTAAAAATAAAGAAGTAATATTTGTACGACATGTTGGAGGAAAGAAAGGAAACCTTTCTTTTAATGACCCAAAGCTTGAGACAGCGATAGAGATAACATCAACACATGGCACCTTCGAGTGGTATTTAAACGAAGCTTTAGAAAAAGGTTATAAAATGGGGGTTGTAGCCGGTGGTGACGGCTACACTGGGAGACCCGGGGGAGAGTTTCCGGGATTTAATGACCGCAGATACTCCAAAAGTGGACTGACAGCTATATTTTCAAAAAACCTTACACGATCTGGGCTATGGGAAGCCTTTAAAAATAAAAGAATTTACGGAACCACGGGTGCACGAATAATAATTCTCTTCGAAGCTGACACTCACAATATTGGTGAGGAATATACAACACGCAATCCACCAAAATTTAGATGTATTGTTGAAGGAACAGAACCTATTGAAAAAATAGAGCTAATAAACAATTCTCAAATAATTTACTCCCACCCCATCAATAATAATTATTGCAAAAATAAAATGAGAATAACATGGGACGGAGCAAGCAGGAATGAGAGTTTTTCTGGTATCGTGTGGGATGGGGAAATAGAGTTACAGGATGGAAAATTAACTTCTGCTCAGAAAATACGATTTGATAGCCCCAGGTCCAATATCTCTGAAATCTCCGAATGTGGAATAAAATGGCATTCAGTCACATGCGGGTATACAAGTGGATTGATAATAGACCTCGCTATTAATGAAAAAACTAAACTAAAAACCATAGTTCAGAGTAAACTCATTTCACGGCCAGAGTTTGGCGATAATAAAAATAGGAGATCGCTAATATCCTACTCCGACGCAGAAAATATTGAATGCTGCTTCAAACCTTCAGAATTAGAAGAGGAGCCGATAATTTGTAATATCGGGGTCTTAAATCGTAAAATAACTTTCTCTAAAGGACCTTCGGATCAAGGATCAAAAAATCAAAGCTTTGAATATATAGACCATACTATTAAACCAGGTTTAAACTCATATTATGTTCGAATAACTCAAATTGATATGGAAAAAGCATGGAGTAGCCCAATATTCATAAACTACGTGAGGTAAGGATTCAAACACTCAAAGCCTGAGCTAGAAGATTTTGGGCTCCGCCCTTTTAATCCTCTATGGCGTCGTTTAAGACTGGCTGTGGCTTTATTGATCTACTTGAGGATAAAAGAGTCGAGGTTTTTGAAGAGATTCTAGGTGGCAAAATAAGTTAACCATCTATTTCACCATTCTCATGTAACCTGTATATTGAATTTCCAGCAGTTTTAAAAAAAATGTTCTGAGACTTTAGAATTTACTATAAAATCAGCATCTCCATAACTTCACAAATTGAAACTACATAAACTATTCGAATTTTTTTACTGATCGCATGTGCCATCAAGTTTATTTAAACAGCCATTCATAAATTTCAATTAAATATCTTAATTAACCATGATTTGAATCAATCTCTGAGAGAATTATATGAATGAATCGTATGAGCATGATGAGATAATAATCACCGTAAAGGACATTATGACTAAAGACATTATCAGTGTTTTACCTGAAACAAGCGTCGTTGAAGCTTCAAAAATAATGTCTTCACGAGACATCTCTTCCATTTTGATAAAAAACCAAGGCGATTACAGTGGAATCATTACAGACCGTGATGTAATGATAAGGATAGTAGCCTCAGGATTGGATCCTCGTACACCCGTTAGCAGGGTAATGAGTTCTCCTTTGATCACTATAAATGAAGATGCGGGCATAGAAGGAGCGGCCGAGATGATGCGTGACAATAAAATACGTAGATTGATAGTGAAAAATGATTCCTTGGTAGTAGGAATTATCTCAGAGACGGATATCGCGAGAATAGAGCCTGAGCTTCACCTGCTGATTCGGGAACACAGTAGACTAGAGTTGCCTTCTTCAAACTATGCTGAGGATGGGAGAAGTTTTGGGGGATATTGTGAAGAATGTGGTAATTATTCTGGTCTTGAAAAAATTGGTGGAAGATGGCTATGTGGAGAATGCCGATAGGAAATAACGATGTGGTTCGAACACATTCTTTACTCGATCAGCATTTTCTCTAAAACTCGTGTGCGTTTCTTTTGCTACTTGTAGGTAAAAATTATGCTTTGTAATTTAATCAAATGTGCACCTTAGGTGAATCTTTTTAAAGCCTACATTATGTTGATTTATAATATTTTTAATCATTTTGTAAATCTTATGATATGTTTATATGTTATCCAAAAGTGATCTGTTATGAACTAAGCCACTGATGTGTGCGAACATTTATGGGATATGATTGAACACTCAATCTGGTTCTAAATGAAATGCACCAGAAGCGGATTATTTTAATGGATGGATATAGGAAATGGTAAAAACAAAAAAAATATTATGTAATATCTGCGGTCAGATCTTCCCCGTTATGGAAGATATGGTGGAACATAGAATTATACACTCGAAAAAGATAACAAAAACTCGATAAGATTCCCAATTTTTTTAAATAATGTAAATATTTGATCTTTTTTAAGCGCATAGGGTCATTTTTCCAGGTCTTTATCCCGGTCTCGCTACTGCTTACTCGTAGGCATACTTGGGCAGCGATGGTTTTCTTGTAATCTTTGTTCAGGGCATATTGTTTCTTGTTTACAGAGTTGACATCTAGGCATGGTTTCTTCTTTATTTGTCAGAATTATAAACGCATATGGTGAGATTCTGGGAGTTAATGGGTTTTACCGTATATTATTAACGTGCGTTAAGTCGTATTAACGAGATAGCATTTATGATGCGTGTGATGCCTCTATAAGCTTTAACGCAAAATAGAATAGTAGAAAACCAGATAGAACTCTAGGCTCAAATATTTCTGCGTACGTCTCTACATCTCATTTCTAAATTTTAAATGAGCTTTATGATGTTCACCCTCGGCTCTTGAATTTTCATGCTCATTTAGCTCCTTCCTTGATGGCTCAACAACGTGGGGAGTTTTACCATAACAAGTAAAACCAAGTAACTCTCCTGTTTCATCAATCATCTTTCCAATTGGAGCACCACACACAGAACAAACTCTACCCTTAACAATCTCAACAAACATCTTAGTTATTGTAACGCACTCACAGTTGAAAAACATGCTCATACGGGTCGCATGCCATAGAACAAAGTCAACAGCTTCAAATAAAAAGCATATTCATGGATACTGGATATTATGTTCATCATTTCTTAACCTATACATTTTCATTA
>CAZVMT010000222.1:0-4967 GCA_964628765.1 uncultured Candidatus Bathyarchaeia archaeon | reverse complement strand
TGCTAGGCGCGTGATGTTCTCGTGGAATATGTTGGATATGTCCTCATCTTTGATGACGCCATCAGCTTTTAGTTCCCTGCAGGCGTTCAACTGAGCCTCTAGGATATTGTATCTCCAGCCCCTTGGGAAGAAGGTGCTATCGGTGCCGAAGAGTACCTTGTGGCTTCCACCTGCCTGTATGGCTTTCCTGAATATCATCTTCAGGTCCAGATCATAGGGTAGGTACCGCATCCAGCTGTTGCTGCCGCTGCTATCCATGTAGACGTTGTCGGTTTGGTACTGCATCAGCAATACTTCCCTGAACCACCCGGCTCCAAAGTGGGCTATTATGTAGTTGAGCTCAGGATAGTCTCGGCTGGGCACCTGTATGTCTATTGGGTTCCCGTTTCTCAGGTCTGCTTGGCCTCCGATGGTGATGCCGAAGTGGAGGAATACCAGTAGGTTGTTGCGTTTGCATGCCTCATAGACCGGGTAACAGGGGTCATCGTAGACCTTGAGGTCTCGCCAGCTGCTGGGGTAGAGTTTTATTCCCTTGAAGCCGTCTCGTGCAGCTTGATCAACCTTCTTTGCTGCGTCCTCTTCGGCTGGGTTGATGTTCGCATACCCTATGAATCTCCCCGGGAAACGCCTCATGGTCTCCTTGAACTCAGCGTAGGCTTCTGTTCCCACCATTACCCCCATGGTCTCGATTCCATACTTGTCCAGTTCATCCACCCATCGCTGGGCGGTGTCCCAGGTCTCGTCTGGGAGCTCTATGCTTGTCATGTCTGTTCTTGACTTGGTGCGGTTGCTGAAGCTCTCCATGGTCCTGCCGCGTTTGAGCCAGTTCTGCATGGTGTTGACGTTGAAGTAGTGGGCGTGGGCGTCGATTACCGGTATCCCCTGTTTGCTCATCAAAGTTGTTCCTCTGATGATTCAGCAGGGTGGATTATATTTGATGTGCTTGAAACCTTTATCCGATACCTCTCTGTATGTCATGCGATGTCCAACGAGAAACGCAGAGAGTTCCTTGAGAGGCTAACTGAGGTCGAGCACGATGTATTGACTTCTACTGGTGGATTGGACATCGAGACAGCTGACACGATGCGTGAGAACGTCATCGGGATAACACGTATCCCTATCGGGTTGGCTGAGAACTTCGTGATCAACGGACGACAGGTATTGGTACCAATAGCCACGGAGGAGCGCAGCGTCATCACCCAAGCCTCAGTCGGAGCTAGACTTGTCAAGAACTTCGAGGCATCAACCACGGGGAACATCATGATCGGTCAGATACAGGTGCTTGAGGTGCCTGATATGGCGTCAGCCAAGGGGGCTGTGCTTGCTGAGAAGGAGGCGCTGCTGGTTGACGCGAACACCATCTCAAAGAGCCGGAAAGCCATTGATATTCGAGTCAAGGAGCTTGATTCTGCTGTTGGCTCCATGTTGATCGTTGAGGTCTACGCTGATGTACGGGATAGTATGGGGGCGAACCTCATTGACTCCATGTGTGAGTTATTGGCGCCGACAGTAGCGCGGCTGACTGGTGGACGTGTGAACATGAGGATACTCAGCAACCTAGCCACAGAGCGCATGGTAAGGGTCTCGGCTACAGTAGATAAGGAGTTGATAGGTGAGGATGTCATCGACCAGATTATTGAGGCTGATGCCTTCGCTTGGGCTGACCCATATAGAGCATCTACCAGTAACAAGGGCTTGATGAATGGAATCATCGGGCTGCTACTAGCCACATGCAATGACATCAGGGCCGTTGAGGCTGGGGCGCATAGCTACGCAGCCATCACCGGGGAATACAAACCGCTAACCAAGTGGATGAGAACCGAGACCGGAGACCTATATGGGAGGCTTGAGATGCCCATGAGCGTCGGAACCGTGGGTGGTGTAGTGCGAAGCCATAAGTTGTCTAGGATCGTGTTGAAGCTCTTGGGTGTTGAGACCGCCTCTGAGTTGGCTATGATAGCTGGCAGTGTGGGGTTGGCGAGCAACCTCGGAGCGTTATACATTATGGTTACTGAGGGCATAAAGAGCATTCAAGCGTAATGTGCTCCATATAACTTTTAATAAATAATTATAATATCAAAATTAGACAGTGGATATGGTTTTTTACTGGGAAAAATATTGGAAAGATACCAATGAATCAGAGATAGCCACTAATTTCGCTTTGGACATGGCGGACAGATTCAAACCCATATTTGAAACCAGCCCCGTCTCTCGTTTCGCTGATTTTGGATGTGGACCAGCCTCGATGATCTTCAAACTGGCTGAGTCTTATCCCGAGACCCTGTTTTATGGCTTTGATCTCGCTGAGTCTGTTATAGAAAAGAACGTTCAGGTGTCACGTGAACGAGGACTTGACAATATAATCTTTGTTAAAGATTCACTACCTTACCCAGAGACGAGGCTATCTTTTGACATCGTTACTTGTTTTTCTACGCTTCATTACTTGGTGGAGATTGAATCCGCGATAGTGAATCTTTACAGGTTGGTTAATTCTGGCGGTTATTTGATCTTCAACTATCCAAATATATTCACTAGTAGAATGTACCAACGAGACCTAGCCCCTGATGATACTATGATGAGAACCCGGTTCAAAGTATTGTTAACTGGACAGAACGTATTGACGCAAAAGAGAATAGGGGAATTATTGGGTTCGACTCCGAGTAAATTCTACTCCAAGATCAGGGGAAACATATATCTCAAAATAAGAAAACCCACAGCGCGTTCGATAGAGTAAAAACACTGGTCTCGTAACTCTTTATTTATGGGGCTTCTGAGGCGGTTTAGGGATAATTTCTTCCTCTTCGGTCTCGGATGCCTCATCTGGTACCTAGTCAGAACAGGCTCCAAGCCGAGCCGGGCTGTTTACCCATGCCAGCAATCGGCAGCCTATAACGCGAACCTCTGGATAGCCACGTATCTTACGCCTATGCTTGGTTTCGTTGAGTATGATCATGTGAGGATGAAGTGGAAGACCATTGTTTTGACTGTAATGATCGGGTTGGGATCGTATGGGTATATGAGACTCAATGACAGCGATAATAATATGACAAGTCTCCAACTCGAACCCATGAGTGCAACAGAGCCAAACCCATCCATAATCTACGCGGTGACAGGCACCAATGGCGCCGATGACGGCGTAGAACGCCTCATAGAACTCATGGATAGCCACGATCAACCATTCTATCAGTCATCCAAGGAAGCCGAGACCCAGGGACCCACGGGCTTCATCGGAAACAACGACGTGGTGCTCATCAAGGTGAACAGCCAGTGGGATGAACGAGGAGGAACCAACACAGACCTGGTGAAGTCAATCATCGAGGCGTTGATTAATCACCCTGATGGCTGGAAGGGCGAGATCATTGTGGCTGATAATGGTCAGGCTCAGTACGGTGGGGCTGGGCAAGGGGGGAGCCTCGACTGGATGAAGAGCAACGCACAGGATCATACCCAGAGCATACAGGATGTGGTGGATATGTACGCTGAGTATAATGCCTCGACTTATCTCTGGGACACCATCACCACTAACCCGGTTCAGGAGTTCGCCGAGGGTGATGCTGAGGACGGTTACGTAGTGGAGACAAGCGTAGTGGCGCACACAGGCACCATCATCTCCTACCCCAAGTTCACCACACCATATGGGACACAGATCAGCTTCAAGTATGGGGTCTATAAACCCGAGATAGAGGACTATGATGTTGACCGGCTCAAGGTAATCAACGTACCCGTGTTGAAGACCCACATGATCTACGGCGTCACTGGAGCAGTCAAGCACTATATGGGTGTGCCGAGTGACAAGTTATCTGCGGGTCTCGGGTACAGGATTCACAGCGCTGTGGGTAGGGGCGCCATGGGTACATTGATGGCTCAGACCCGTGTGCCTGTGTTGAACCTCGTTGACGCCATCTATGTGAACGCGAAACCCAAGGATGGACCAAGCACTCCCTATCTGGACGCGACTCAAGTGAACATCATAGCGGCGAGTACTGATCCCATTGCCATCGATTACTGGGCAGCGAAGAACATTCTCTGCGCCATCTGCGAAGCTAATGGTGACAACACGAGCACCTTGGACCCGGATAACACCAGTGCTGGTGAGTTCGGTGACTGGCTGAGGCTATCATTGGATGAGTTGAATGCAGCTGGCTATGATTTCACGGTTGATTCGGCGAAGATCACTGTTTATGTTGAATGATCTTGTCTTAGGCTCATTACTGTGAATGACGCGATTAGTACAATCATGGAAAATATTAAGATATCCTCCAACCCAAACCCCAATTGTAGCCTGACCTAAAATTATTAGAATTATTTCAAGATAGCCTCCCACCAAGCCAGCTAGGAATCCGAGTTTTCTTGATCTAAACCACGAGTATTACCTAATGCTGGAATACCCTGTTAAAGCGGGTCAACCATAGTATTTGATTATGAGCCAGATAAGGGATACAAGTTCCCGTTTAGCTTCTCTTTGATGGGTTTAATTTTCTACTCAGTGATGGAGCTTAGGAAAAGGCGTATCCATTAAATCATTACATCTCACCTCTGTTATGATGACTCCCTTGTTCGTGGTACTTTCCATTAGTCTCATGGTGTTCTGGGGAATCAGTCTGCAGAACGTGCTCCAAAACAGGAAAACCCCTGCTGGTGACCGTTCCGAGACCCCCATGAGCCGAGGCTTCCTCCTAGCACTTTTCGGCTCATTGTTCATGTTCGCCGAGACCCTTGCGTTTATTGCCTTGGACTTTACTGGTAAAATCGAGACTGAGCTTGAGGTTATGCAGGTGTTTAGTCTCGCCTTGTTCTTCATTGGCTCGGTGCTACATGCATGGAGTGTAAAAGTACGTGGGAGATACGCTGTCTCGTGGCCAATGCCCGAGGACCAGAAACTCATAACAGACCCACCTTATTCCTTTATGCGTCACCCCTCGTACCTAGCCTATATGTTGATGATTATCGGAGTCACAGTGGTCTGG
>CAZVMT010000221.1:0-5015 GCA_964628765.1 uncultured Candidatus Bathyarchaeia archaeon | reverse complement strand
AGGGGATCCAGATGGGACCACTCCAAGCAGAGCACAGGAAGAAACGGGTCTTGGGATACATCGAGAAGGGAGTAGAGGAAGGCGCAGAGTTGGTCATGGATGGGAGGAAGTATGATTCATCAGGTTACCCAGCTAATTGTTTCCTCGGGCCATCTGTCTTTGAGGGCGTCACAGAGGATATGACCATCGCCAAGGAGGAGATATTTGGGCCCGTGATGAGCGTTATGAGGGTACCCAGCCTCGATGAAGCCATAGAGACCATAAACAAGTCGGCTTATGGTAACGCTGCGAGCATCTTCACCAACAGCGGCAAGAGCGGTAGAAGATTCCAGTACGATGTCCAGTGCGGAAACATCGGAGTCAACATCGGCACAGCCGCACCCATGGCTTTCTTCCCCTTCAGCGGCATGAAGGACAGCTTCTTCGGAGACCTACACGGCCAAGGTAGGGATGCTGTGGATTTCTTCACGGAGAACAAGGTAGTCATCCAGCGGTGGCCTTGAGGGTGCTGAAGACCACCAGCCAGCTCCTCAGCCAGCATAAAGCCATCGAGGAAAAACAGGCTCAGTTATACTCCTTGTTGGCTAAGAGGCATCCAAAGTATGCTGATGTCTTCAACGGTTTGGCGAAGGAAAGCCTGAGGCACCGGGATATGGCTCAGCGAGCCTACAGGGAGGGGGTCACCGACGCTTTCGAGGTGGGGTTTCTGGTTGATCCACTGGACCCAGATGACTACGCGTTGGTCCAACCAGAGGGTGATCTATCATCAGCGGTGAAGACCATGATTGGTAACATGGAAACAGTCATCAGGTTCTGCATGGACGCTGCTTCCAACAGCAGCAACCTGTTACCAGATGTACCCGAGACATTCACACGACTGGTGAAGAGAAAAAAGAGAAACATCGAGAAGCTCAAAGAGATAGCCTAACGGCTACTTTGCCTCTTTGTCAGCTATCTTGAGAGCCTCACCGAAGACATCGACGGCGTCGTTGATCTCCTTCTCAGTTACGATGAGGGGCGGAGCAACGATGAAGGTGTTTATAACGTTGCCCAGGTAGACCCCGTTTTTCATCATCTCGCCACAGACCCTGTTGAGCATCGTCGCATCAAACTTTTGCTTTCTATCGGCGAATGGTTCCTTGGTCTCACGGTCTTTAACCAGTTCAACACCCCAGAAGAGACCCTTTCCACGTACATCACCCACAGACTTGTGGTCCTCCTTTAGCTCGTTGAGGCGTTTCCCGAGCACTTTTCCCATCTTGGCTGCGTTCTCGACGAGCTTGTGTTTCTCGTATTCCTTGATGGCTGCTACTGCTGCGGCGCATCCCATGGGGTGCATCGCGTATGTTTGACCGTGGCTGAAGAGGTTTCCCGGTTGGTCGAAGTAATCAGCGATCTTCTTGCTAGTGATGGTCGCCCCAACTGGTAGATAGGCTCCCGAGATGCCCTTCGCCATAGACATGATATCCGGGACCACGCCCCAGTGCTCTATACAGAAGAGCTTCCCTGTCCTGCCGAAGCCAGCCATGACCTCATCATCAATCAACAGCACACCGTTATCGTCGCAGATCTCTCGAAGCCTTGGGAAATACTCATCAACAGGCACGAGTATACCGTTGCTCCCCACCACGGGCTCAACGACTACCCCAGCGACCTGGCTCGCTCGCTCCATCTTGATTATCTCATCAATATATTCCACACATTGGACCCCACAGCCCGGGTACTCAAGGTGGAACGGACACCTGTAACAATAACAATCCGGTGCACGCACAACACCCGCCATCCCTACAGAGTTATGAGTCCGAGGGTCACCTGTGAGGGCTATGGCTCCGCTGCTTGAACCGTGATATGACCTATGTCTGCTGATGAACTTCCCCCGCTTGGTGTACATCCTAGCGATCTGTAGAGCCGCCTCGTTGGCCTCGGCTCCACCGTTGGTTAGGTAGCTCTTGCATAGGGGCTCAGGGGTTATCTCGGCTAGTAGCTTCCCAAGGTTGGCTGCTGCCTCGGTGCCGAATCCCGGCGCTGCGAAGCATATCTTCTTGGCCTGCTCCATTATGGCGGTCTTTATTGCTTGGTTGCTGTGGCCTAGGTTGCTGCACATCAACTGGGATGAGAAGTCAAAGTATCGTTTCCCATCCAAGTCAGATACATAGCATCCCTCACCCGAGTCGATGATGACTGGGTTCCACGTGTTCTCGTATCTCCACGTACCGTAGACGTATTTCTTCTCCATCTCGCGTACTTCAAGGTGTCTTGACATGGAGAGGCATGAGTCTGTGGGAATATAATATTTAGGATTAAAGCCAATTAACTAGGGAGGGTTGATGATTGAACGCGGATACAGCGTATATAAATGGTAAGATAATCACCATGGACAAGGATGGGACAGTGGCTGAGGCTGCTGCCATCAAATATGGCAGGTTCCTGAAGGTAGGCTCAAACAAGGAGATTAAAGAGCTGATCGATGAAGAGACCACGGTAATCGATCTAGGGGGAAAGACGGTTGTCCCCGGACTCATCGATAGCCACTGCCACATGATGGATGAAGGCGCGCAACGGAAACTGTACGTCGATGTGAGCGAGGAAGCAGGAGTACATTCCATCGCGGACCTCGTAGCGAAGCTCAAAGCTAGGGCAGATGAGACCCCAAAAGGGGAATGGGTACTCGGATACCAGGAAGACGACAGCAAACTAGCCGAGAAACGCCACCCCACAAGATACGACCTAGACAAGGTAAGCACAGAGCACCCTGTGATGGTGATCACCGTGGGGGGACACTTCAGGATGGTGAACAGCCACGCCCTTGAACAGGCTGGAGTGACAAAGGAGACAGAAGACCCCGTTGGCGGCAAATTTGACAGAGACGAGACCGGTTTACCCATTGGTGGTCTCCACGAGAAAGCAATCAAGCTGGTTATCCCGGAGGAGGTGGACCTCCCAACAAGGGAGCAGAGCAGGGATGGGGCAAGGGAGATACTCATGGACTGCGCCAAGGTTGGACTAACCAGCGTCTATGATACAGTGAGAAAAGACCAGATCAGGGCAGCCCTCGACCTCAAAAACCGAGGCATGCTACCCATACGGGTCCGAATGGATGTAAGCATAGAGCTCTTCCCGGAGCTCGAAAAGTTAGGCATCTACCGTGGCTTGGGTGATGACTGGCTACGGGTATGTGGGCTCAAGTTCTTCTTCGACGGAGCAATATCAGCCAGAACAGCAGCGGTGACAGAGGAGTACCTCAATAAACCCGGTTTCTACGGGGTTATGGCGACCACACGGGAGATAGCCACAAAGACCATCATGGACGCCTACAAGGAGGGGTACAGGATATCATCACACGCAAACGGCGACAGAGCCATAGAGATGTACCTGGACATCATGGAGGAAGCCCAGAAAAGGTACCCCAGGGAAGACCCAAGGAACAGGGACATCCACTGCACGGTCATCACACCCAAGTTGGTAAAACGCATCAAAGAACTAGGAATACTACCAACCATCTTCGGTCCATACGTCTACTATCACGGCGACAAACTCATACCAGCGTTCGGAGAGGCGCGGCTTGAGCGCATGTTCGCTGCGCGGTCATTCCTGGACGCTGGGGTGAAGATCGCGGCTCACAGTGATCATCCTTGTGCGCCTTATCCCCCGTTGATGGCGATCCATGGATTGGTGAACAGGAGGACCAAGGCGGGTAAGCCCATCGGGCAGAGCCAGAAAGTCACCGTAATCGAGGCTTTGAAGCTCTACACCACTCACTCCGCTTATCAGCAGTTCGACGAGGACAAGCTAGGCAGCATCGAGGAAGGTAAACTTGCGGATATGGTTGTGCTTGGAGAGGATATCCTATCCATTGACACGGAGAAGATCAAGGACATCCCCATCGAGATGACCATAATAGACGGAGAAACAGTGTACCAGCGCTAACTTAACTTAATCGAGGCGAGAACCATGTTTATCACCTCTTTCCGCCTCTGCTGATTAAACCGACGATTATTATCTATCTGCCAAGGAAACCCAATCCTAGGTGGCTTGGTGTCCTCGTAGTTTGTGATGAGGCTGATGATCTGGGTGATCTGGTTCGTCTGGGTGTCAGACTCGTACAGCAGCAGGGTCAGATGGGTGATTAACTCATCTCTCTGCCCATAATCCACGAAGCGCTCCACCAAGCTGGAGAAATGTTCTAGCTTGGGGTCGCTGTTGGTCTCGATCTGCTGAAGATGCTTGCTCCATGTCCCAGTAATATCTTGTCGTACTAGGCTGGTCTCGGCGTATCCCTTGAGGTTACGATAACCCAGATAGAAGGCTGCGCAGATGAGCACCCACTCACCAACCATCAAGAACTGGGGGTTTATGCCACTCAACTCGAAGAGGAAATGCCTGATGAAAAACAGGTAATAGAGGGCGCTGAAGTTGATCAACGCAACAGTGGGAAGCCGTTCACCCACAGTCTGGCTCAGATACCTTAGATAGCTGTTAGGGTTATTTGCTCCGAGCCCAGTGAGAGCCATCACAGAAGTCAAAGCTGTAGATAGGATGATTATGTTGTTGATGGGCTCGGCTAATCCAGCTTGGAGTATAGGGGAGAGCAACCCCATGTACGGGTTATCCTGGATAGTAGCCTCCAGTGAAGGATACAGGGCTATCCACGTCTGGCTCCCCAAGTACCCAACCATCAAAATATAGAGACTCATGGCGACGGGCTCGAACAGATGATTGATCTCTCTAACCGAGACCGTCACTATCTTCTGTACCAAGGATAGAAACGAAGCATAGAGCAGAAACGCCATTATAGGCTTCACCCAAACCGGCGCAGCGGACCAGTCAGCCAAGAAATATAGGGCCCCAGTGATGCTAAGGGTGCCAAGCCCCTCTGAGAGAGGCTCAATAATATCCCCTACCAGCATGTGATCAACTAGCAATGAGAGAAAGCGAAGAAGAAGCAGTGTCAGGAGGGATACCCCGAGGAAGCTTATATCGATCTCTGCGTTGAACCCGAGGGAGTCCAGCGGTAT
>CAZVMT010000220.1:0-5022 GCA_964628765.1 uncultured Candidatus Bathyarchaeia archaeon | reverse complement strand
ATGAGGAGCATCATCAGGATCTACAGGACCCCCAACATCATGGGGATGAAGAGCAGCTATCGCAGCGACTACCTATGGGTAACAGTACAGACCCCACAGGGACTCTGGGACGAGGACCTGACACAAGAACTCTATACAGCCCTCGCTGGGTATGTCACTGGTGATGTCTCCAAGACCATCACTGTACGTGTGGTTGAGTGCCGAGACCCATGGGTTATCAGGGTAGTTGTCATAGCTGGACGTGGTAGGATAGAAGACTTGGCTCCTTACGACGAGATGGAGCGATTAAACAGGAAGGCTAGTGACTTTGAGAGCAGTCTGAGCCGTAGCTTCCTCGTGGAGCACAAGGGAACCCTTGATGAGTTGCTCGCTGAGCTTGAGGAGAAGCTCAAGTCATCCTAACATTTTTTCCTTTATCTTTTCCCATACATCAGCATCTACAAGAGCTTGGTCTACATTCATGTTGCCGAATCTCTCGATGCGTTTATAGACCTCGTTGAATTTTTCCTCAGTATCGTAGCCGCCGACGAGGATTATCACATCAACTCTGTCCCCGTACTCGTCCACGAATAATGGCTCGCATATCTGGGGTATATCGACGCCGATGCTTTCCTGGAGCCACTGGGTTACCTCGAACTCTAGCTGTCCCTTCTGGAAATCATCTTGATAGCTCAGGGGTGCCCTCACCAAGACATAGACCATGGTCGCTGAGGTTAGGTCCATCTCCATCAAAGGCTGTTCGAGGGTGATCTCCAGGATATTCTTGAAGTTGTCATATATGTCTAGGCTGCACCCTGTTGCCATGAGTGGCGAGAAAATATTTACGCTATAGCTCCTTGAGAGCCTGTATAGTTCCCTGATGAAGTTCTCTTTATCGAGGAGCATATCCACGAGGTAGTCAATAATCCTCGTGTTCTCCAAGACATCCCCTGCCCTGTGAACCCCTCTGAAAGCCTCCATCAGCCCCTGATCTATCAGTATCATGGGCGTCGAGTTATCAATCAGTATCCGACCCACCGTTGAGAAGGCGTTGTACAATGCGTCGCTGCTGTGGTTCATCGAGGGAAACATGGCTATTCCGATGGTGCTTTTCTCGCGATCTGCTAAAAATTTATGGATATTTGGGAGTATGCCTGAGCATGCGCCCTCACTGATGCTTGAGAGGGTCATTACTTCCCTGTGGTGGCCGTAGATCAGCTTCTCCAGGACCTTTTCTAGGTCGATTTTTCCTAGATATTCCTCCATATCGAACCAGTAATGGGGCTCATAGAGGGTATCAGCCACCAGGCTCCTCCGGGGATCGATGTCAATTGTTTTATGCTGTAAATCTTTCTTATGGATCACTCGGAGAAGCGTGTAAAAATCCTCTTCGCTGAGTTTCGGTGAGTCCATGAGGGTCTCAAGAGTATACTGTCCGACGGTAACCACAGCCTTATCAGGTAGAACAGGCGATATTGCCTCTATCTGTTTCCTTAGGCTGGTAAGTAGGTTGACGTCTGTGTTTGAACTCAATGGAGGATTCAGCACCTAGCATCATATGGTAAGGGAGGATATGGATATGAGTTTCGCGTTATTCATGGATGGAGACATAGGTGAGCAGACGGGTAGGCTCGTCACGTTCATCATAAACATGGTCTCCATGGCCATAGGGTTTACACTCATACCACTTCTACCCATGCCACTGCCATATATTGTAGCTTTTCTAGTTGCCTACGCTACATACAAGGAGAAATCCTATGGGATGTTCACTGGAAGCCTCTTGATCAGCCTAGGGTTGATCTACCACCTGTCTCGTATCGGCTTCTTTCAACTCTTCCATGGAGCCTTGGTTAAAATCATAATCTTATCACTCTTAATAGCTCCTTTCGCGGTTTGTCCCGCGATTATCACGAACAATCTTCACATAATCGCCATCGATATGGGGATATTGGCGGTGTCTTTGCTTTTCTTTGAGAGTACTTTTTTTTACGCTATCCCATTGATATTGGTGTTCGCCACGGTCTACAAAGGGCGTGGGATCGCTTTAACCTTCATCTATTACGCGTTTATATCCACTCCATTACAAGCCATCCAGTACTTGAAAACATTCCAAGACGGATCCTTCCCCCCTCTATACACGCCGTTAAACCTGATTTACTCCGATATTCAAGGCTCATTAAGTTACATCAGCATGGATGAGCTTCGAAAAATATTCTACAGTATTAGCGACATCTTTCTTAAAGAGACCACTGAGCCATTGTATCAGGAAGCCATTCAGCATCTACTTAACTCGGTTCCAGGCATCATTTTCTTCCTCATCATCATGGTTGGGTTCATCAGCGCCATAACGTTGTTGAACATGAATATGCCCGACCCAGTGAAGGAGTCAGTCATCCCCGGCAAATACGTGGATTTCATTATCTATTTGTTACCGATATTTGTTGCAGCGTTAACCAATTTTATCTTCTTTATCTCGATAGATAACCTGCAGCGGCCTCTGGCATTCCAGGCTACTGTTAACCCATCCATACTGTTCTATAGCACAACATTTACCGTGCTCTTCTCGGCTCCAGTCAGCTTCAGCAAATACCTCTTTGACCTCAGAGAAGTCAAGGAAGTCAGATCGGCTTCGCTTCTGGAGGAATGTAGGCATCAGCAGGAGAATCTTGAGAGACTCATCATACTGGTTAACCGCATGAGGACACCAGTACCAGACAACTTTATCGACCTCAAGACCCGGATGCTCATCGCCCTAGACGAGGTTAAGGAGATCAAGAACAGCACTGAGAGTGCAAAAGAACTCAAGGAGATCGATGAAAACATCCGCAGGATCTATAACGGCTTGAGGGACGAGGTGGAGAGCTTCGAGACGAGGCTCGATGTCGCGCTCAGGGATTATTACATCAAGACAAAGTTCGAGTACCTTGAGGCAGCGGGGGAGATAATAGACCTGGGCTTGGACGTTGATCCCCCTGTTCTCCCGGAGATGGAGTACGACGCCCCCTTGGAGGAAAAACTCGACCACATCGAAGGGGTCATCGAGTCAGGGCGCGTACTCGTCGAGAAACTCATCGATACAAGCGACAAGATATACGAGATCATCAGCAGCCTATTCGAGCCCAGCCTCCCCAAGGACAGCGCCACTTTGATGATCAGCAAGGAGAAGATCGACGAGGATGAGCCATGGGTCATAATAGACGCAATACTGGTTAGCCTCAAGAACTGGGAGAAACAATACAGCGCCGACATCGTCAACGCAACACGCCCCATCAACGACAGCGTCGAGACCGTCGTCCAGCTCAGCAGGCGGAGAGGCAGCCTCAGCAGCCTCCTAGGCGAAAAATACGAGGAGATCAGGGAGCTAGCTGAGCGCGTCGAGGCTCGAAACTTCAGCGCAGGCAGCGAAAACCTACGGGTCTTGAAGGTCATACTCATCAGGGATACTATACTGAACACCGTGGATGTGGTGGGGAAGATCATCGGCATCCTATACTATCACATAAAGGACCTTGAATTCAACATCAACCTGCTTCTACCACGCGAAGACTACGAGTGGAACAGGAACCTAACCTTGACTGAACGCATGAGTCAGAGCCTGGAGGTCATCAACAACTATGAGCAGTACAGGATCGATGAACTCATCAGCCACCTATACCGGGTGCTTAGCTACATAGATGAAGCCGTGGACACCATCGAGTACTATAATGAGCGCAAGGAGATGCTCCTCAACTACCCAGTATTCCAGAAAAAGATACATAGAATCTTGGAGGAGAAAGGCGAGGTAAAGCTAGACGAGATAGGGGTATCCGAGAAATATGGACGAGAATACCTCAAAATGTACCTCAGAACCACATACAGCCCATTGATGCTTGAGGAGACAGCGGACAGCCTGAGGAGGAGTCAGTGATACCACCCATAAAAGGCCGCCTAGCAGACCGAAAGAACGCCACCATCGAGCTAATAGATAATAAAATAACTATAATCACAAGCGCCGGGTTTTTTGGGGGTAGATCCGAGAACAAGGCAATAGATCTAGGTGACGTGACCTCAGTGGAGCATGGGACAGGCGTGAAACCCTACCCTGAAGCCATGATGATCAAGGTCATGCACACGGACAGCGAGTTATCCTTCTTCAGCATCAACATGGCACCCCTCGAAGAACTCGCAACCCATGCAGAGGAATACGTTGAGAAGAGGACTAGACTGCTCGCCGAGATGAAGGAAGAGTTTACACTGGATCGTGGGGCTCATGTGGCGCTTCTCTATTTGAACCTGGAGCTTCTTGACGCGTTGATGGAGCTGATCATCAGGCTCCATGGCTCAGTGGACTGGGAGAGCGTCGAGGCCCAGTTTACTCAGGTTGAGCGCGTGAACCAGGACAGGGATAACCTCACCCATATGAGGCCCTCACATCTCAGCTTGGAGCGCCTCGCCCAAGGCGTAACAGAAAGAGATTCTGATATCATCAAGGCAGAGGTCTATGATCTGGTCTCACTGCTTCACCAGATATGCGCCGAGAAAGCCAAGCACAGCGAGGCTTGGTTCAAGACCCAGCTTCACCTACTCTTCACTGAAGCCTTGATGACCCTCTGGAGCCGAGAACTAGCAGAGATCACCGGTGAGAATCTATCAGAGGACTCCGAGACAGTGGATAGAAGATTCCATGAGCTCAGAAGAATTGTCGCCCAGGATACAGGTGATGAAGGGCTGGAGGAGATCGATCCCGTGAATCTTCAAGCCAGTAGGCTCCAGCTTTTTGAGTGGATCGTGAAGCTGGAGACGGTGGAGTTTGACCCGGGTGAGGAGCTGGAGAGAAGGCTAGCCGCCTGATGCCCATTTGATCATGTTTCGCCAGAGCATACCGTAGCCGCTCCACTCAGCGTACTCCTTGGGGCACCAGTGAGGACCGATATCTGTAGTATAGGCTACTGCTCTTCCTTCGCCGTATTCACCGATAACCAGCAAGGGGGCATCGTCAACCGTTGCCAAGGTTACTGAGTTAGGCTTCGCCTCGACCAGCTGGTATCCTAGTATGTGGGGCCA
>CAZVMT010000219.1:0-5092 GCA_964628765.1 uncultured Candidatus Bathyarchaeia archaeon | reverse complement strand
GGCACAGGGTGGCGAGCTTCAGCCAGCAGAGCCAAAGATACATCACGGTCAAGCGTCTGGGGGAACGAATAGTGACCCCCCCAAGCATCGGATCCAACGAGGATTTCGGGAACTATATCAAGCAAGCCAGTGAGACCTACCAGAAACTGGTTGAGCAGGGTATCCCGAGGGAGGACGCGAGGTTTGTGCTCCCCAACGCAGTGGAGAGCAGCATGCTCCTCACCATGGAGGGACGTAGCTTGATGCACTTCATCGGGTTAAGAACCTGTAACAGGGCTCAGTGGGAGATCAGGGCGCTAGCAGACATGATGCTGGAGCAGCTGAGGCTGGTTGAGCCAAGGGTCTTTAACAACGCTGGTCCATATTGCTATCAGCTGGGTTACTGCCCCGAGGGCAAGCATACCTGTGGCAAGATGAATGAAGCGTTGGAGAGGTACAGTGTATGAAGCTGTTGCTTGATGAGATGTACAGCGGCCTCAAGGAGTACTTTGAGGTCTTAGGCTGCGAGGTTGAGACAGTTCAAGATGTTTCTTTGTCGGGTAAGATGGACCGTGAGATAGCGGAATACGCCAAGCTACATGACCTGATTCTGGTTACCGAGGATAGAAAACCCGCTGAGTTATCAGAGCTATTAGGTGGGAGGTTCTTCTACGTCGATAACAAGACCAAGGCAGTGATGATCCACGAGAAGCTACAGGAAAAATACGGGAAATAGCTAAACATCCCAGTAGTGATGTTTCTTTCCCTCGGCTAACCATTTCTTGAATCCAAGTTCATTGATGTCCCTAAGGTTTCTAATACAAGCCTCATGATGCAGACGACCCAGGACGCTCAGCAGTTTTTCACAGTCCTCAAAACCCTCACAGCTGTTACATGCAAAGTAGCCGCTCTCGACGCAGCATTCACGCACGATACACTGGGATTCGCCGCCATCGAACTCCCTGCAGACCCTGTTGCAGCGGAGGTTCTCCATGAACATCAGCATATCGATGAGGTCATCGTATCCCGAGAGCTCGACTGGGAAGACGCTGGTGGCGGTCTTCTCGAACTCGTATTTATCCAAGACGTCTAGAAATTTTCGTGCGGCGTCAGCGATGACCCCTGTCCTCCCAAGACAGTCACCGCAGTATAATCCACAGTAGCCTAGGTCGATTTTCTCAGCCATCAAGTAACAACTCAGATCATCGAATATTATCTTATCGAAAAAGGGGGATTTTTAGTAGCTCTTGGGCTCAGGGTCACGGTCGAGGCTGCCACAGAGGCAGTGGATGCTTCCGCTGTTTCGTGGCCTGATGAGGCTGTCGATATGCACCTCTACTACTTCGATGCCTACTGACTCGAACCACTTGGTGGCCTTGGGGTACTGGTCGCTTGTGATGATCTTACCCGGCTCCAAAACGACGCCACAGTCTGGTCCCTTTGCGAAGCCTCGGGTATCTATGCTCACAAGGTCGTCTGGTGGCTTGATGAACTTCCAATCCATCTCGGCCTCCATCCAATCCGTCAAGTAGTGATCATAGTACTTCGCCTCACCCACAGTGGTATGCCTGTCCACCATGCTGTAGTGGATGGTTCCCTTGCGTGTACCGTAGCCGGGCCCCATCCTGATGTCCACCTCGGGGTCCTGTGCCTTGATGATGTTGGCGTATTGCTGGTGTCCCCACTCGTTTGCCCTCATCACACCGGGTTCTCTGGTGTTACCCCGTGGGAAGTGGACCTCGATGATGGCGTGTTTCTCGTCGAGCCAGCCACATGGTCCTCCCTCGACCATTCCGTCTCCGAAGATCATGCCCACTACTGGTATCCCGTGCTCTGCGAGGGTCTGGTATGTGGGTAACTCCTCTCCTTTCCTGATGCTGTCATACATACGTAGGATAACGTGTCCATATACCGCTGCGTGGACAACGTCATCACAGTAGATAGACTTCACAGTGTAGGGTGGGTCCCATGGGTCTGGTTTCCTGATGATTACCTCTACTCCCTCTGCCTTGAACGCGTCTACGAGGGTCTCGTGGTGCTCAATTAACTCATTTAGGTCTGGTTTCTCCATCATCCTCCACGCTCTCCAGCTGGACTCGTGGGGTGGCCATGGTGTGGGTTGTCCCACTGTGAGGAATTCCTTGCCTGGTCTGTGGAGTAGTACTGTCTTGAGTTTGCCTACTGTGGTGTTGGCTTTCCATCTTCTGCCCCAGTATTTGGGCATCTCGTCCTCAAATTGGCTGAGAACCTGTGGATGTAGCCTGTGATAGGTGTCGTGCAGGTCCTGTGCAGACATCTTGTATGCTTTTGTTTTCTTATCTACATCACTCAAATCGATTCAACATTACACTGTGTTTTTGGTTTAAAACATAATCGAGTTAATGGCTTGATGTGGTATGAGTCCTGTTGGTTTTCACATCTTAAAAAAGATTAAGAAAATTTAAAATATAGTTAAAAAAAAGGGAAAAATATTAAGGAGTTGTGTATTCATAGACACTAAAGTTCGTTGTAGATGTTTGACCATCTAGTTCATAAATTACCTTTCCTATGATCTTATAGTAGATAGGTAAGGTGGTTGGGAATTGTTCTTGATGATGCCAATAGTACACAGGTTCTATTTCATCAATTACTAGGATTCCTGAGGTTTTTTCAGAGTCACCATATACATTTCTTGTTTTTTCAGTTTCACGTTTTATCATCGTATCAAGAGCATCCTTAATTGAAACGGTTAGTTCCTTTTTACCTCCTTTCATAATTGAAGGTAAATGTAAATCAGCAGCTATGACGCGATCCTCTGCAATGACGATCGTTACTTCAGTTCCTGCGCCATCTAATTTAGTTCCATCTAGATAGAGCCTATATCTAACTCCGATTCCTCGAGTAACCGTATTCTCTGTACCATCAAGATAAACGAAAGTAGATGTCCAATATGGTGCAACTTTTTCTAAACTTATTGAAACGTCAGTCTTAATGTCCCAAGTCTCTAGTATTCGGTTCAAGAAGTCGTTAGCTATTTCTATCATTTTTTCATCTGAGTAATCTTTTACGACAGGTTCAATTCCTTTTTCTCGGTATAGGATGTTATTTTTATCATAAAAGGTTACTTCAAAATCACCTTGTCTTATTCGTAGTAAATTAGTACTTTCACTGAGTTGAACACTTTCTGGGTTGGACAATCCGAAGCATTCTGCTAGTTTAATTGCATCTTCTTGCTCAAGAGGCACCTTATGAATCCACGCCATCGTTACAGGATCATATGTTTTTTCAAGATCACAATTAACTACTAACTCGTAGTTTTCAAGATCTCCTAGTGGGCTAGCCAACATAGGTAGCTCTTCTTTTTGTACATTTGATGGACTGTAGATGACACCAAATGATATTGCTATCAACAAAACAATTGTAGCAATTTTCGACGCGTTTTTAATCATTTAGGTACACCCCCAATTATCGTAATGATATCCGTACTTTAGCGTGTATACCCCATCATAATCTGGTAATGGGCTGTCTAGTTCGTTATCCCAGTAATCGTAATTCACTGAGTCTATCCTCACTATTACAGCATAGATCGCTGCTATATCATCTTGATGTCCACTAAACATGGTAGCATCAACCCAAGCATCATACACCGAGTCTCCACTTGTGAATTCATCACCAGCTGCACCACCAGTTACACTGTCTGTATGAAGAACCGTATGATAACCACATATCCCGTGGAGGCCATCAAAAACTTGATTCCAAGTTGTTTTATACGATGAATCTAAGGTCAAGCAAGCATAAAAAACAGCCCACTCCATGTCTGTACCTCCCCAAGATGCTTCAGAAGCATGACATACATAACTATAAGAACCTGGGTCGTTATCTGTTCCGAATACTATCCTATTGTAATTACCATGCCCTGCGAAAAAGGCGACATCTACGCTGTCAGCGTAAGATGAGTCATCAGCTTCTTCCCAGTGAGTTTCAATAGCGTCATTATCGTAGTATTCCTGATCCACGGACCATCCATGAGCATTAAGTTCATATGCAAAATTAATTGCATTGCTTGTCGAGTATGGGAGATCAGTCTGATAATCGTTGTATTCGTCAATACCCCAGACACCGAGTTGCTTATCGTTTGCATCCTCAGCGAATACTAAGGGAATAGAACTAATGATAATGCATAACAGCATTACCCCTACTATTCCTTTTTTTAACATTTTTTTCACACACACTCTAATATTAGTCGCATATGCGACAGAATGATCTACAACAGCCAATTATTTAACATTTATTTATGAATAAATATTAAATTAAATTTTATTTCTATAAAATGATTTTTCTTTCATATACCATTTTCACTTATCACGCTAATACCTATTACTGCGATCTGAATAAAAGTCATCAGATAATCTTATTTTGGGTGCATTATGTGGATAAACCTAGCTTTGAAGACGGCTTAATGGTGTGTCTAGATATCGTTGAGAGGGCTTCTTATCTACATCACTCAAATCGGTTCAACATTACACTGTGTTTTTGGTTTAAAACATAATCGAGTTAATGGCTTGGTGTGGTATGGGTCCTGTTTCTATGGGTTTGAAGGTGACTCATAGTGGTTTCTCCCGATTAAAACATCATTTATGGGGTTGAAACCATGGTTCCAGCGGTTTCCAGTGAGTTCTTATTATATATCTATGGCTGTATATGCTTCTGTGAAGTAAAGTTGAGCCTGAAAATAATGACTTTTACCCTGATACTCACCGTCTTTCTGCTACCTATCGTACGGAAAATAAGTTGTTGACTGGCTCTTTTCTCAATTAGTGGAACATGCAACATGGTATGGAAGAGGATTGATGTTGTTTACAGCATTCACAGGCTCTGTACCTAATTACTGGGCTTCTGGGTACCTCGTGGTAGATAATCAGGTGGTCATATTTTCTGCTTTCATTGATAAACCCAGGGCAGGTTCTATCAGCATGATAAACATCTGATTCATCATAGCGAAAATATTGGGGAGACACAATTAGCCTTAACCATTAGGATCTAATAAAACTAACTTATCTTCTCCCATAAACTGTATCGCTACAATTATATGTAGCAAGTAGTGTGGATATGGGATAAGTGACAACTATGGATG
>CAZVMT010000218.1:0-5106 GCA_964628765.1 uncultured Candidatus Bathyarchaeia archaeon | reverse complement strand
ATGTAGCAGAGGCTCATGCCAGCAAAGCCTGCGCTTATCAAGGGCTTGTAACCGAATCTGTCACAGATATCCCCTAGCATTGAACGGGATGCTGCCCCGGCCAACCGCAGTATAGTGTAGAAGGTTCCTATCTGGGACTCTGTTGCCTGGAACTGGGGTGCCTCGTTGAGGAATATGGATAGGAAGCTGCCTGTGAAGCCTGCGTTGAAGAAGAATATCCCCCTCACAGAGAATAATGCCAACACTGGACCCGTTAACAGTTCCCTGATTCCGGTTGTTGTTTTGGCTTGTTCTTCATGGGTTGGCTCATCGTATTTGATGGAGAACACAGCCAGGATTCCCAGTAACCCGATCCCCGCCGCGAGATAGAAGGGCAACGAGAACCCCATTGACTCAGAGAGATAACCACCTACGAGGGGGCTTATCATCCCCCCGAAGCTGATGATGGTCATATACCTGCCGTAGGCTCTCCCCCTGTCCTGCGCTGGGAGTAGCTCCGCGGCGAGCGCCTTCACAGGGATGCTATAAGCGGACAGTATGCTGGTCTTGGCGAACTCTAGCAAGGCAAAGAAAAGGAAACCATCCGCTCTTGGATACAACCCGTATAGGATTGTGGTGAATACAAGGCTCCCTGCGAGCATCCACCGCTTATTGAACCTGTCCGCCACCACACCCATAATGGGCTCCCATATAAACCAGCCAAGCATGGATGCTGTGCCGATTAAACCGATCTGGGCCATGCTCAGGCCCTGACTCCGGACAAATAATCCGAGTATAGGCGCAATAATCCCAGTGCTGAAGCTCGTGGAGAGCTGTACGAGCATCAACATCAATAATGAACGTTGTTTATGCCCGGAATCTTGCATAAATCCAGTTACTGGATATGGTTAAAAAAGTATGGAAAACCTAGACAACCTGAAGAGCAAGATCCTCTGGGGCGACCTCCATGTCGTCCAGAGCTTCCTTCAATCCACGGTACCTGTTACGCAGGGTTACCTCTGTAGTGCCCGCTGCCTTGGCGATTACCCGTTGTACACGTTTCTCCTTGGTCTCCTGGCAAGCCATGTATAATGCGGCTGCTGCGAGTCCCCTTGGGTCTTTCCCAGTGAGGGCTTTGATCTCGTCTGCTTTCTTGAGTATGTTGATGGCTAGTTGTTCTGTTGGTTGATTTACCTCTAGTTTGGCTGCGATGCTTGGGATGAACTTGAATGGTCCATCTACTGGTGGCTTCAACTGTAGCTCCTTGTGGATGAGCCTGTAGGTCATGGCTACCTCGCTGTGGAGCCGTTTGCTGATCCTTGTTACTTCCTTGAGTGGTCTCGGTATCCTGAGTATCCTGCATGAGGCGTATATGCTGGCTGCGACGAAGGCGTCGATGCTTCTTCCCCTGATGAGGTCTCGTTTGAGGGCTCTCCTGTATATTAGTGCGGCGTTTTCCTTGACGTTCTGGGGTAGATGTAGTTCTGATGCCATCCTGTCGAGTTCCGCCATTGCTATGCTGAGGTTACGTGCGTGGGTCTCGTTTATCTTGCTCCTGTTGTCCTGTCTCTGGAGTCTGCGCATCCTTTTCTGGGTCTCGTAGTCCAGTCTTTTGCCTGATGCGTCTTTGTCGCCTTTGATTACTGTGCTGAGTCCCTTGTCGTAGATGCTCATGCTGTAACCTGTTCCTGTTCGGCGTCTGTCGTTTCCCTCTTGTAGATTGAATACCCTGTACTCTGGCCCTGTGTCCATGATGGTCTCTGTTACCACTAGACCACAGCTGGCGCAGATCCTTTCTCCAGTCTCTCTATCGCTGATTATCCTGCTGCCTCCGCAGTGGGGGCATGTGGACGCATTGTCCAATTGTGGATCATTGTATGGTTTGTTCATTTGTTTTTCTCCAAAATCTTACCTATGGGTATTTTACCCATAATACGAATAGTGCTCGTACATGAGCCCTTATAAAGGTTACCAATTCTATGGCTGCCTACCCCCAAGAAGGTGTGAAGCCCTGAATACAGACTAATGCTTTAAAACCCCGGTCCCCAAACAGGTTATGAAGTTCTCATGACAGTCAAGGAAACAGCTGCCCGGATCAAAGCCCTGGAGATACAGGGAGCCACCAGCATAGCCGTCCAAGCCGTTAAAGCCCTTGGGAAAGAGCTGAGAAACATGGATTGGCAGCAGCCGGAGGAGCTGCTTGCGCTGCTGAATGAGTCCATAGTTGAGCTGGTCGAGTCCAGGGCAACAGAGCCCATGATGAGGAACGGCCTCAAATACATCAAATCCAAGGTTCATAACTCCCAGTGGAGCTCCCAAGCCGTACTGCGTTCACTGGTACAGGAAGCTGAGAGGGATATCTTGATGATGTTTAACGAGGCGAAGAACATCATGATCGATGTCGGGGCACGCAGGATCGAGGACGGGGACGTGATCCTGACCCACTGTCACAGTAGCGGTGTCACGAGCACAATAATCAGGGCACATGAGCAGGGCAAGGAGTTCACGGTTATCCAGACAGAGACCCGGCCCAAGTATCAGGGCAGGATTACTGCCTATGAGCTGGTTGAGGCTGGGATCGATACCACGATGATCGTTGACTCGGCTGCTCGTCACTATATGAAGGAGGTTGATTTCGTGTTGGTGGGTGCTGATGCCATCACCAGCGAGGGCAACGTCATCAACAAGATAGGCACCAGCCAGATAGCCTCATCGGCTCTTGAGTCCAGAGTGCCCTTCTACGTCGTCACTACGTTACTCAAGTTTGACCCAGTAACCATCCACGGCGCCTATGAGACCATCGAGGAGAGGCATACTGATGAGATATGGGAGGACCCGCCTGCTGGGCTCAGGATATTGAACCCTGCATTTGATGTCACCCGGCGTGATTACATTCACGGCTTGATCACTGAGGAGGGCATAATCAGCCCCCACAGCATCCTGGAGGCCATCCACAGGCGTTACCCGTGGATGCTATAGTACTGGCCATTTTTCGAGGGCTTTCTCCAGCTCAGGGTGGTCCTTGGCGTATTCTTGGAGTGTTACCCCCTTCATAACGGCGTCTACTGCTTGACGCATGGCCCTGGCTCCTACTATGGTTCCCTCTGGGTGACCGTGTATGCCGCCGCCAGCCTGTATCACTGTGTCTTTTCCGAATATCTTCACCAGTTTGGGTATCATCCCCGGGTGGAGGCCCCCTGACGCGATGGGTAGCACAGGCTTTATCCCATACATGGGCTCCATGCATGCCTTCCTGTTCATTTGCACCTCTTCCCTTGTCTCAGACATCTTCCCCACCGCGGTTCCTACGTGAAGCTGGTCAACGCCGAGCAGTCTCGCCACCTTGGCTATCACAACCATGTTGATGCCGTGTCGGTGGCTCCTTGTGAAAGCCGCGTGACCCGCCCTGTGGGCGTGGATCAGTAGCCGATAGTCTTGGTCTCGCATGGCTTGGAGGCTGCTCCAGCCAGTGGTCAATATGTCGATCATCATGTAGCGTCCACCGTGGTCCTCGACGAACTGGGCTCTGCGCTTCATCTCCTCCATCTCCGCGGTGACGTTGATGAGGTAGACCTTTTTCTCCCCGGTCTCGGATTCGGCTCTGTCTCGTGCTTCGAGGGTCTGGATTACCCTGTCCTCGAATGGGTTGAAGCGTTGATTGCTGAGGTTCTCATCGTCCTTCACCACATCACAGCCCCCGTACCATGCCTCGTAGGCTACCTCTGCGTGGTCCTTGGTGACCAAACCTAGCTTGGGTTTGATGATGGTGCCCACTAGCGGTCGGTCTCTGACCCCGGTGAGCTGTTTGACGCCCTCGATGCCGTATTTTGGTCCCTTGAAGCTCTTTGCTATCTCTTCTGGGAAGTGGATGTCGTTGAGCCTGAGGTATTCAATATCCTCCAACCCGAATACGTTGCCAGCCACGCTGCTCAAGATGTTGGGCATGTTCTCTGGCTCGAATAACTCGATGGGGTAAGCGATCTTGACCTCGTTACCCTCGATCTCATAGACAGTGGCAGCCAAATCCCTGACATAGGGCTTCTCAGTGGTGAGGTCCGTCCATGTACCGACGCTGCTCTCGGCAGCCACCCCTCCCGCTATTATGTCGATGGGTTGGTCATGTGGCTCGACGTGGAACATGCAGATAAGGTCTGTATCCTTGGGCTTGTAGCTCTGGTTTACGAAGTCGATGTATCGCATAAAATCAACTATATTGATTATAATTCCACTATATTTTTACCTTTACCCAACCATATTGGAATTGTTCTGAGAGGGCACAACATGCAGCTAAGAGCAGACATACTGAGCATCGAGGCAGGCGGACCCCTAATCGTGGTCATGAACAGGGATGACGCCGCTGAGCTTGGGGTAATCAGCAGCGACAGGATTTTCGTGAGATACAATGAGGAGCACGCCATCTGCATCCTTAACATCAGCACAGAGGACGAGCCAGGGATACTGGGCATCTACGGCGAGGTAATGGAGAAACTAGGAGTCAATGAAGGCGAGATGGTATCTGTTGAGATCGCTCGCCGACCCGAGAGCCTGGACTATGTACGTGAGAAGATTAATGGTCAACGGTTGACGCCTTGGAAGATCCAGCGCATCGTCGGTGACGTGGTGGAGAGGCATCTGAGCGATGTTGAGTTGGCTGCCTTTGTTACTGCGCTTCATATTCATGGGGTTAGTATGGAGGAGGTTGAGGCCCTCAGCCGCTCCATGATCTGGAGCGGTAAGCAGATCGATTTCGGGAGGAGCCCAATACTGGATAAGCACAGCATTGGAGGCGTACCCGGAGACAAGACCACACTCATAGTGACTCCCATCATAGCAGCAGCGGGTTACAGTATTCCCAAGAGCAGCAGCAGGGCCATTACGAGCCCAGCTGGTACAGCGGATCGTATGGAGGCGCTGGCTCCTGTTGACATCTCGTTTGAGGAGATCAAGAGGATAGTGAATGATATCGGCGCCTGTATCGTCTGGGGTGGAAGCATCGACCTAGCTCCAGCAGATGACTTGTTCATCAGGATAGAGTACCCGCTGAGCATCGACCCGTTATTGTTACCGAGTATCATGAGTAAGAAGAAGGCCATGGGAAGCACCCACGTAGTCATCGATATCCCGGTT
>CAZVMT010000217.1:0-5136 GCA_964628765.1 uncultured Candidatus Bathyarchaeia archaeon | reverse complement strand
CCTTGAAGGCGTTTACTATGCCTGTGGCTCCGTCGGCGACGAAGCTGAAGTGGATACCATAGTAGGGCACTTTTATGCTCCTCAATGCGCACATTGCGCATGGGCCGTCCCCATAGACGATTGTGTTTGGCCCGAAGGTCTTTAGGGCTAGTTTCCAGAATAGGGGTCCGCCGCAGCCTGGGCAGCATGTGGTTCCGCCTTGGATCAGGTTCTCTTGGTAGTATTTGTCGAATTCTTCATTGTACATTTACATCACCTCTCCTAGATCATGGGTTTCAACCCAGTCTACTACATGTTTCACCTTACCAGTCTTGGCAGCCTCAAGTGTCTCATCAGCCATGTACCGTATCTGGTTCATGGTTACATCAGTTCCAGATAAACCAACATGAAAATTTGCGATGAGAGGCTTATCCGCAACCTCGTATAGGGCTCTTGATAGCTCTAGGGCTACTATTCCTCCTCCAGCTGAGCCGAAGCTGTTGTTCCTATCGACGACGCCGATAGCCTTGTATTTGTGGGCGAGTTTCTGGAACTCCTCCGTGGGGAAGGGTCTGAAGCATTTGAGCTTAATCAACCCAATCTTCTTGCCCTCTGCACGCATCTCATCGACGACATCTCTGGCTGTGCCCGTCATGGAGTCCATGGTAACGAGAACCGCGTCAGCGCGCTCGCAGTTATACTCCTCTATAAGCCCATTGTAACCTCTTCCGAAGTGTTTCTTGAAGTCAGCGTCCACGTCCTTGATGACCTTCTTTGCTTTCTCATGAGCCTCTGCTACCCCCATTCTCTGCTCTAGGAAGCTCTTTGGTGGGGGCATCTTGTAACTATCGGGAATCAGGTCATACCATTCATGCTTGTACGGTGGCAGCCACTCATCCACCTTACCCTGTTCAGGCACAGTGGTAGGCGTAGCTGTAGCCGAAACAAAATACCCGTCATAGCAGACCGCTACTGGTAGATAGATCTCTGGGTTCTCGGCTATCTTATATGCCTGGATGATGGTGTCGAGTACTTCTTGGCTGTTCTCACAGTAGAGCAGTATCCAGCCTTTATCCCGTTGATGCATAGAGTCATTATGATCGGGCCTCAATCCACCTAGGGGCGCCATCGACCTGTTAACCATGCACATCACTATAGGGAGTCTTCTCCCCGGTGGTATCCAGAGGGGCTCATCCATGAAAGCTAGGCCCTGGCTGCTAGAGGCGGTGAATACCCTTGCGCCTCCGGCTGATGCTCCTACTGCAGCCGCCATGGCAGTGTGCTCGCCTTCTACTTTTATGTACTCTGTCTTCATGGTCCCATCAGCGATAAGCGATGCTATAGAGCTGATAAGCTCGGTCTGTGGTGTGATGGGGTACGCTGGCACTACTTGGGCTCTGGCGAGCTTGGCTCCCCATGCTGCTGCCTCGTTTCCCTCCATCATTCGTGTGAAACTCATTGCTCTCCCTCCTTTACCATCTTGATCGCAGCCACTGGGCACTCCGTTGCGCAGACTCCACAGCCCTTGCAGTACCTGTAGTCAAAGATCACCTTCTTATCGCTGGTGAGCTTCACGGTGCTCTCTGGGCAGTATAGCTGGCATAAGCCGCAGCTGATGCATTTCTCTTGGTCAACTATCGGTGCAAATGATCTTACTATCTGTGACATCTAGGCGACCTCCACTGCCTTGTAGCCTCGTTTGCATGCCTGTACATTTAATTCCCCTATCCTCCCCGGGAAGGTGTGCATTATGGGCTCGAATAGGCTATCGAGTTCAACCCAGTCGGTTGCCTTGGCGATGGCTCCCATCATTATGGTGTTCACGATGGGGATGGCGCGTACCCCGAAGACCTCTGAGCTGATCTGGGTAGCATCTATTGTAGCTAACTTACTAAGTGAAACTCCTAGATCGATCTCCTTGGGGTCTCGCGCCCAGTTGACCACAGCGACTCCCCCTTTCTTCAATCCGCTCTTCACGGGAGGGTGATCCACCAATGTTGGGTCCAGTACAACCACAGCGTCCGGCTCATAAATCCCGGATGTTCGCCTAATGGGTTTATCGTCAAGGCGAAGGAAGACCGTGACGTCTCCTCCTCGTCTCATTCCACCGTAGACAGGGATCTTTTGGGCGTATTTTCCCTCTGTGAAGGCTGCTTCCGCGAGCATCAATGCGCCCATTACGGCTCCCTGTCCACCCATTCCATGGAATCTTATCTCATTCAAAACTAGTCACCACACTCAAGGTGTAAGCGAAATGATTGATAAAATATCGCATTAATGAAGGAATAATCAAGGCAATTTCCTAAAACAACAGTTCTAAAAACAGCGGTGCAGAGATCAATGTGATTATTATGGTTAGACCCATGACAGAGAGCAACCTCATCAGCGCATACGCTGGTGAGAGCCAAGCCCATATGCGTTACATTATCTACGCCGATAGAGCCGAGAAGAGCGGATACAATAACATCGCTAGGCTCTTCAGGGCTATCGCCTACGCGGAGAGGATCCACGCCGGTAACCATTACAGGAACATCCAGCATAAAGGAGATACCACGACGGTATCGGGGGCTCTATTCGGTAGCAGGACCACGTCAGAAGACCTCCAGAATGGGATAGATGGAGAGCATTATGAGATCGAGGAGATGTACCCAGCCTTCTTGGAGGTTGCCAAGATGCAGGAGGAGCACGCTGCTGAGATTAGCTTCAGATATGCTTGGGAAGCCGAGAAGACTCATGCAGCCTTCTATGAGCGAGCTAAAGATGCAGCCGATCAGGATACGGACCTTGAGTTAGATGACATGGGTGTCTGCACGGTGTGTGGCTATACTGTTGAGGGGGAGCCTCCTGAGCGGTGCCCCATCTGCAAGGCGAAAAAAGAGAGATTCGCTCTCTACAAGAAATAATTAGTTCCTGTTTCCGGGTTTCGCTATGATCTCTTTTATGTAGAGATCAAACATCTGGCCGCTGTGAGCAGGCTTGGCTACGATAGCTGTATCCACTCCCCTGCCTGTACCGGCGATAGAGATCACATCCTCATCCATAGGAAGCAATCCCGCATCCGCAGCCATAATGACGATCTCCACCGTCACTTTCATCCCTTGTCCGAACATTCTGAGCACATTGGATATGAGTAACCCGGATTCCATGGTGTTGAACTTTTTCTGTATCGCAGAAGCCACCCCACCGAAGGCGTGAACAGTCGTCAAGACCTTTCCTCCCTTCTTCTTGATCTCTTCCACTGTCTCGTCGCTCATCTCTATCTTACCGGGTTCCCTGAACCCAGCCACATGGGTCACCACTACCAAATTGTAGCCTTTGAACACCTCTACCGCAGCTAATCCGGTTCCTCCACGTGTTGAGGAGACCACTATATTCTTTATTCCAAGCTCATCGGCTCGCGCCTTGGCTGCCATCATGGTTTTCTCTGTGTTTCCCTCTCCCGGCTTGGGGTAGTAGATTATCTTTTTCTCGGACATGATTATCATTGAATCAATGTAAGGATGTTTTATAACAGTTGAGAAATGGGGTAACGCTCTTATTTCCCGGGGGGAACGTCTCTTAATGTGTGGGGGCGTTAAATGAGAAATAAACTTAACCTAATTCTAATATTTCTCATTACTAGCCAGATAACCCCGGTTTATGCGGCTATAAACCCCCAAGAGATCAGCATCTCGCTCCAGAGTGACGGCGTCACGAGACTAGATTACCTGTTTGAGGCAGAGGTGACGAGTCTCCAGACAAATGTGACGCTTCTCGGAGAGAATATCCAAGACTTGTTTATTCTCAACGAGGATGGGCTACCTTTGGAGTATGAAGAGGCGGATGAGGTAATCACCATCTACAGCCTTGGATCGAGCCTAGTTAATCTATCTTATCTTACCTCTGATTTAACCGGGAAGAATGGTGTGATATGGTCTCTGAGCGTCGAGGTACCAGTAAGCACTGAGATATTGCTTCCAATTGGCGCTACCATAATTAACCTGAACACTATTCCCCTATCAATCGACACCGTTGATGAGAGAACCGACTTAATAATGCCAGCTGGGCAGGTGGAGATACAGTACACCATCGACATTATCGACTCCGAGACCCTGGCTCAAGCAGCCATAGACATTGCCCAGGCAAAGATCAAAGAAGCAGAAAATAACGGGATCATAGTAACAGACGCCCAGAACAAACTCGATGAAGCCAAGGCATTCTATCAGCAGGAGAGCTTCCTAGATGCCGAGGATAGCGCGTCATCGGCTTCCAACATGGTAGAGGAGATAGTTGAGAAAAAAAACCTTGCCGAGGCCAAGATCACCGCCACAGAGGCAGCTATTGAGATCGCTGAGGAGTCCAGCAGAACCATTGGACTGGATGAAGCAGAGTCCCTATTATCAGATGCAGAAGCCGCCTACCAGCAGGGAGACTATGATCAAGCCCTCATATACGCTGAGCAGGCGCTTGAACTAGTGTTGAACACGGAAAAACCAAGGGATAACACCGTTTTCTATGCTGCTGGATTAGTCTTGGTCTTGGGCATCGGAGCCTATCTCATAACGAGAAGAAAAACAACCATCGAACATGTCCCGGTTCAGGTCGAGATAGACCTAGAGCGCTTATTCAATGAACATCCTGAGCTTAGGATGGATGACCGAGAGGTATTGAAGTACCTCGCAGAGAACGATGGGGAGGCATTCGCCTTTGACATACGTGACCGATTTGATATACCACGAACCAGTGCTTGGAGGATGATCCAGCGCCTCCAACGCTACGAGGTGGTCGATGAACGCAAGATAGGTGGACAGAGCCTCATCAGGATCAAGGAAGAGTACAGGAGGCAGCCCTAGTGGAGAAACAGGTGTTCCATAGGGTTTCACGGGGTTCCTCTAATATCATCGTGTCTATTGGTTGGAGTGAGGAAAAGATGAGGAAATCCATGCTGATACTCGCGGCGATGATGATCGCCTCACTGATGGTGGGAGCTGCTTGGGCTCAGCCTACGTTGAATGCATCACCACAGGTGGTCAAACCCGGGGACACTATAACTGTCTCTGGAACAGCTTCACCAGACTCGATTATCCTAGTCCAGGTCTCCAATTCTCGATCCATTATCGAGGAATTCAACATCACCTCAGACTCTGATGGAGAATACGGCGTAGAATACCAGATACC
>CAZVMT010000216.1:0-5158 GCA_964628765.1 uncultured Candidatus Bathyarchaeia archaeon | reverse complement strand
GATCACTATACTGATGCTTAGGAGTCTGGAGTTGGCGAAGGGCGATCTCGTGTATATCGAGCACCCCAAGAATGGTCAGCCAGTGGTCTACCAAGTCACCAAGGTCTATCCACATAAACGCGTTAGAGAATACCAGGAAGCCATGCTCCGTGAGGGTAGGCTAATCGATGACATTGAGGATAGCACACTGCACGCCACCGCGTATCAGTGGGGGTGGCTGGACAACAATGGGAGCCTGCGCCCTCTACGATACCCCTTGACCCCAAATACACCCGTTTTCTTAGCTGAACGGGATATAATAGCAAAGTTCACGAAGCCCAGCGGTGAGTGGCGGATACTGCTTGGGAACGACCCCAGCACAGATCTGGATGTCGAGTTAGGGTTATACAGTTTGATAAGGCAATCCTGTCTAATCTGTGGCGCTGTGGGTACCGGGAAAACCACCACAGCCATATCCATGATCAGCAGGGCTGTCAATGCTGATCCACCGATGCGGTTTTTTATCGTCGATAAGGATGGGGAGTACAATAGTTTGATGGATCATCTTGGTCCAGAGAAGACACTGAAGGTTCCATGGAGCCGCTTCTTCCAGCCCGGGGATATCCCTTGGGAGGATTATATCGGCGAGTTTGGTTGGCAGAAGACTTGGTGGAACAGCAAGATACTGATCCACGCCTTGAAGATACTGTACGCCCAGACGGCGTCGGTTACCAAGCAGAACCTCAGACAAGCCCTAGGCTGGGTTAAGCCCGATAAGCTTGGGTTCAACAAGAAGGATGACGAGTTTGAGGGCTACAGGCAGCAGGTATTGAACGCTGTGGGTAACAGCAAGTTGATCCCGGAGGGTGATATGGTGCCCCTCGACCCAGTTGACCTGTTGAAGGATCGTCACATCGTGATCATGGATCTCAGTCAGGGCAAGGATACATGGACCCAGAAACACCTCGTGGTCTCACAGGTGCTCAGAAAGATATTCAGTGAGGCACTGGAGAACAGGAAATTCGGATGCATAATCGTCTTGGAGGAAGCCATGTATTACGCGCCTCAGCGGGGGGTATTCGAGCTAGGCGACAAGGATACCCGGGGTAGGCTTCTCGGTGTCATCAAGGAGATCGCTACCAATGGTGGCCGTAACGGTGTGGGGCTCTGGGCTGTCACGCAGCGATTGAGCACCGTGGAGAAGACCGTGGTCACTCAGTGCGCTAACAACATCATCTGTCATGGCTTGGAGGATGTTGATAAGGCTAGGGTTGCCGAGATCATGGGGAATGAGTTCGCTGAGCTAATCGGTGATCTCCCACCGGGGGAGGCTATAGTTAAGGGTACTGCGTTGAAGTGCAGGTTCCCTATCTGGGTGAAGGTACTGCCCGAATTGTATCCGGCTTCCAGCGCGAGCACACCCATGAGCAGATTCGTGCACATGGAGCTAGCCAGCCAAGAAACGGCTCAGGACTAGCCTTATACTTCGTTGAGCTCTGTTAAACCCATGAGCCCAAGGCGGGAATACCCGGAGCGCCCAATCGTCGGAGTCGGAATCATCATCAAACGAGACGATAAATATCTCTTGATAAAACGGGCATCCAACCCAGACAAGGGGCTCTGGAGTGTTCCCGGTGGCTTGATTGAAGTCGGTGAGAAGGCAGTCGATGCCGCGGCTCGTGAGGCATTAGAAGAGACGGGTCTCGTGGTTGATGTCAAGGAGCGGGTAGGGGTCTTCGATAAGATCGAGTGTGATGAGGCTGGCAAGGTGCTGTATCATTTTATCATCATTCACTTCATGGCTGAGCCCACGGGGGGAGAGTTGAAGCCCATGGATGACGCACTGGACGCAGCATGGGTGACGAGAGAACAGTTCAAAGACTATGAGATAACCAAGAGCCTGAAGGAGTTCTTTACTGATATCGGGTTGTATCCGGGTTAGAGCTTGGGGCGTCTCGCCTTGTCTTTCAGAAAGTTTCTGATCTCGGCTACTCGTTTGAGGGCGTCAACGACCTTGGGGTTCATGTAGACGGGCTTACCGTCCTCAACAATCATGTGAATGAGCATATCCTTGTCTACTTGAGCTACCCTTGCACCATCAGGGGACTCATAGAGGGTGAATTCCTTCCCGAGGGCTGTCTGCATCTCACCGATCTTTTTCCAGCTGCTGAGGTCAGGTGTCTTTTGTACTCTCATCGCCGCATGCCCTCTGGTCTCACCTTGATTTTTCTATACTTAATGATTTCTATTCCAATCAACCACCGGCTATGGGTTGTTTGTTCACCAAATTGGGGTAATGGTAAAAGAGAAATAGGGTGCACGAGGTACTCTAGGATACGGTGTGAAGTTTGGTTAAAGCATCAGATTTCAAGGATAAGCATTTCATAAGCATGATGGACTACAGCCGAGAACAGCTCGACTACATCCTAGGCGTCGCTGACAAGATGGTAGACCTCGAAAAGACGGGCAGTGACCTGGCAAAGGGCAAGGTGCTTGGCAGCATGTTCTTCGAGCCCAGCACAAGGACGAGGCTCAGCTTCGAGACAGCCATGATGAGGCTAGGTGGATCAGTGACCACGGTGGCTGACCCCATGACCAGCAGCGCCAAGAAGGGTGAGACCTTCGAGGACACCATCAGCACCATCAGCAACTATGTTGATATCATCGCCATGAGGCACCCGGATAGCGACGCTGCTCTGAGGGCGGTGAAGGTCGCCAAGGTGCCTTACATCAATGGTGGTAGCGGTACTTGGGAGCATCCGACACAGACCATGCTGGACCTCCACTGTATGAGGTACGCGAAGGGCAAGATCGATGGGTTGACCATCGGGATGGTTGGTGACTTGAAGAATGGTAGGACCGTTCACAGCTTGTTGAAGGCGTTGCGGAACTATGATGTGACTGTTTACTGTATCGCGCCTGATGTCTTGAAGATGAAGCCTGAGGTCATCGATGAGGTCAAAGACAAGATCAAGGTAATCGAGGTAAGTGACCTCCCAGCCACGATGCCCAAGCTGGATGTGGTCTACATGACCCGTGTGCAGCGTGAAAGATTCGCCTCACAGGAAGAGTATGACAAGGTGAAGGACAGCTACATCATGGACAGGAAGATGATCGTTGATAACGGCAAGAAGGACGTGGTGATAATGCACCCATTGCCACGGGTAAACGAGATCACCACAGACGTAGATGATCTACCCAACGCATGGTACTTCAGACAGGTAAAACACGGCATCTACGCACGGATGGCTATAATCGCCCTAGCGCTGGGACTCTGGAAGGACTAAACTCCTTTTTTATAATCTATCAAGCAGTCTTCTTATTCTATCCCATCTGCCTTCAGTGGGTTTCTCGGGTTCCTCAATCTTCGTGGTATAGGCTTCTGGTATCCTATATGGGAATAATTTGTGGGTGCCCACCTTGATGGCTTCCCGGTCCGGTGTATCAGGTACCCACTCCATGATGGGGAAATCATGGCTGATGATCCGGGTGCCCTCCTTGAGCTCCCGGATGAACTTGGGGCGGAGCTTGGCGTTCCCAGTAGTAGTGAGGTAGAGCGTCACGACGGTGGCTGGGCTCAGGTCAGCCTCCATGAAGTTCCCATTCACCACCTCGATCCTGTCAGTAAGCTTCTTGTCAAAGACCTTGGTCTGAGCCGTATCCACGAGGTGTGGGTTCAACTCGTAGCCGATAGCCCTGTCCACGTTGAACTCCTCGACAGCCATAATCAATATGCGGCCATCACCGCAGCCAAGATCAACCACCGTATCACCGGGTCCAGCCTCCGCTATCTCCAGCATGGTCTGTACAACACTCATGGGCGTGGGAACATAGGGCGCGACGCTATCGTCTCCATCCCCCCACCCCAGCAGGTTATGCCAGCCAGAGATGTTTTCCCCGAAGTCATCTGGTGGATCGACCTTGTCGTCTTTCACAGTAAAGCCAGATCAATTCCTAGTATTTACATGGTGCGACTGGAATCGATTTATAGACCCTAGTCTGATCATTTCCTGATCGATATGGAGTTAAAACTAGTTGAGATGACCATCCCGGAGGAGTCCAACATCATCATCGGGCAGAGCCACTTCATCAAGACAGTAGAAGACATCTATGAAGCGCTGGCAAGCAGCGCAGCGGGAATCAAATTCGGTGTAGGGTTCTGCGAATCCTCAGGGGAATGCCTTGTAAGGTTTGATGGCAACGATGAAGAACTCAAGATGATCGCAGCCGAGAACGCCCTGAGGCTGGGATGCGGACACAGCTTCAACATCGTCATGAAGGACGCCTACCCCATCAACATCTTGACCCAACTCAAAGCTGTCCCAGAGATATGCACCATATACGCAGCAACCGCAAACCCATTACAGGTTGTAGTCGCTGAAACAGAGACTGGACGAGGAATACTCGGCGTAATAGACGGCAGCAAGCCCAAGGGCCTGGAAGATGAAGACGGCGTAAAATGGAGGAAGGATTTCCTCAGGATGATCGGCTACAAGACCTAGCCGAGAAGCTTCTTCAGGTGAGCCCTTAGCTCATCCATGGGTACCTCACCCGAGGTCTCCACGACTATGCCCTTGTCCCTGTATCTTTTTAGCAGGGGCTCTGTCTGTTTCCTGTAGACCTCTAAGCGGTGCTGGATTACCTCTTCCTTGTCGTCGTCACGTTGTATGAGTTTGGCTCCGCAGACATCACAGATGCCTTCTTGTTTTGGTGGCGCTGATTCAAGGTGGTAGACCGCTCCGCATTTGGGGCAGCTCCTGCGCTTACTGAGCCGCTGTATGATCACGTCATCCGATAACACCACGTAGAGAACATGGGTTAGCTCGATGCCTAGGTCATCCAGTATCATGTCCAATGCATCTGCCTGAGATTTACTCCGAGGGAACCCATCCAGTATGAAGCCATCCTTTACATCAGGTTTCCCCAGGCGTTCCCTGACGATCCCATTAACAATCTTGTCTGGGACCAGGTCTCCTTTGTTCATGTAGCCTTCAGCGATTTTACCGTACTCTGTTTCGTCCCTGACTGCTTCCCTGAGCATGTCCCCTGTGGTTACCACTGGGATATGGTAGAGGTCTGAGATTATGTGCGCCCTTGTGCCTTTCCCTGAGCCTGGGGGACCCAGCAAGACCATTTTCATAGAACTCAACTCGACTCAGAACAGGGTTACCGTGTTAAA
>CAZVMT010000215.1:0-5171 GCA_964628765.1 uncultured Candidatus Bathyarchaeia archaeon | reverse complement strand
AATGGTAGAGTAACGAGCTAATCAATACCAAAAACGTGTTGGTAAGCAGGTTTAAAGGCCTCCACGAACCTTCCGAGCTTGGACTGGACCTCCACCGCGGTCTCACCCAGCTCAGGCTTATAATGGCCTGTATAGAAGCAGCGGGATCAATAGCAGCTACAACCGTTCGCGTCATCATAAACATACGCCCTGACATCATGTCACATCCAAAAAGTTGCAGAATATTCACTTTGAGAACACCTGATAGTATATACTAAAACCCGGCTCAGTCGCAAGTCTTTTAAAAGAAACAGACCTGAACCAGCCTTGAAAATGAGCATAGCTGTCATAGGTCCCTCATCATTCGTAACATGCTTCCAGCTCATCGGAGCACGAGGCTACGAGGCAAACAATGAAGAGACAGTGATTGCCACCTTAAACCAAATCGCGCACGAGGAATACAAGATAATAATCGTGCCAGAGCGGTACACGGAGGCCACACGACCAATAAGAGAAGACGTCATGAAGCGGGGCGAGATCACACCCCTCTTCGCGTTGATACCCGGACTCACCATGGAGACAGGGATGAGGATGGAGGAGCTTCAGGCCGTGGTCTCACTGGCAATAGGGACGAAACTGGAGTTATAGTAAAATGGAGATGAAAAAAATCCTAAACTTGAGCGAGAGGCTCAATGAACTCATTGAGAAGGCTGAAGCAGAGGCAAAAGGACTCGTTTCCAAGGCCCAGACCAAAGCAGAGACCTCACTCGCTGAAACCAAGAAAGAAGCCGAGCGAAGGCGCCTACTCGCACAGCGCAGGATCGGGTTGGAGGAATTCCTAGCAGAATCCGAGGCGGAGGCCGAGAAGGAGGCTAAGAAGGTCACAAAGGAGTACGCGAAACGGGTCAAGGAAATCAAGGACACTTCTGATGACAAGATCAAGGAAGCGGTCGATTACATATTATCGGAGGTTCTGCCGGAATGAGCAAGGAACAGATGGAGAACAAGTTAATTGATAAGACCATCGAGCAGCGAAACATGATACTCGAAGAGGCGAAGGAAAAAGCAGCAAGCATCGAGTCCAGAGCAGAAGCAGAACTCAAGAGAATCCAAGAACAGACACACCAATCAATAGAGAACATCCTAGGCGGCGAACTCAGAGCCGTCCACGACAGGATAGTCGGAGGAGCACAGCTTCAAGGCCGAAAACAGATGCTTGAGGCAAGAACAGAGGTCATAGCCAAGACCTTCGATAGAGCCCAAGACGAGGCGATGAAGGTAATCGAGAGCCCCAAATACAAGGATATCCTGGTGAAGCTAGCATCAGAATCCATCGCGAAGCTCGATGAAGACTGCATAGTATACGCCAACAAGGAAGACGCAGCCTACCTGAAGTCGGTAATGGAGAAGCTTCCATCAGAGCATAGGGTCAAGGTCGATGCGTCTTCTGAAGATATCCTGGGCGGCGTTACCGTCGTCAACATGAATGGGACCAAGACCATACATAACACTCTTGAAACACGGCTCAAAGCCGCGAAAGGCAGGCTAACCACAGAGGTAGCCGAGAAACTGGGGGTAATCTAAGATGGCAGAGAGACTAGAAGGAACAATCGAGAGAATAAACGGCTCACTCATCGTAGGAAAATTCAAAGAAGAGCCCAAGATGGGAGATCTCATCGAGGTAGGAAACCTCAAGCTAATGGGTGAGATCGTCAGACTAAGCGAAGAAATAGCCTACATCCAATGCTATGAGTCTACATCAGGTCTGAAACCCGGTGAGCCAGTCGTAGATATCGGTACACCCCTTGTAGCCGAGCTAGGCCCAGGTTTGATGGGTCAGATCGTAGACGGCGTATCCAGATCAGAGACCAAGCTATGGGCGCTGACAGGGCCATTCATCTCCAGGGGCGCCAACATCGCACCCCTTGATAGGGAGAAGAAGTGGAAATTCGAGCCCACAGTCAAGAAGGGAGACAAGGTCAGCGCAGGCGACGTCATAGGTACTGTACAGGAGACAGAGACCTTCGAGCACAAGATCATGGTGCCACCAAATCAAGAAGGAAAAATCAAGAACATCAAGAAAGGCGAATACACCGTACTAGACACTGTGGGAGTCCTAGAGACAGCTAACGGTGATGTAGACCTTAAGATGATGCATACATGGCCAGTCAGGGTAAGTAGACCAATCAAAGAAAGGTTAGCACTTGACAGACCCCTCATCACTGGGCAACGGGTCATCGACACATTCTTCCCATGCGCCAAGGGGGGAGCATCAGCCATCCCCGGTGGCTTCGGGACAGGGAAAACAGTCACACTACAGCAGATCGCAAAGTGGAGCGACGCAGACATCATCGTCTACATCGGCTGCGGTGAACGCGGCAACGAGATGGCGGACGTAGTCGAGCAATTCCCAGAGATCGAGGACCCAAGAACAGGAAAGAAACTCATCGAGCGTACCATCATCGTAGCAAACGTATCAAACATGGCTGTAAGCGCACGTGAAGCCAGCATCTACATGGGCATCACCATCGGCGAGTACTTCAGGGACATGGGATACGACGTATCACTCATGGCTGACTCTACCAGCAGGTGGGCAGAAGCCCTCAGAGACATCAGCGGGCGTCTGGAAGAGATCCCTGCAGAGGCAGGGTTCCCAGCGTATCTGGCAGACAGGATCGCGAGCATCTATGAGCGAGCAGGCAGGGTCAAAGTCCCAGCCACAGAGGACAGGTATGGAAGCCTCACGCTTCTTGGTGCCGTATCGCCCCCTGGTGGAGACTACTCAGAGCCAGTTACAACTACGACGCTGCGGTTTATCGGAACCTTCTGGGCGCTGGACAGTCAACTAGCCTATCGTAGGCACTTTCCGGCTATCAACTGGCTTAGAAGCTTCACAAGATACCTTGATGTAGCCGCGAGATGGTGGAGCGAGCTGGAGCCTACTTGGGAGGAGACAAGAGGTCAGACACTCAGGATTCTTGAGGAGGCTGCGGAGATCGAGGAGACGGCTCGTATTATTGGAGAGAAGGCTCTGCCTGATGACCAGCGACTCGTGCTTCTTGTAGCAGAGATGCTGAGAGAAGGCTTCCTTGTCCAGAGCGCGTTCCACGATGTTGACCGCTATTGTCCCCCTGATAAGCAGGTGAAGCTGCTGAAGTTATTCACAGAGTTTTATAACACTGTCAGGCCACTCATCGACCAGGGCGTCCCCATCGACCAGATTCGTGAGCTAGATGTAATCAGGGAGATTATGAGACTCAAAGAGTATGAGGGCATCAACCCCATTGATGAGGCGAGAGCCACGATGTTGGACGAGATCAATGATCTCGCCAAGGAGTACGAGGTGGAAGAAGCATGAGTATAGTATACAAGACAGTAACCGAGATCAAGGGCCCCATTCTGATGGTGCAGAACACCCACGATGTAGCCTTCGACGAGATCGTATACATCGAGAGACCCAGCGGAGAGATAGTGCAGGGGAGCGTCCTAGACGTCAGCCGAGACTGGGCCATGGTCCAGTGCTTCGGAGTAACCTCTGGACTCAACCTAAACACCACGGTAACCTTCAGCGGAGACGTCCTAAGGATTCCAGTATCAGAGGACCTCATCGGAAGGATCTTCAACGGAAGCTTTGAGCCCCTCGACGGCCTGCCCCCCATCATCGGTAAGGAGACCCGGGACGTCAATGGTGGAGTCATTAACCCAGCTGCCCGTGAGGTACCGAGAGAGTTCATCCAGACAGGCATGAGCGGGATCGATGGCATGAACAGCCTCGTCCGTGGCCAGAAGCTGCCCATCTTCAGCGAATCAGGGCTGCCCCACAATGAGCTAGCCGCACAGATCGCGCGACAGGCAACCATTCCAGGCTCAGAGAGCGACTTCGCCATAGTCTTCGGCGCCATGGGGATCAAGAACGAGGAAGCCGCCTACTTCAGGTCAGAGTTCGAGAAGACAGGGGCACTGAACAAGGCAGTAATGATCCTTAACCTTGCGGACGACCCGCCCATCGAGCGCATCGTCACACCACGCATCGCACAGACGGTCGCAGAGTATCTCGCATTCGACCTTGGCATGCACGTGCTGGTTATCCTCACGGACATGACCAACTATGCTGAGGCCCTGCGTGCCATCAGCATCGCACGAGAGGAGATCCCGACCAGAAAAGGATACCCCGGCTACCTCTATAGCGACCTCGCCACAATCTATGAGCGCGCTGGACGTATCAAGGGAAGACCCGGATCAGTTACGCTGATGCCTATCCTTTCGATGCCAGCTGGAGACCTCACTCACCCGATCCCAGACCTTACAGGATATATCACCGAGGGCCAATTACTGCTTCAGCGTGAGCTAGCGCTGCGAGGGCTCTACCCACCCATGAACGTGCTTCCCAGCCTCAGCAGGCTGATGAAGGATGGTATCGGAGCGGAGACCACGCGTGAGGACCATCAGGACGTATCGAACCAGCTGTACATGGCGTACGCTGAGGGGCAGCGTGCTAGAGGTCTAGTTAGGATCGTTGGAGCTGTTGGGCTCTCGGAGCGTGAGCGCCAGTGGCTGAGGTTCGCTGACAGGTTTGAGCAGGAGTTCATCAGTCAGGGAATATACGAGAACAGGACCATCGAACAGACACTAGACCTCGCATGGGACCTACTAAGCGATCTACCTGAAGACGACCTTATCAGGATACGTGAGGCATACATCGAGAAGTATCACCCCGCGCACAAGAGTGAAGCATAACCATGTCTGCTACATCCGGCGTCAGGCCCACAAAGGGCTACCTAATGGAGACCAAGAGGCGCATCCAGACCGTAGAGAGGGGAACAGAGTTCCTCAAACTCAAACGGGACCAGCTCGCCAAAGAGCTGACAGAGAGCCTTGACGTCCTTAAGGGTAGAAGAGGCTTACTCATGAATAACCTTCAGGAAGCCTATGGAGCACTGACAGCGGCCTACCTGAGCCTTGGACCCACGGAAGTACAGAGCCAGACCAAGAGCGTCAAGAATAAGCTCGACTTAGATGTGTTGCCTCGGAGTGTGATGGGCGTGGTATATCCCTCCATAAGGGTCAAGGAGACTCCTGAGATAGCTGCTGAGCTGGACATCACGTTGGCTTATGCAGCTGAGAAGGTCTATGAGATCATCGAGGAGATCATCAGGCTCGCCGAGTTTGAGGAGCGTGTATCACGGATCGCT
>CAZVMT010000214.1:0-5188 GCA_964628765.1 uncultured Candidatus Bathyarchaeia archaeon | reverse complement strand
CTCTGGGCGATGCGCATCTTGTGCTCAGGACTCACCCTTGCGCACACACGTACATTATCGATGGTCTCATCAAGCTCGTCATCTGTGAGAGCCTCGATCTCTACGCCCTCAAGGACTGCCTTGTCACTCATCTCGCTGAGTATACCGATCTGTTTGGCTATGGCGACAGCGGTGATCTTGTGATCTCCTGTTACCATGACTGATCTAATACCGGCTTGTTGAGCGATCTTGATGGCCGCTGGGACCTCTTCACGGGCTGGGTCAATCATGCCGATGATCCCAACATAGACAAGGTCTGCTTCAACCTCATCCACCTCCAGCGCAGAGAGGTCATAATCATCTGGAAGCACCTTGTAAGCCATAGCTAATACACGGAGGGCGTCCGCAGCCATCTCATTCATGACCCTGAGGTTCTCTTCTAGGTCATCCTCCGTGATATCCCGCTCCTCGCCATCCAAGATCTTCGTTGATCTCTCAAGCACCATCTCAGATGCACCCTTCACATATGCAACGAGCTCCCCCTCAGGGGTCCTGTGAACCGTGGTCATTCGTTTTCTCGTGGCGTCAAATGGGATCTCGCTTACCCTTGGATAGTCTTCGTTGAGTGCCTTGTTCTCCAGTCCTGCCTTTCCAGCTGCTACTACGAACGCACCCTCTGTTGGGTCGCCAAAGCAGACCCAGTTTCCATTCTGTTGCTGGATATGAGAATCATTATTCAGGCTGCTGATGCGCAGGAGTAGATCAAGCTGTGGATCATCAACAGGATTGATCTTTTCACCATTCTCAAGGAACTCTCCTACTGGCTGGTAACCGCTACCGGTTACATCGATTGTTCTACCAGCGGCGTGCATCCGGGTGAAGGTCATCTCGTTTTTCGTGAGGGTGCCTGTCTTGTCGCTGCAAATGACTGTAGTGCTTCCAAGGGTCTCGACGCTAGCCAGCCTACGTACTATGGCTTTCTGTTTCGCCATCTTACTCGTGCCAAGGGCTAGAGTAATGGTGAGCACCGCTGGTAGACCCTCGGGGATAGCTGAAACAGCCAAGCTAACGCTGGTCATAAAGACCTGCTCAAGGGTTCTATCGTGGACGAACCAGAGAACAAAGAAGACAAAAATAGTCAAGGCCAAGCTGATCATGATCAGCTGTCTACCCATCTTGTCCATCTTCAGAGTGAGAGGCGGAGGCTCAACGTCAATAGATTGAACCATGCCAGCGATCTTACCGAACTGGCTACTCATACCAGTCTCGGTTACGACAGCAACAGCCCTACCATTGGTAACAACGGTGCCCATGAAGACCATGTTCTTCTGGTCGCCTACACCAGCGTCCTCATTGACGATCTCCAGTCTCTTGTTGACTGGACGGGATTCACCCGTGAGGGCAGCCTCATCCACCTCAAGATTAGCAGCCTCTATTAGCCTACTATCGGCGGGAACCCTGCTCCCAGCCTCAAGCAATATTATGTCGCCTGGAACAAGGTCTATAGAGTCAATTGACTCCTCCTTGCCGCCCCTCAACACGAGGACACGGGGTGAGACCATGGCTTTCAATGCTTCAACTGCTTGCTCGGCGCGATACTCTTGGACAAACCCAAGAATCCCGTTCATCACAACGATGAGCATTATAACATACATGTCCGTCATGGCCTCGCCTTCCTGCCATGCGAGATAACCAGATACCGCTGCTGAGATAACGAGAACGATTACCAGTAAGCTTGTGAACTGCTCCCAGAGAATGTGATACCATTGATGCTTCTTCTCTTCCTTGAGCTCATTAGGACCATACTCTAAGAGCCTATTGGCTGCTTCCTCATCGGAGATGCCCTCATGGCTTGTCTCCAAAGCGGTTAAGACGCCATCGATTTCTATTGAATGCCATTTCTTCTTTTCCAAGGATTACACCTGTATCGTTAGGCTTATGGTTACGCCTATTTCCTCAAAGGGATGCGTTATCGCTTAAAACTTATACGTTATTATTTAACCAGAAACAAGTTAAAAACCCGTTTCAGCCATCAAGAACCAGGTAACGCCTCTGCCGAAGATACAGAACCTTGACGCCTTCTCGTCGAGCCTTTTTCCTTAGCTCGGAGTCAGTGGTTCCAATCACCATGTCATTCTTTTTTGCTAACTGGATCAATGAATCATCAACGGGGGTCTCTGAATCATCTGTTATTATCTCATACTGCTCAGCCATCTTCAAAGCGAACAGGAGTTCTTTCTCAAAACCGGGCTTGGCATCCCGCTTCAAGAGATTGATCTCATCAATAACCCGGGTTGAGACATAGAAAGAAGTTATGTCATTGATGGCATCATCTGCCACAGTAAAAACATCAACCCCAAAACGTAGGGGGATCAAAAGAAAATTAGTGTCACAAAGAATCTTGGTCGGCAAATCAGCCACTTACAGTACCCACGCCTATGAGGCGCCATCTTCCACCGATCCTACGACTGAGGGCGACTCTGTCACCGGGAAGAACACAGACCGGGATCGAGAGCTGTGTCTCCATCTCATCCCTGCTCACGTTGGTTACCTCACCCATGGTCTTGGCTGTACCAGCGTTCAGCAATAATTTCTCGCCTTTCGCTATCTTCGCTACCTTCTCCTCGGTCATGCTGCCTACTACACGGTCAAATAGCCTGTAATTCAACACCATTGTCTCAACCACAGGTGGCAGAGTTCCCGGTTTCCCAGCCAAGCTACCAACCAACCCATCTGACTTTGTGAGACTCGGGTCCAACATGGTTCCAATGCCTGCGAGTCCACCGGGCAATGCCTCATCCACCTGAGTATTACCTACGTGGAGACTCGTTATTGTGGTGTATAGTTCACGCATCTTTATCCTATTCTTCTGGCGCTGGGGTAACCCTGGTCTGATCTCTATCTCGTCACCGACGTTGAAGTTGCCCTGTGTGATACTTCCCCCGATTACGCCTCCCACCATATCATCGATAGGTGTACCCGGCTTGTTAACATCAAAGCTCCTCACCACATACATCCTTGGTGGAAGATTAGGGTCTCTTTCTGGGGTGGGGAGATACTCTTGCATTGCCTGTATTAGCAAATCTATGTTCACGATTTGCTGCGCTGAGACGGGGATAATTGGCGCCTTCTCGGCTATGCTCCCCTTCAGGAAGTTCTTGATCTCGTTATAGCTCTCTTCAGCCTGCTCCTGTGAAACTAAGTCAATCTTGTTTTGAACAACGATCAGGTTCCGTAACCCCACGGCGTCGATCGCCGCAAGATGCTCACGGGTCTGGGGCTGAGGACACTTCTCATTAGCCGCTATAACCAGTATGGCTCCATCCATGACAGCTGCACCGCTGAGCATGGTAGCCATCAATATCTCGTGGCCAGGGGCGTCAACAAAGCTGACGGCTCTCTGGAGCTCCGCTTCGCCACCGCAGTTACCGCATATCTCCGATGTACAGTAGCACTCAGGCTCATCACAGTCAGGACACTTGTATATGGCGGTGTCCGCGTAGCCTAGTTTGATAGTGATTCCTCGTTTGAGTTCCTCGCTGTGTCGGCTAGCCCATTCGCCTGTTATGGCTTGAACTAGGGTAGTCTTACCGTGGTCTACGTGCCCGATGGTGCCTATGTTTACTTCTGGTTGTTTTGGTAGTTTTGCGATGGCCTATCTCCCCTGCTAGTGTTTATGAAGCTGAACCTTTCCTTAAATACATATCTCCACGCACCAGGCTACTATAGGTAGTGTATTGGTATGATTGGTAAAGAGTTATATCTAAAACCCGGGAGAGAATAGGTAAACAGGTGACATTATTGAGCGAAGAGAAAGTTGCAGTAATGATAAGCAAGGAACTCGTGGATAAGGTAGCTGAGAAGATAGCTGGAACCAGCATAGCCAGCATCGAAGAGTATATTGAGCTGCTGCTGGAGAACGAGTTCCCTGAGGAGACAGAGTACACCGCAGAGGAAGAGGAACTCATACGTGAGCGCCTCAGGCGACTGGGATACATCGAGTGACTACTATGCCGAGACCACACGGTGGAAGACTAATCAACCAACTCACACGGGCAGCTCTCATCGACAATCGAATAGAGGAAGCAGTAGAGCTCCCCAAAATCGCTGTGAACAAGGAGCTAAGAACCGATCTAGAGAACATAGCGGTGGGCCTCTACAGCCCACTCAAGGGACCATTGGCGAAGAACGACTTCGACTCGGTTGTCTCAAATGGGAGGCTCTCGGGTGATATTCCGTGGACCATACCAATTGTGCTTGATGTAAGCGAAAAAGAATCAGAGGTATTCGATGAGGGTGACACCGTCGCCGTATCTTGTGATGGTGAAAACTTCGCGATCCTAAGCGTAGATGAAAAGTTTAGCTGGGACAAGGATGCTTACTGTCAGAATATCTACAAGACCACAGACGCCGAGCACCCGGGAGTCCAGAAGACCCAGGAGATGAATCCGGTGCTTGTAGGGGGAGAGATCGAGTTATTCAAGGAGACCCCAGGGGTATTCCCACAGTATAGGCTCAAGCCAGATGAGACAAGGTTTCTCTTCAAGGAGAAGGGCTGGAGGACAGTGGCTGGGTTCCAGACGCGTAATGCGCCCCATATTGGTCACGAGTATGTTCAAAAGACTGCGCTCAGCTTTGTGGATGGGTTGTTCATTAACCCCTTGATTGGTAAGAAGAAGGTGGGCGATTTCACTGATACCGTGATTATCGAGAGCTATGAGGCTATGATCAAGAACTATTTCCTGAAGAACGCGGCGATACTGGTCACTCTAGAGATGGAGATGAGGTACGCTGGCCCAAAGGAAGCCATCCACCACGCCATAGTGCGTAAGAACTATGGGTGCAGCCACTTCATAGTTGGCAGGGACCACGCAGGGGTTGGTAGCTATTATGGTCCATTCGAGGCGCAGGAGATATTCGAGGATTACCCAGACCTTGGGATAGCCCCCATTTTCTTCAGGAACTTTTTCCACTGCAACAAATGCGGTGGACCCCAGAATGATAAGATCTGCCCCCACGGGGAAGAAGATAGGGAAAACTATAAGGGAAGAGTAATGCGTCAGCTGCTCTCAGAGGGCAAGCATCCTGATCCAACGCAGATGCGCCCAGAGGTCACTGAGGCTATCCTACGTCATAAACATCCCTTCGTGGAGTAGTTTTTCACTACTCTTTTAACTTATTACGCCATTGGACCATTATGGTATCTAGG
>CAZVMT010000213.1:0-5265 GCA_964628765.1 uncultured Candidatus Bathyarchaeia archaeon | reverse complement strand
TATGATGTTGCTGGAACCTCGATGGTTTCTGGGTTGGCTGAGTAGAGTCTATCTGTCTCCTCTTTGCATTCCTTGTAGGTCTCGCATTTGGTGCAGTTTGGGAAAATTAATCCAACCTTGTGGCAAATGTAGTTCATGTTTTCTCCCCTGCCTATGGGTTGGACTGGTTCTGTTTTGTATTTGTGTATGTATTTACCTGACACATACGGTAACAGTCTAGAATATGCCGATAAGCTCTGATAGTTCCTTGATGGTCCAAGTAGGCTCTACAGAACCCTGTTCCTCGCCTAGTTGATTCACCCAAACAGTCCTCCACCCAGCGCCATGAGCCCCCACGATGTCTTTCTGGTAGTTGTTGCCGATGTAGACGATCTCCTCCGGGGTGACTCCTGTTCGTCTGGTCATCTCGTTGAATATCTCCTTGCTGGGTTTATGATGCCCGAGGTCCGCTGATACTATGATCTCCTCGAATACTTCTTTGAAGGGGAGAAGGTTGATCTTGGCCCACTGGAGGTCCGCTGGTCCGTTGGTTATCATGGTGAGCCTGTATTTTTTACAGAGTTCTCCGATAACTTTAGCTGAGTCAGGGTATATCTCAAAGTTTTCCAGCACTGTATCCCAGTGGAGCCTCGCCAATCTATCTGCTTCATCCTCACCCCATATCTCATCGAGTACAAGCCCCAGATGTATGGCTCTGATCTCCATCTCCCCCAGCCCATCAGAGACCATCTCCATGTAGTGCTGTTTCACTTGTGCCCCCAGGATATCGTAGGCTCTACCGATCATATCCTCAGGCATATCTGAGCTATGGGCCAACTCCTGTCTCAGCTTAAGTCTGGCAATAAGCTCACCCGTGTGTAGATCACAGAGTGTGTCGTCTAGATCAAAGCAGAGTATCTTCAAAGGGTTCCAGTACTGAAGGCGATTATTGGTTTAATAATTATCCCATATCACATCGCTGGGTTTAGTGCGAACAATGTTGTTTTATCTAAACCGGTGTCACTTTTCAGGTGTATATCCAGATCGGTTTACTGGTATCAGCAAGAGCCCATTAACCATAAGAAGCATCTCGCCTCTGAAAGGGTTCCTAGGAATCCCATTAGAGCTTCACGGGTATCCTGAACCGGAATATCGAGCCCTTTCCACGTCCCTCTGATTCCACCCATATGTCTCCGCCGTGGAGCTCCACGATGCCTTTTGAGATGCTGAGTCCGAGCCCGATTGAGCGCTCTGTCTGTATGGGGCGATAGAAGTCTGGGAACGGTGTGAATAGGCGCTCCATCTCCTCCTCTGAGATGCCGTATCCTTGATCGTGCACAGATACTTGGACCTGTTGCCCCATTTCCTCTACCTCTACTTTGATCTCTGAGCCCTCCCTGCTGTATTTTGATGCGTTGCTCAGCAGATTCACCATGACCTGCACCATCCTGCTTTCATCCCAGTGAACCTTCAACGAATAGCCGGGGCAATCTGTAATTACTGTCTGTCCACGGGACTCGATGAGCCCCTTCATCTCCTCTACCACCGTGAAGATCATCTCGCAGAGGTCGAATATGGTCTTGTTGAGACTGAGCCTGCCTTCCTCGATGCGTTGCTGGTTCAACAGGTCATTTACAAGTGACTCGAATCGCTCTGTGTTTCTCTGCACCACGGCCAGGTACTGCATTATGTCTTCCACTCCTGTTTGATCCATGGCTAACTCCAGGTAGCCCTTCATCACGGTGAGGGGTGTCCGCAGCTCATGGGTGGCCGTTGAGACGAACCTTGTCTTCATCTCTGAGAGATTCTTGAGGCGTTTGTTTGCTTCCCTCAGCTCCTTGGTGCGTATATCCATCATTTCCTCTAGGAATTTGAACCTCTCCAATCTGCTGAGGGTGTGCCCAAGGACCACCCCAAGCATCTCCACGAGGTGCTGATCCTCGCTGGTGAAGGCGTTCTTCTCACTATATTCTACGTTTATTAGATAGGTGATTTTTTCATCCTGGTAGACGGGTACCGTCAGCTTCGATAGGTTGCCATCTATGTATGGTCCTGGGTTGTAGTCTGGGTCTCTGGATGTGTCGTTTACCAGCTGAGTCTTCCCTGTTTTGATGGCTCTGGTGACAATCCCCGGTGTGTCCACTGAGTGTGTGTAGTGTTGATGAGGTGTTGAGATGGCGTCAATGGTGCTTTTTTCCTCTACAGGTATGATGTCCACGTTCTGGTATCCAAGGCTCTCCACCATGGATGTGCAGGTGGTTGCCAGTGCCTCCTCCACGTTGCTAGTCTTGTCGAGTTTGAGTGTCGTCTCATGGATTTGCTCTATTTTTTCACGGTATTCGATGTTTTTCAGCGTGGATTCGATGTGGCGTGCCAGTGTTTCGAGAAGCTGTTGGTTGTCCTCGTGGAAGCTGTTTTCCTCACTGTTTTCGAGGTTTATTATGGCCACAACGGTGTCATTTACCTTGATCGGGATATCCAGCTCCGAGAGCGAGACATCGCCTTCTGGTAGGGGACCCCTGACGTAGTCTGGGTCCATCCTGGTGTCGTTCACCAGCTGGCTCTCACCAGTCTTCACAGCGCGAACCATGATGCTTCTGCTATCTAAGGGTACCTCGGATACAGTAGCGCGGTTTAATACCTCTTTGAATACGATCCTGTCATTCTCTATGAAGCCGAATGAGCTTACATGTGCCCCTATTAGGGAGTCAATTATCGTTAACGCCTCATGGGCTACCTCTTCCCAGGTCTTTAGCTCTGCAAGTTTGTTGCTGTATTGATGGAGGACCTCCAGTTGTCTCTGGTATGCTATCCTCTCCATGGCAGCGGTTACGTGGTCGATGAGAATGGTAATGAGCTTTATATCATCGTCCTTGAATGCATCATATTCTCCGCTCTCCAAGTTTAACGCCGCCATCATCTTACCATGCACAAAGATGGGAACGACATACTCTGATATGGTCTCCTCCTCATGGGGCATGGTTATGTCTAGGTAATCTGTGTCAAGTCTAACATCCCTGACGAGCTGAGATTCACCCATTCTGAACGCCCTCGTCACGATTCCAGGTCCATTCAACGAGATTCTACCCGTAGGAACGCCTAGTTTTGTAGCGATTACTTTTACATAATCCCCATCGAGGACCAGGAAGCCAAGGCGCTTGTATCCAAGTACCTCGTTAGCGGCTAGAATGGTTTTCTGGGCAAGGCTTTCCATGTCTTTGAGTTGAACAAGCTCCATGGCAAGATGGTGAAGTTCTTCAAGTTTTTTGTCATACTGTATCTGTTTTCTTATATCCCGGACTATTGTGAGACTGCTTGGGACTCCATCCCAGAGGATACAGGAGGCGTTGAACTCTGTGTCAAGTACCTCTCCGTCGCTGCGGAGCATCTTGGTCCTATAAATGTTGGGCGCGGGTCTCCCAGCCCTTCTATCCTTCGCGTATTTAACTGCTAGTTCTTTGTAATCTGGGTGAATCAAATTCAAAGCTGATTTTCCTATTATCTCGTCTTCACTGGATAACCCCAGGTATCGGAGCCCCGACGGGTTGATGAACTGCACCCCCTCATCGTTGCTGATAACTATGAGGTCCGCGCTGCGCTCAAAGATGGCTCGATATTTCTGCTCAGTTCGATTCCTCTCTGTTACGTCTCGGATGATGCTGAAGCTGGTTATCTCAGGGATGTTGACGGGCGTCGAGGTTACCTCGATGTCCTTGACCCCCGATGGAGTATTGATCTGTCTGGTATAGAACCACGGGATTCCGGGTCTTTTCCACATCCTCTCATTGGGCTCCCCTGAGTCTTGAGTGAAGTCCGAGATGTCCTTCCCTATGAATTCTGTTTGGGTTGACTCGAATAGGTCTAAGGCTGCCTTGTTGGCAGCTGTTATCTTGGATTTATTAAAGAAAATAACAGCGTCGCGGCTGTTAGTAAAAAGCGAATTGTATAGTGTCTCGTAATCCATGTGGCTCTCCCCCTCTGGTTACGGGATATATGTTGTGCTTTTCCTTATTCTGTTTTTTCATTAAAACAATGGTTTTTTGGATAATTTTCGTGTTTTTTTATCCAATAATATGAATCCGACGAGGAACAATGTACCCACCAGCGCCATACCGGTGGTGTCGTCGATGCGGCTCTGATCCCATTCCTGAAGATAGCTGAAGAGGATGAATATTGATAGGCTCCCGAATAGGAGCCTGTGGTAGTGGCGCCAAGTAGCCGATGACCAATCATATGATACGAGGTGTCGGAGAATCGCTGCCTGTAAGGCTGCCCCTCCTATAGCCACCAGGATCGGAGCCCCCGGGAAAGCCAGGTTCAGGGGTAACGCACCATAAATGAAGCCCAGCGCGAGGGCGCCTAGAAAAGTAAGCACAAAATAGTAGCTGGGGCTGCGCATGGGTTTGATACCTCTCCGAGCCCAATCCGCGGGGAGCCTGTAGGCAGCGTAGACCAGTGCTAGGAATACGGCGATGAAGAAGATATACTGGGGTAGGGGTGGGATGAACTGGTTGAACTGGGTGAATAATAGGAACCCGGCTATCACGTCTGCTGTGAATAGGGCTGGTACTGTTGTTTTCCAGCGCCCACTTAGCCATTTCATGTTTTTCTCCTCCGTGTAGATGTACTCTGTTAGGAGTATTGGGATGGTTATGCTGACGATGGCGTGGTATATGGTGAGTTCCACGGCCCAGACCCAGTTGACCCCCAGCCAACGCCCGAAGACTCCGAGGGCCCCAAGGTCTGGGTGACCCGGGTTCTGGAAACTACAGATCATTAACCCCTCTTCGAGTACCCCATAGGCTGCCCCCAGCAGGATGGTTGTGCCTACTCCTTTGCGCCACCTTGTCTTGAGTTCGCGGGTGATTACCGCGCCTCCCCCGTAGAGCAGTGTGATGACGGTGAAGCCGAATGGGGTGAAGAACTCAGCGGGAGGCGCAGAACCAGATAACAGCTCGCCTATGACTGGGCTGAGGAAGAATAGGAATAGGGCTGGTGGGACTCTGGGCTTCAATGTATATTGGAGTCTTGTTGTTCTATTCTATTTTTTCTATTGGTTGGGTGACTTTATTCCATTAGGTTGTTTTCTATGTAGGTTAATATTTCGTCAAGTTTTTGATGGTTTGCGTATATAGTGTTTCTCGCTGTTTTGATTATCAGTCCGGTTTTAGCTAGCTCATTAATACATTTGGTTACTTTTTTCCCGTTTCTCTTGATTTTGTTCTCTATCCAGCTTCTCATCTGGTTTATGGGGATGTGGTATTTGCCGAAGGCGTTGGCGTTTAC
>CAZVMT010000212.1:0-5317 GCA_964628765.1 uncultured Candidatus Bathyarchaeia archaeon | reverse complement strand
GAAGCCATTAAATTAACCAAGCCATACGGAGTCGATGTCTCAACAGGAGTAGAGACATCACCGGGAATCAAAGACACGAAGAAGATCACGGAATTCATAGAGGCAGTGAGAAGGATGGAGAACTGAATAATGAAGAAAGGAAGATACGGGGAATTCGGAGGCCAATATGTCAACGAGTTGTTGATGCCAGCTCTAATAGAGCTTGAGGAAGCCTTCAACAAATACTGCTACACGGAGGATTTCCAGAAAGAACTCACGGAGCTACTCCATGACTACGCTGGGAGACCGACACCCCTCTACCAAGCCAAATCCTTGAGCAAAATAGTTGGAACCAAGGTATATCTCAAACGCGAGGACCTGGTCCACGGGGGCAGCCACAAACTCAATAACACCCTGGGGCAGGCTCTCCTAGCGAAGAGAATGGGAAAGAGGAGGGTCATCACAGAGACAGCGGCTGGGCAGCATGGCATCGCCACGATAATGGCGTGTCACGTGGTGGGTCTTGAGCCTCACATATTCATGGGGTACAAGGATATCGTAAGGCAGGCTGGAAATGTCCATAGGATGAAGCTCCTCGGCGCCGAGATCCATGAAGTGGAGATAGGGAAGGGGGTTCTCAAGGACGCTGTTAGCGACACCCTGAGGGAGTGGACTAGGTGTAGCCGGGACACCCTCTACCTTATGGGCTCCACGGTTGGCCCGCACCCGTTCCCCATGATGGTTGCAGAGTTCCAGAGCGTAATAGGGCGGGAGATAAAGGAGCAGGCATTGGAGAAGGAGGGGAGGATACCAGACGCCATCATCGCCTGTGGAAGCGGAGGCAGTAACGCGCTGGGGGCTTTCAAGGCTTTCATTGACACCGATACACGCCTCTACTTCGTTGAAGGAGGAGGGGGTAGCCTCGAAGCCGAGAACAGCGCCGCAGCGTTCCAGCTTGGGAGACCGGGTGTGCTCCACGGCGCCATGATGCAAGTGCTCCAAACAGATGAAGGGCAGGTTCAGCCCTCAAAGAGCAGATCAGCCGGTCTAAACTACCCAGGCAGGGGACCTGAGCTATCTCATCTATGTAAAACTGGCAGGGTTAAGCCCTGTTACGCTTTTGATGACAGGGTCTTTCAAGCTGTGAAGGTGATCGCAGAGGCGGAGGGATTGATACCGGCACTGGAGACAGCTCACGCTGTAGCGTATTTACTTGATAACGCGGATGAGTTCAAGGACGATGACTTCATCGTGCTCAACTTCTCCGGTCGGGGAGACAAGGACATTGACACGATTCTGAGGGTTCTCGATGAGACTGATTGACGAGATTAGAAGTATAAACGAAGCTGGATCAGGAGTGCATATGCCCCACGTCTACGTGGGGGACCCAGATATCGGGTTCAGCGAGGCGTTAATAGAGACACTGGCAACGAGTGGCGGAGATATACTTGAGATAGGCATCCCTTTCAGTGACCCAGTGGCAGACGGCGCCACCTTCCAAGGAGTATGCGAGAGAGCCCTAGCCAACGGTACCACACCCAGTGACTGCCTAGACCTGATAAGAAGGTTCAGGGAGAAAGGCTACGAGAACCCCGTTGTACTCACAACCTACTACAACATACCATTCAACATGGGGATTCCAGAGTTCGCCCTGAGAGCAAAGGAGGCAGGCGTCCAAGGCATCATCATCCCAAACATGCCCGTGGAAGAGGCGGAGCCCATACTCGAAGCCACCAAGAAAAACGGTATCAACGTGATCTTCCAAGTAGCCCCAACAACGACAGATGATAGGCTCAAGAAGGTAACCGATGTCTCCGAGGGCTTCCTCTACGTGATCAACGTTGAAGGGGTCACGGGTTCAAGGGCCCAGGTCCAGCGAAGCACAGTAGAGTTGCTGAAAAGGGTAAGAGACTATACTGATCTACCATTGCTAGCCGGGTTCGGCGTCTCAAATGGTGAGCATGCCCGTGTCCTGACAGCGGCTGGGGCTGATGGCGTAATAGCTGGGAGCGTCTACGCAAACCTATACCTGGGTTCACGTGATCCAGAGAAGTCTCTGGATTCTATCGCAGAGAAGGCGAGGGAGATCAAATCTGGTTGCTCCTTCAACGTTTAACGCATAAGCATGACAATTCTTTTACCCTTCACTGACCATTAAACAATCAGTGAAAGGATTTGTCTAACAATGAACTAACCCCAGCGGAGCAAAGGGTCTACGACAGGGTCTGCCAAGGCGATGTGATGTGCAAGGAGCTTACGCCTTGGGAGAGCGGGGCGGTGCCGAGCCTCATACGGAAGGGTTTGGCTGAGGTCTACAAACAGAACATGTCTACCACCAGGGTCAAGATGCTCAAGTTTCTCCGACTCAAAACCTAGTTTCTTTATTTCTCTATAAAATTTAAATAAAAACATGGCTCAGAGGGGACATGAATAAGAAAGCCCTCATCTTAGTCGCTGTTTTAATTCCCGTCATCCTGATTGGAGCATCGGTTCTTAACCTCGATCAGGAGCAAGACATAGGAGAGGACCAGACACAAGATACAGAGACACCACAAGAACCAGAATCACCACCAGAAGCCCCAGTGGAAGAGACCGAAGAGACAGGTGACTACCCCAAGATAGCCAGCTGGTTGGCGAAAAAAGAGGAGCTGATAGAGAGCGGAAAACCCTTTGATCTCGTGATGACTGCCTGGTTCACACCCGAGGAGGCAGCCCAGTTGAGGGACAACAACCCTGATGCCTTGCTGTTGGCTGGATTAACCACTACATGGGTCTGGGATAACGAGGGTTGGATGAGCTTCCTCGTCACCATCGCCAACTACGGGCATGATAAGTCTATGGAGATCACAGAGGACATGTATCTCCATGATGAGGCAGGTGAGAGATGTGGCTTCGGCTGGGCCTCTGAGGAGTGGAACCAAGGGGAGATATACGCCATGGACCCGAGGAACCCTGACTGGGTTGAACTTGTAGTCTCCTTCTACGAGAATGTATTGGCTCAGCCCCAGCATGATGGCATCATCGTGGATATGGTGGTGGAGAAACAATACTGGTGCCCAACCATCAGCGACGAGGAGTGGATCGAGGCAACAACAGCCATCTATGAGAGGATAACCGAGCTCAACACCGAGGATAAACTCGTGATATTCAACGCTGGTGCACGCCTCTCTGACATAGACGCCTACGGAGCCTATTTTGATGGTTACGTGATGGAGAACTTCATGGGGGACCAGGTGCAGACCAGCTTCAGCGAGGGCTTAGAGGCAGGAGAAGGCGATTATATCGTGATCTACGCTGTGGACACCGATGACACGGGGGTAATCGACCATGACAAGATGCGGCTGGGGTTGACCCTGAGCCTATTATTTGATAACACATATTTCGCATATGATTTTGGTCCAAGGGATCACGGGCAGGCATGGTGGTACGATGAGTACGATGTTGAACTCGGTGAACCACTGGGTGACTACTATGTTTTGGAAGGGGCTTACTGGAGGGAGTATGAGAATGGTTTCGTTGTGGCTGCCCCGGATGGGGCCAGTGTCACCTTTGATGAGGCAATTACAGACGCTACCACGGGTGAGATTGGGACCAATTTCGTCATCGAGGCCGGTGATGGCAGGATATACATCCATTAACAGTGGACGGTTCTTAAACTCTATAACCTATCAGGGCTACATCTCATTATGACAAGCAAGGATTTTGAATTAGTTATCAAGAATGGATGGATAATCGACGGCACAGGCAACCCATGGTACCATGGGGACGTAGGCGTCGACGGCGACACCATAACCGAGATAGGTAAAAACCTCAAGGGAGACAGGATCATAGACGCAGCGGGTCACATAGTGGCACCGGGCTTCATAGACATCCACAGCCACAGCGATATGCCCATCCTCATAGACCCCATGGCCCAGAGCAAGATCAGGCAGGGAGTAACCACAGAGGTAGTGGGCCAATGCGGAAACTCCGCTGCACCCATGTACGAGAGCTACAGGGAGTACCGTAACACCTACAATAGGAACACGGTGCCTGATGACTTTGAGTTCGACTGGAGCACCATGGGCAGCTATATGGAGCGACTGGAGCACCAGGGCACGGCTGTGAATATAGCCCCCGTGGTAGGCCACGGCACTGTAAGGGCCAACGTGTTAGGGTACGAGAACAGGGAGCCTACTGGCGGCGAGCTTGAAGCCATGAAGGGCCATGTGCGGGACGCATTGGAGGATGGGGCGTGGGGCATGAGCACTGGTCTCATCTACCCGCCCAGCGTCTACGGTAAACAACCCGAGATAACAGAACTCGCCAAAGTGGTCGCTGAGTATGATGGTGTCTACTTTAGCCACATCAGGGGTGAGGGAGAAACACTGTTAGAGGCGGTTACCGAGGCATGCGAGATAGGGCGGGACAGCGGCACACCTGTCCAGATAGCTCACTTCAAGGCCAGCGGTGTCAAGAACTGGGGCAAGACCAAGGAGAGCCTTGCCCTGGTGGAGAAGTACAGGAACATGGGTGTGGATGTCACCTTTGACCAGTACCCGTATATCGCCAGCAGCACTGGTTTGACGGCTCTCCTGCCCCACTGGGTCCACGAGGGTGGGGCCACAAAGATGCTTGAGGCCCTACGGGACCCTGTGAGGCTGGCTAGGATCAAGGGGGAGCTCCGGTTGAATTATGGCTGGGATAAGATATTGGTGACTAGCGCCAAGAACAACCCACAGTATAACGGGGAGAACATAAAGACCATCGCCGAGATGATGAACCTGGACCCCTTCGATGCTTATGTGAAGCTGCTGATACTGGAGAACACCCAGGTCCCTAGCGTAATGTTCGGGATGCATGAGGAAGACGTGCGGCGGGTGATGCGGAGCCCATATGGGATGGTGGGGAGCGACGGCTCAGCCATCAGCCCAACTGGGATATGGGAGAACACTGTGCCCCACCCGAGGCTCTACGGGACCTTCCCCAGGGTGATAGGACACTATGTACGGGAGGGAGTGCTCCCACTACAGGAGGCTGTGCGTAAGATGACTGGCGCCCCAGCTCAGAAGATGGGGTTCAAGGACAGGGGGCTCCTAAGGGCTGGATACAAGGCAGATATAACGGTCTTCAACCCCGAGACGGTGAACGATGACGCCACATTCACAGACCCACAGCGGTACCCAACAGGGATACCTTACGTGATAGTGAATGGGAGACTGGTTGTCTATGGTGGAGAACATACTGGGGAGTTACCGGGAAGAGCGTTAAGAAAAAGATTAAGACTATAGGTTTTTTATCATCCTGAAGTCTTCTTTCACGGTGTTGAGGACAACGTGGGTGTTTGTGCGCTCCACGA
>CAZVMT010000211.1:0-5362 GCA_964628765.1 uncultured Candidatus Bathyarchaeia archaeon | reverse complement strand
AACTCCTATGAAACAAAAAGAGGTCACAGATGCTCAGTAGAATAGGCTAGTGACCCCCCAATGTGTTGGCGAGTTGAGCGATCCTCGTACCATAAATCGTCGTGTTCTCAAGGGGCTGTGTCAGCCTCATCCGTGTGAGGAGGGCGAAGTTGGTGTTCCTGCTCTTGGTGTCCCTCATGCTGTGGCCGTTGGCGCCGAAAAGCCCATCACCATAGGGTTCCCTGACGACGAATCCAGCAGGACATACGCAGAAGGTGCGCACAAAGTCATCGTAGCTCGGTGTATAGAGGTGGAATTTGGGGTCCCAGACTCCATAGTCGTGGGTCACCTCATCCATCACCTCGTTGGGTACCTCGACCCTGAACCCGATGTCTATAGGGTTGAACTTCATGGGTACATGATGCTTCTCCATCTGCTCTATGAGCCACTGGCTTCCTATGCGTCCTGGAGCAAGCAATACAGCGTCTGCATGGAAATCCTCATCATCATTGATCACTCGTTTAACCTTGCTATCTTCGATGATGATGTCTTTTGCCTCGGTCTTGAGCCTGATATCCACGCCCCTGTCCTTGAGCTGAGACTGCATCCTTTCCATAATATCAGGCAGATAATCCGAGCCAATGTGATTCTGCTCAATCTTGACAAACTTAATACCAGCCTTACTCGCCTCGGTCTCAAGCGTCCTCAGTCCCTCCTCATCACTGCGAGCCATCTCCACACCCAAGTCTGTGAAGCTGTCCCTAATCTCATATATGAGCCTCCAAGCCTCCTCCGATGCCATAAACTCGGTGAGATCACCGCCAATCAAAGGGTGGAAGTTGAGTTTTCCGTCACTGTGCAGTCCGCTGCCACCGACAAAGTTTCTCTTCTCTAGTATGGTTACTTGGTGGTCTCGGCTGAGTTGGTGGGCTGCCCATAATCCCGCGGGTCCCGCGCCTACGATAACAATCTTGCTCAAGGGTTACCGTAACTTATGCTTATCAGATTCACTTTTAGAAGTATCGGTCAATCAATAGTACCTGTTTTCTCGTCTTTTCAGGCGCCCCCTGTATGTTTGAAGGTCCAGTAAGGCGAGGACTATTATGGGGAGCAGTACCACTGCCTTGTACATCAGGTCCAAGTCCTTGAAGTAGTTCCATAGAAAAGCGATTATCAACACCGAGGCGATGAGGATCACCCCAATCATCCTAGTCTTCGAGTCAACCTTTTCCCTCAAGGCTCTTTCAGGGATAAGCTCTGAGAACATCAACTGGTCTGGGTTCACCCCGAGCTCTTCAAAGAGTTTCTCCAACTTGATTCCCCAGTAAATATATCCTTCGTCTTTTATTCCCCGGGTTTTCTGGTAGATGTTGATGCTGAGTTGAATCTCGTTTCCCAGATCAATTAATCTGATGCTCAATGTCTTTGGATAAATATCCCTGGGGCCAACCTCAAACTGCGTATAGTCTCCGCTGTACTCTGCCTCGATTTCCACTGGTGGACTCTGTCTTGTCTCTATGCAGTTGTTTTCATGGAGCCAAAGGATGAGTGTCTTGTATAGTTCCTCAGTGGTTTTTCCTCTAACTGATACTCGCTGAGAGATGGGGAATGTCCCTGTGCTCATACGCTTCTTTTTTTTAATGTTGTTTGAAGGATAAAAGATGTACTGGGAAGTTGCACCCCTGCTGAAATATTGCATTATTCTGTTAAAACAGGACTTATATATTATGGTGATATGTGCTATGCGTGTAAGTCTTCCTTTGGTGTATTAATTTGAAAGACAGTAAGATCATTGATAGCCCCCTCGGCTTGGGCAAAGTAGAGGTCCTAAGAGCCTCAGACATGTTCAACGGAAACCCCGAGCCCAGAAGGGGAAAAGTAAGAGACGTATACGACATGGGCGACCACATGTACATCGTCACGAGCGACAGAATCAGCGCCTTCGACATCGTATACCCGACACTAATCCCACATAAGGGTCCCAGCCTCCAAGCGTTGAGCCTCTTCTGGTTCAAGGAGACAGAAGACATAATCAAGAACCATCTACTGGAGGTAGTGGATGAACGAACTATCAAGGTCATCAAGGCAAAGAGGCTAGACGTGGAATGGGTATGCAGGGCGTACCTGTATGGCTCAGCTTGGAGAGCCTACGATAAGGGAGCCAGAACCATCAGCGGAGTTGAGTTGCCTGATGGATTAGTTATGGCTGAGGAGTTGCCCGATGTGATCCTCACCCCTTCGACAAAGGAAGAATCTGGACACGATATGGAGATCAGTAAAGCAGAGGCTATCGAGAGGGGGTTATCCACAAAGGATGAATGGGATCTACTGGAGGAGGCTACATTCAAGCTATTCGAACGATATCAGCAAGTATCCAAGAAGCATGGACTCATCATCCCGGACTTCAAGCTGGAATTCGGCAGAGTAGGTGACGAGTATATCCAGATCGATGAGCCTCCGACCCATGACTCCGCACGTTACTGGGCCAAAGAGTTCTATGTCCCAGGACGACCCCAGGAAGCCACCTGCTTGGACAAGGAGTTCCTCAGGAGCTACCTCAGGAACACTGGCTACATGGGTGATGGGCCTCCACCTAGCATCCCTGACCCTGTCGTGCGTGAGGTAAGCAAACGATGCATCGCCTCCTACAAGGTTCTCAGCGGGCAAGCCAAGATCGCTGACTTCGATCTAAAGACTGTAGATGAGGTAATGGAGGAGCTTTAGTGGAGCTGCGGGAAAAATGCGGCGTCTTTGGCATCTATAGCCAGGATGAGCAGGTTTTCCCGTATCTCTACTGGGGTATGCTGGCGCAGAATCACCGTGGGCATCAGAGCCATGGATTCGCCACATACAATGATGGACTTGAGTATTATACTGAACTGGGTTTGATCCCGCCCATCAAGGAGCCTGGTAGGGAGAGCAAGGTTAAGCAGCTCCCAGGTAATATCGGCATAGCTAACGTGAGATACACTACCAGCGGTAGCAATGACTACGCTGCACTCTGCAATGACGCGATGCCTATCCTCAGCGCAGGCAAAGAACGCAGTCTCGTATTCAGCTTCAACGGCAACATCGTTAATGTACGAGAACTCCAGGAAAAGGTTGGGGTGAGCAAGGATACCTCTGACTCACATGCACTCGCGGGGCTCATCGTGAAGAAGCTTGAGGAGACAGGGTCTCTTCCCAAGGCGGTATCTGATTTGATGGGTGCTGTTGATGGGGCGTACAGCGTCACGGGTATCCTCGATGATAGTACATTGTTTGCCTTCAAGGACCCTTGGGGTATCAAGCCCCTCTGCTACGGCTTTAGCGACGGTAAGTACGCGTTTAGCAGCGAGAGCACAGGCTTGGCTATCAATGGTATCGATTGGCAACGAGAGCTTCGCCCCGGGGAGTTGCTCATCGTCAAGGATGGTATGATGTCTCAGGTCCAAGCCTATCCAAGCAAGAAACAGGGTTTCTGCGCCTTCGAGTACGCCTACTTCAGCAGACCCGACAGCAGGTTCAACGGAAAATACGTATATGAGGTTAGACGAGACCTCGGCGCAGCCTTAGCTAGAATCTACAGGGACAAGGTGGAGCATTGTGAGTTGGTGGTGTGTCTCCCTGAGAGCGCCATTGATGCGGCTTATGGGTTTCATGAGGAGTCTGGGCTCAGGTGGGAGATGGCTTTGAGGCGCCACAGGTATGTCTCTCAGCGTGCCTTCATCACTGATGGCGTTGATCGTCAGAGCGTCATCTACAGGAAGCTCAACATTTTGGCTCCTAGGATCGTTGGTAAGCGTATTGCGGTTGTTGATGATAGTATTGTTAGGGGTGATACCATGCGTGGGAACGTCAAGCGCCTCAGGGAAGCTGGGGCTCGGGAGGTCCACCTGTTCATCACCTACCCCAAGATCATCGGACCATGCTTCTATGGAATAGACATGAGCACCTACAGTGAGCTCATTGGAGCTAGGTTAAGCGCGGAGGAGATGGCAGAAGAGCTTGATGCAGATAGCGTCAACTACATGCCCATTGACGAGTACATCAAAGAAACAGGCATGCGGAGAGACCAACTTTGCATCGGCTGCATAAGCAATCAATATCCTACTCCATACGCGGACAAGATTGCCTCAGATATCCGCGTTGAGCTAGCGAATGGTGGCTCTGAGAAGGGACGCGCCTACGAGTAACTAATCCTTTCTCTTCGAAAATATCAGTGGTCTTTGGCTGATAGCGGAAATGAATATGAGTACAAGTAACCCCGTTGAACCTGGGTGTATGAGCTGCGCCTGTTTTTGATCTTTGATCTCTTCAGTGGCTATTATCGTGTATGTGCCTTGGTCTTCTTCCAAGAATATTCTATGTGGCTGGTATTGGGCTAAGCTGCTCGCTGGTACCTGTATTAATAGTTCCTCGACGTAGCCTTTCATGTACAGGTCCGTGATTATGATCTCTGTTTTCAGTATTCTATCGACTTGTATCGTTGATACCAGCATGTTGTTTTCTGTGGTTGTCTCGATTACGATGCCCTCTACTATTAGGTCTGCGTTTTCCCAGCGTCTCTCTGTGGGGGTCAGGGCACAACAATAGTTGGGTGTCACCAACATAATCAAGATCAAGAACTGTAACCAATGTGCTCTGTCACTGGGTCTCATACTATTTCTTCACACCCTAGAGGGCAATTTAATAAGACCGTCACCTGATACAAATTCCATGGCGAACGTATCCATTATAATAGGAAGCACAAGCGACCAAGAACTAGGCGACAAAGCAGCACAAATCCTAGACGAATTCAACGTAACATATGACCTACAGGTAATCTCAGCCCACAGAAACCCGGAGAAACTAGCTAAATACGTCAAGGAAAGCCCAGCACAAGTATTCATAACCATAGCAGGACTCGCAGCAGCCCTACCCGGAGCAGTAGCAGCCCAGACGATAAAACCAGTAATCGGAGTACCAAAAGAGGTGAAGCTAGGCGGACTCGATAGCCTCCTCAGCATAGTACAGATGCCCACAGGGGTCCCAGTAGCCACAGTGGGAATCGATGGCTCGAAGAACGCCGCATTATTGGCTATAGAGATACTGGCGTTGAGTGATCCTATGTTATCTGAAAAGCTTGATCAGTACAGGGAGAAACGGGCTAGAAGCTAACCGAATCAAGCTAATTAACATAAACAAGCTAATTTAGGTTCTCATTCCTCTAAAGTATAGAGATTAAATCCCTTTTCACAGTTTCTGGTCTACTATATGTATCTAAAATCTATTTGTATCTTGAATACAACCCTTTCAGTCTCTTGAATGTCTATTAAGGTGTTATTGATGAAATAGACTCAAAAACCGGGTTTAAAATTAGAAAGGTTAAAATATTGTTTCTGTGGCTTTGTGCTAACCCCAG
>CAZVMT010000210.1:0-5393 GCA_964628765.1 uncultured Candidatus Bathyarchaeia archaeon | reverse complement strand
ACAACAGAGTAGCCGCTTTCAACGAGGACCATAAAACCCTCCTAGAAACACTTGGCAGCCACGTTGGAACAGCCTTCTACAGACTGAAGAAAGAAAATCAACTTGAGGAAATGTCCCAGAAGCACATCAGAGACCTCGTAAATAACTATCAAAGAATCTCCAGCGTGGTGCGACACGATCTCAGAGCCCCTCTTCAGGCAATCTATAATGCAACTGAGATCCTCAGCGTCGAACCAGAGAATAAGAAGATGAGGGAGTTAATCAGGAGCCAGAGCAAGTACATAGAATCCATCCTCGATGACTGGAACAGGCAGACTCTCAAAGGTAAGATAGAACGAAAGAATGAAAACGTGAGCCAATTAATCCAGGTAGCGGTAAAAGGGTTAATCATACAGAAAATGATAGATGTCAAGGTAGAAATCGATGCGAACCTCAGGTATAGCCTTGATTATAATAGGATGATTCGGGCGTTATCTAACATTCTTAGGAACAGCATGGACGCGATGCCTGAGGGTGGCTCTATTTCTATAAGGGCGGTGGAGGATGGAGAGTGTCTCCTGCTTGAGGTCACTGATACTGGTGTTGGGATCCACGGTGAGGACTTGAATTTCATATACGATCCCTTCTTCACCACCAAGCCCAGGGGGATGGGTCTCGGGTTGGCGTTTGTGAGACAGGTAGTTGAGGCTCATGAGGGAACCATCAAGATAACCTCGAAGCTTGGAGAGGGAACCAAGGTATCAATACGGATACCTCCAGAGAGGCAACAACCTGCTTAATAAAAGAGGGTTATTTCTTCTTGGATTCGCTGTTCTAGAGGTAACGTGACCGGAGAAACCTAAGATACTTGACGATTCCCTCAGGCATCAAGATAAGTATGACAAATATCAAGACGATGGGTATCAACTGCTCGAAGCCCCTCAACAATAGGCTAAACTCGATAAGCAGGGGCTTCCCACCCGATTCAAAATTCATCAAGAAGAAGGTTAACCCACGCTGAAACAGGGTTATCAAGACACCTCCAATCACCGAGCCATAGATACTGTCAACCACGATCCCCATCTGAGTTATGATATCAATGACATTGTCAGAGATCAAATTAGCCAGATTCCTAGAGACGATAAGGCATTGTAACTGTGGATAAAACTTGGGCTCATAAGAAGCTAATAGAGACAGGATTCTACACAGATGAATAAATCCGCATATTTCCAATTATATACTCAGTAAAAAGCCTTAGACGAGGACATTAGAGTAAATTGGGATATAAAAAAGGGTTCAGCATCTCATTTCTGAATAACTAAGTATATTAATACTGATATCGCAAGATGTACGGCGAATAACATATCAATTAAAGCGATAAAATGCGGAAACCTCATTGATGGTACTGGATCCCACGTGATAAGGGACGCCATCATAGTGACGCAGGGAAACAAGATCATAGAAGTTGGACCCACTGGCAGGGTAAAGATCCCACAAGAGGCACAGGTAATCGATGCATCGGGGAAAACAGTGGTCCCGGGGCTCATAGACAGCCACACACATTTCCTGGCTATGGGTTACAGGCTCACACATCTAGGCTTGAGCAACACGACTTCTATCAAGGAGATAGTGAAAAACCTAGGCGAATACATAGCGGAAAGAAATGTAGCGGCTGGAAGATGGGTGCAGGGAAGGGGCTGGGATGATCAAAACCTAGCAGAGAAACGATACCCAACCCGATACGACTTGGATACGGCTTCACCCAAGAACCCCGTCGTGCTGACACGTATCTGCGGCCACATGATGGTACTCAACAGCCTCGCATTAGAGGAATGCAACATCAGCAAGGACACCCCAGACCCACCGGGTGGAGTAATAGACAAGGATGAAAACGGTGAACCCACAGGCGTCCTGAGAGACGCGAGGTCACTTGTCTCGCCCTATGTCTCATCATCTACTTATGATGAGTTGAGGCAGGGACTGAGAGACGCCATAAAGTACGCTCACAGCCTCGGATCAACAGGGATACATGATGCAAGCAGACCCGATGAGCAATCAGTACAGACATCAACAGCTCCCTACGTGGATGCCCACAAGGATGGAGAACTCAAGTTACGATGCCACGTGATGACGGGGTACCCAAGGGAGCCAAGCGGAGACCATTGGCTTAGCTTCGGCACCCTCAAGATAGGCATTGACGGCTCCATGGGTGCACAGACGGCGCTACTCTATGAGCCATACACCAACAATCCATCGACGAGAGAAGTCTATGTCGGGGATAAACAGTTGAATAAAGACAGGGTTATGGGCGCTCACCAGAAGAAAGGCATCATAGCTATTCACGCGATTGGGGACAAGGCCATCACTGAGGCTATTGACAGGATCGAGGAAGTACTGGAGGCTGAGCCGAGAAAGGATCACAGGCACAGGATCGAGCACTACGAGTACCCCATTGATCAGGACATTGAGAGAAGCAAGAGACTGGGCATAGTGGCTTCCATGCAGCCCAACTTCGTCGGGGAGTGGGCCTGGCCGGGTGGCATGTATGATACTCGTCTAGGCTCGGATCGGCTGCAGAGATGCAACCCATATAGGCGCCTCATCGATCTGGGGTTCCACATACCCTTTGGGTCAGATGGGATGCCATTCCACCCACTCTATGGCATATGGTCAGCGGTCAACCACTCGATAAAGGAGAGCAGGATCACCCTAGAGGAAGCAGTTAAATGCTATTCATGGGAGGGAGCATACGCGACCCACGAGGAAGACTACAAGGGATCGATTGAGCCAGGGAAGGTAGCGGACATCACCATACTACCAATTGACATCACGGCTCCTAGCTTCAAGCTCAGCACCGATGACCCCAAGGTGGTAGAATCAGAGAAGCGCAGGATCAAGGAAATGCATGCACATATGACGATCCTCGACGGCGAGATCGTCTACCCATAGGCATCTCCCCTTTTCTATCTATACTGTTTTCAACTAATACGGTTACTTTTTTGTATGGAAGATCTGATGAAAATCTACAACAGGATTGATCAAGACAGTAAGAAACACATCAAGCAGATTCAGGACTTCATAAGGCAACCCACCATCAGCAACACAGGCGAGGGAATGAAAGAAGGCGCCGATCACCTCAGAGCAATATATGAGAACCTTGGCTGCCAGATCGCGGAGATAAGAGAGACACCGGGGTGGCCAGTAGTCTACGGCGAATATGATGCTGGGGCCGGGAAGACTCTCATCATATACATGATGTATGATTGCATGCCAGCGGACGAGCCAGGGTGGAGCGTCCCGCCCTTCGAGGCAAAACTAGTACATGACCACCAGATAGGTAACTATCAGCCCTTCAAGACGGTGTTGATGGCGAGGGGAGCCATAAACAGTAAGGGGCCGTTAATGGCGTTCCTGAACACCGTAGAGAGCATAATAGGCACGACGGGAACTCTGCCTGTGAACCTGATATTGATCGCTGAGGGAGAGGAGGAGATGGCCAGCAGGCATCTACCATGGTTCCTCAACAAACACAAGATGAGACTCAAACAGGTAGACGCCATGTTTTTCCCCATGGGTGGACAGACAGTGGATGGCTCGGTCACCATCTGCCCAGGCACCAAGGGCATCGCCTACTTCGAGCTGGAGTGCAGCGGGGAGCTCTGGGGCAGGGGGCCGAAACGGTTCGATATCCATGGAAGCAACAAGGTGGTGATAGACAACCCGGCTTGGAGGCTAATACATGCCTTGAAGACCATGACAAGCGAGGATGGAAACACCTGCCTAGTCGATGGCTGGTACGATAACGTGGCTCCGCCGACAGATGAGGAGAACCAGATACTGGACAAACTAGCTGAAGACTATGATTACACGCCCATAAAGCAGGCACTGTACGTTGACGAGTTCGCCTACCCCGAGGAAGATGTCCGTGGATTCCTCAAACGGTATTACTGTGAGCCTAGTGGCCTCAACATCGACGGCATCAGCAGCGGATACACTGGACCCGGAAGTAAGACAGTGCTACCCCATAAGGCGAAGGTCAAGATGGATGTTAGGTTCGTCCCAGACCAGACATCCATAGAGTTCCTGCCACGCCTGAGGGCACACCTGGATAAGCACGGGTACCCTGATATACAGATAACCCAGCTGACCAGTGGCGAATGGGCTAGAACCAGTATAAACTCACCACTATGGAGAGCCCTCAGGGAAACCTACCAGAGCTTCAACCATGAACCCAAGACAGTGGTAAGAAACATCGGCTACGGGCCATTCAGCCTATTCTGCCACGAACCCCTGAACCTGAGAGGAGGCTTCGCATGGGGGATGCTGGGACACGGAACACGGGCTCATAGCCCCAACGAGTACTTTGTGATTGAGGGAAACGATAAAGTCCATGGGCTGGCTGGGTGCGAGAAGAGCTTCGCATCGATACTTTACCGTTACGCCGCAAACGCATAGTACGGTATTATTTTGGGAGTAGGCTCCGTGGGAACTGGGCAACCACAGAGTAATTTGGGTCAACGGTGTTCGCTATCTTGCAGCGACCAGCCTGCGATAGAAGCTGCAATGCGTCCCACTTATCATAGCCGTATTCTGTTGTGAGCCACCTCACCATCTCAACGTGGGCGATCTTGTATGCCTCCATTAATGGGCGACTACTGCCCACAACCATAATCCAATCATCGTTGATGATCCGCGGCCACTCGATAGAAGACTTCAACACATCCACCTTTAGAGTCAGCTCGGCGCTGGTCTCAAGAGCCACCCCACATAGCTCACCGTCCCCCTGAGCAGCGTGGACATCACCGAAGACAAGCAAAGCCCCCCTGTGATTGACTGGGAGTTGGAGAGTTGATCCCACGCAGACGTTTGGCGAGTCCATGTTTCCACCATACTCCCCTGGGGTGAGGCTCATCTCAACCCTACCATAACGTGGAGCAACCCCGATGCTCCCGATAAAGGGGTGCAGGGGGATAACAGGGTTACGGAGCCGGCTTCCAGGCAGCGTGGTTGATCCAGTCATAGCTTTAACGTCGAGGCTCCAATCGTATCGGGTCGCGGGGATGGGATCATTATAAAGGAGCCTTCGCCCGGGTGCTTCCTCTGTTAAGCCACCGAAGTTTGAGGCAACACGAGACCAGGCGGAGTCTCTTGTGAGCTTGATACCCTGAATCTCAACCGTCAATGTATCCCCAGGCAATGCATCTTCAATAAAGAATGGCCCTGTTAACGGGTTACTGCTACTGTATACAGTATCTGGGCTGCTCTGCCTCATCTCGGGGGTTATCTGGTTCCCCATGTGATCGATGCCCCCCGCGTCAACAGTGGAGGCAACTATCGTGTCTCCCGGCTTCACTCTCAAAACAGGGGGATTTGGTCCATATGTATGAAAATACTTTGTTGGGTTAAAACGGTGA
>CAZVMT010000209.1:0-5405 GCA_964628765.1 uncultured Candidatus Bathyarchaeia archaeon | reverse complement strand
TTTGTGCGCTCCACGAACTCCATTCCGAGGAGGTCCTTGGGGAACTCGCTCAGTTCACGCCTGTTCCTGAACTTTGCCACCACTATGCTATCGATCTCACTTGTCACATCATAGACAGCGCAAACATAGGGTAGCTTGGCGATCTCCTCTTGGGTCTCTATTAGCTTACCCCTGCTGACGGTTACCTCCATGATGACCGTGAGTTCATAGCCCAGTCGCTCAAAGTCCAGCATCACGGTGTAGTCGGTTATCACGCCCGCTGATTCCAGACGCTGTATGTGGTTGATTACTGTGGCTGCTGATACTCCTATGGCTTTGGCTATCTCGCGGTTGCTCCTGTTGGAGTTCGTGAGTAGCTCACCTAGGATTTTCTTATCTATCTCATCTAGTGCGAACATTTCAATCACTGTTTATTGATTTCATATTCAAGTAAACACTTGTATATGAGTTTATCCATCATCTTCGGATATGTTTAGCGTTTATTTGTTTTGTTTAACACATGCTGCGCCCGCGCAGATGGGTGATCCTACGTTTTAAGTTAAAGCCACGGTTTTTCATTAAAATTTACATGGACGTGTTAACCACCCTAAACAAGTGTTTACCTAAATGTGTTTTTTCTCCTCATGTGTTTAGTAATTAATGGATAAGATATATATATGTGAATGCAAGATGGGAGGGGTATTATGGTTTCAAGCGAACTAAACAACGGAGAAGCCGTTAAGACAATAATGGACAAGATTAAGAGACATGATATCAAGTATGTCAGGCTCATCGTAATCGACCCCCACGGCGCACCGAAAGCCATGCTCATACCCGAGTACCAGGTCAAGGAGAGCCTTGAGGTAGGCATAGCGTTCGACGGGAGCAGTATACCTGGATTCGCCGAGGTAAACAGGAGCGACCTCAACCTCCACCCCGATCCATCGACTTTCCTAGTCCCCATGTGGGAGACACCGGGAATAGCCCTCATGTTCTGCTATGTTAGCAACCCCGATGGCTCAGCTTTCGCGGGTGACCCCAGGGGGCACCTGAAGAGGACTGTTGATGAGTTGGAGAAGAAGGGGTACGGATTCAATACCGGTCCAGAGCTGGAATACATATATGTTTCAGACAAAGATGGCGCCATCACTCCCTTTGGTAAGGGTGGCTACTTTGATGCTCCGCCACTTGACCCAACAGAGGATGTTAAGCTGGAGACCCTCATGTGCTTGGAGGCGGCTGGTTTCCAGATAGACAGGGTGCACCACGAGGTGGCGGAGGGCCAACAAGAGATCAACTTCCGGTATAGCGACGCCCTGAAGACAGCTGACAATGTAATGCTCTACAAGCTGGCTGTGAAGACCATCGCCCAGAAACATGAGACCACTGCTACCTTCATGCCGAAGCCATTCTGGGGCGTTAACGGCAGTGGCTGCCACATGCACCAGAGCATCATTGAATTAGACACAGGTACGAACATCTTCAGCGACCCCAACACAGATTTCGGTCTCAGCGAGACAGCCATCCACTACATCGGCGGACTCCTCAAGCATGCACAGGCCATGAGCATGATCGTCACTCCTCTAGTAAACAGCTACAAGCGCTTGGTGCCCCACTATGAGGCGCCGGTGTATGTTGCATGGGGCTACGCTAATAGAAGTGCCATCGTAAGAGTGCCATTGGCTCCCGGTGAGAAGAATAAGGTAACGAGGCTGGAGTACAGGCACCCTGATCCCAGCTGCAACCCATATCTAGCATCAGTGATATTGCTGAAATCTGGGTGGGAGGGCATCGAGAAGAAGATCGAGCCCATCCAGGATATCCAGGAGAACATCTACGAGTTGAGTCCAAAACAACTCAAGGACTATGGTGTGACCTTCCTGCCGGAGCATCTTGGTGAGGCGGTGGATTGCTTCGAGGAAGACCCATCCATGAAGGGCATAGTCGGTGATTTCCTCTATGAGAACCTCATCGAACTCAAAAGGGAAGAGTACAAGTCCTATATGGATTACACAGGTGTTGAGTGGGCTGCGAGCAGGCCGAAGATTACTCCATGGGAGTATGAGCGATACCTGACGAGAGCCTAGTTCTCATCATCCTCATCGATGAAATCACAGTTCATTTGCTTTATTTTCTCTGGGAAGTTCTCTAGCTCTGTACGCATCTTATTGTACCATTGTTCTAGGTTCATCTGTATGGTCCATTTGAGGCGCTCAGGTGGAATAGGTTTATAGATGTACTTGTATCCGCCGAGACCGATGAGCTCCTCTTCACGTGTTGCCAAGCCTTTCTCGACCAAGTTTTGGAGTAGGCGTTGGGCTGTTGATCTGCTTTTTCCAAGCATGTCTGTGGCTTCGTGTATTGTGATGGGACCTTTGTTTGCGAGGGCGCAGTATGCTTGTATCTCTGTGCGTTTGATTCCTAGGGTGCATTTGATGATGTCTTGTGGTGTTAATTCGTCTCTGTTGAGGAGGTTCATTATGTCGATCGTACTCATAAGTATGTTCAAAGGTGGTGAACATCTTTAAATACCTTTATATTTTGTCGAGGACAAACCAGAGGTGAAATAAATTGAGCAAACCTGTAGAAGTATCAGACGCGACATTCGATGAGTTCGTCAAGAACAACCAAAAAGTTGTAGTAGACTGCTGGGCAGCATGGTGTGCCCCATGCAGGATGATAGCACCAGTCATCGAAGAATTGGCGTCAGAGAAAGCAGACATCAAATTCGTGAAACTAGATGTTGACCACAATAGAGCAGTACCAATGAGATACGGGATAATGAGCATCCCCACACTACTGTACTTCAAGGATGGAGTATTAGTGGACAAGACCCTCGGCGCGTTGCCAAAAGCAGCAATCGAGGCAAGGTTAGCGAGATTACTCTAATTTTTCTGACTGTATTTTTCAGTTATTTTCAGCAACTCATCGGGATTAATCGGTTTTAATAGAATCTCGTCTTTATCGATACCCTCGATCTCGTCACCCTCAAGTAGCTCTACCTGTCCTGTAAGCAGTACCACCTTCATATCGCTCTTACGTTCTTTGAGCCTCTTGCTCAGCTCTCCACCAGTGGTATCTGGTAGCCTGTAATCGAGGATCGCCAAATCAAAATCGATCTGACTTGCCTTTAAGAGAGCCTGATTACCCGTCTGAGCCGTCTCCACGTAGAACCCTGAGTCCTCCAAGAGCATCTTGAATGTATCAGCCAGAAACTCGTCGTCATCGACGATGAGTACATTGATGAGGGGTTCTTGGGTTAGCCTGGTCTGTTCCTCGTATTCTTCGAGCGCTTCGCTGAAGTCTGGGTGCCCCTCCAAGATAGCGACGATGTTCTCCATCCGCTCTACGAGAATATCCATTTTTTTCTCGTGTTCGTTCAGGACATTGATAATTAGGTCAAGTACATCTATCTTTTCTGGGAAACTCATGTTGGGCACCGGAGTTACTTGACATTATGTATATTGTTTTGGTATATTAGGTTTGAGGTTGAGTTTTGATTGTGTATTTGAAATACGTATTTCAATAGATATATTATATAAGAATTGTATAGATTAAAAATAACTAAACATCAGTAACAATTAACCTGCGTAAAAAGTTAAAGGGATAAGAAGGGTTTGGTTCCTCAGATGTGGTATCGGTTATCGAAATCCCTAAATAACCCGTATCGCTAGTGATACACAGAGAGATGTTTGGCATCCTCCTAATACCCATAATGTTGGTCATCGGGATATTCTTCCTAGTGGCCTCGATTACCGCAGGAGTCGGCGTAGTATTGAAGCTAGCCTTCTGGCTGATATTCCTGCCTGTAAGAATACTGTTCTGGTTGATTGGATTGATATTCTGAGTTAGCAGCCACGAGACCAGAAGGGAGGCTAAATAGATGTAGCCAACCATCTTCTTATCTTTTAAATAGGGGCAATATGTAGGGTAGAAGAACACAGGTCCTCAGTATGTTGGGAGTAATGGGTTTACTTGTTGCCTTCATCGGGATATTTGTGCTAAGGGCGAGGGAGGTCCAGTTCTATGTCGCCATCACCATCGCCGCGTTGATCATCGGAGTGACCTCAGGGGAACCATTGACGATCTTATTCGATGTGATGATCACTACTCTGACTTCGTATAATACTTGGAACCTTGTCTTGGCAGTGGTGCTGATAACAGTATTGGGGTATGCGTTGAGAGAGACGGGGTTGATGGAGAGGTTCATCGGGGGACTCAGCGAAGTCCTGCCGGGAAACATAATGTTAGCCATAATACCAGCGTTGTTTGGCTTCCTCTCCATGCCTGGAGGGGCGCTGATGTCTGCTCCATTCATAGAGCCAGAGGCAAAAAAGCTGGGGTTGAGCCCGGAGGCCAAGACTTACTACAATGTATGGTTTAGGCATCTGCTCTACTGGGTAAACCCCATTACATCATCAACGATCATGGCAACCACCCTCAGCGGCTTCTCCATCAACGAATGGCTCATGACACAGTGGCCCCTGTTTTTCGTCATGGCCGCCATCGGCTTCATCGCGAGCAGGGGATTCATAAAGACGCCCAAGAAAAACAGGTTGAAAAAGAGTCTTTCAATGGAAAACATGAAGGGAGGTATACCGATCTTGGTTACTATATCCCTGACTCTTCTGGGGGTACCGATCTGGGGTTCTCTCCTATCTGGGATATTGGTCGCGATGTTACTTGGTGGGGTAAAGCCTGAGCAGGGGTTGGCTATGTTCAAGAATGGTGTGATGTGGGATCTTGCGTTATCCATCATCAGCATGCTCTACCTACGTGATATGATTGGAGCAACAAGCTCTGTGACGCAGCTCTTCGAGGTCATCATAGCGACAGGGGTCCCCATCTTGGCTATAGCTATTGTAGTGCCTTGGTTCATTGGTGCTATCTCTGGGTCTCCAGCCATGGGTGTGGGTATCGCGTTCCCCGTATTGCTGCCATTGCTTGGTGCCCCCAATATTAACCTAACCTGCATCGTATTCCTCGGGATAACATGTACCTATATCACGTCGCCACTGCACCTTTGCCTGGTGTTGACTAACAACTACTTCAGGTCAGATCTCAACAAGGTCATCAAGTACCTAGCACCGAGTAGCTTCGCGTTATACTTCATCGGATTAGCATACCACCTGTTTTTGTATATGTTTTAACGGGAATCTTTTAACAAAGCCACCCGGATTCATCTTTGAGTACCCATGGGAGTGTTACTGACGCCCATCATACAGAAACAGGAGAAGACTCTCGACGAGCTCAGAGGAAAAAGCTTCGCTGTAGATGGCTTCATAGCGCTCCACGAGTTCCTCGCCCTTATAAGGGATCGCTCAGGGAGACCCCTCACGGATGAGCATGGTAACGTTACCAGTCATCTCGTAGGGCTCGCCTTCAGGACGACTCGGTTGATCTCTGACTATGATATGAATCTTGTA
>CAZVMT010000208.1:0-5558 GCA_964628765.1 uncultured Candidatus Bathyarchaeia archaeon | reverse complement strand
GACGATATAAATGAAAAAGAGGGTGTGTTTTCTGGGATGGCTTCAGTCTATGATGTCGTTGACAGCTACAATGAAGTTGTTCAAAGAGGGGCATTTAAAAAGACTCTCCAGGAAAACAACGGCGAATTCCCTCTTTGCTGGTTCCATGATGTCACTGAACCTTTAGGATTGGCAAAAGCGGAAGATAAAGAAAAGGGGCTTTGGATAGAGGGCCAGTTAAACCTTGATGTTCAATCTGCAAGAGAAAAACGGAGCTTGATGAAACAAAAGGTTATCACTGGGATCTCAATAGGATTCAAAACCCTGAAGGATGAATGGGACAAGAATCTAAGGAAATTAAAGGAAATCAAGCTCTATGAATTTTCACCTATCACACGAAATTTCCAGGCATGTCCAGGGGCTGAGATTGGAGACGTCAAGAGTGATTTCCCGGAAGAATTTAAACCCTATCCTAATGAACATTCAGCAAGACTTAAGGATCCGGATAAGTTTGATAAGTTCAGAAGGAAGAAAAACGGGACCATATTTAAAAAAGTGAAAGTCCCGGAAACCATCAATGTTCTTTGGGGACATTTAAAAGACGGAGAGGATGATGACTGGGCTGAACAATCTCTGAGATTCCCTACCAAGAACTGGACTGTGTCTGAGGCCAAGAAATGGCTCAAAGATAATGGGATTGAATACATAAAATTTGAGCCTGCTTCAAAATCACTGGAAGGGGCGTTGGATAGGATCCTAACAATAGAGACCGCAGACAATCTTTCACCAGAAAGCATAGAACTGATTAAAAAATCGATAAACAGTCTTAAAGAATTTTTACCGGAGAATGAGCCGGGCAAATCCACTCAGAAACCGGTGAGTATACTCTCTCCAATCATCGAGGCAATGGAGAGGAACGATAAGCCGCAATCGCACTTATCTAGAATAATCAAAGTCCTTGAAAATTAATACAGGAGAAAAAAACATGACAGAAGAAGAAAAACAGGCGTTAATAGACGAGCTTATGAAAAAGATGAAAGCCGATTTGGTAAAGGAAGCCAAAGGGGACATCGAAAAAGTTCAAAAGCTCGTTGCAGACGAACGTAAAAAGTTAGAGGATTCTTTGAAAGGCAAAATAACCGAAGCTGAGCTCAAGCAGTATGAAGAGAAAAGCAGGGCGGAAGAGCAGAAAATCCAAGCCCGGATCGATGCGATTGAAACGAAAATGAACCGGCTGCCGATCGAGAATCCGGAGGACAAGGCAGCGGCTCCGGGTCTGAGTGAGTATAAATCCGCTTTTTTCAATTTCATACGAAATGGCGATCTGGTTTTGGATGAGAAGGCAAGAGAATACGTGACTGAGAGAAAGGCTCTTATCTCAGATACTACCGGTCAAATTCTTATTCCTGAAGACCTTGAGAGTGAAATCTATCGTGCGCTCCCTCAGATCAACGTGGTTAGAAAATACGCTACTTCCAGACCAACAATAAGAGACAGGATCAGACGAAGAAGCCTGACCGAAGTTGCTATGGGTTGGGGCAAACTCGAACTCGGAAAAGAGCCGGAAGAAACGACAGTTGTTCCCAGTGAGGATTGGCAATATGTCGAAGACCTTGAAGGATTGGCAAAGATCGGGAAAGACGAACTGGCTGATTCGGATGTTGCGATTGAAGCCACAATCATCGATAGCTTTTCAAGAGCCAGGGCAGAGGCTGAGGAAAACGGTTTCATTAACGGAACAGGTCACACGAATGAACAGCCTGACGGGATTTTAAACGGATCGACAGTGACAAGGGTGACAACCGCTGCCGCTGATGCTGTGGCAGTCGATGATTTTCTCAATCTGATTTATGCCGTTCCCAAACAATACCGTGCAGACGGTGCCATTCTCTTGGTTCCTTCCACGACCGAACTGGCAATGAGAAAGCTGAAAAGTGCAACTGAGGAACTCTTCTTGTGGCAGCCAAGCGTCCAGGCAGGAAAACCAGCTACCTTTGCCGGCTATCCCGTGGAAAACCAGGAAAATATTCCTGCGATCGGTTCATCCGCAGAGTGTGACGTAGCCATTTTTGGAAGTCTTAGAGCTGGTTACAGGATCATTGACAGGCAGGGAATGACCATGCAGAGACTTCTAGAACTGTGGGCTACGTCTGGTTTAGTTGGACTTTTGGCAAGTTCAAGAGTAGGCGGCGGCGTTATTCGTGCTAACGCTTTAAGAGTCCTCAGAGAACACGCATAAGGAGACTGAGATGAAACCATTTTATTATCCAAAAAGAACGCTTTCGGGGGCCAGGCTGGACGCCTATCTTATGGGCGGAGGCATGGTTTTGAACGGAGCTTTCCAGGATATTCATGATCTAAGCGCAAGCCAAAATTATGATATCGGAACAAAGCTCGTTATGGGTGACCGGATTTTCCATTACGCGAAGTGTATCTCAGATCTGACGGACATCAATTATGCCGTGATTAATTCACACATAATTCCTGACGATGGATTTGAGGGCGCTGCTGTGGGGGAGGCTGATTCACGTTCAGTCGTGATAAGTGACACCGGAAATTCAACAGCAAGGCCTGTCAATTATTATGCAGGCGCGTTTATCCAGATTTACGGAGCAACGACACCATACCATCAGATGAGACGTGTTGTAGCCAGTACCGTGGGAAACGGCGTCTCTATTACATTGACCCTGGATTACCCTCTTGCTTATGACATCGGGGCAACGGTTGATGTTTACCCATCAATTTACAGCGAAGTTGCAAAGGCTGAAGCTGTATCATCGGCAGAAGAGACATTCGTTGGTTATGCTATGGCAAAGCTGACGACTTCTTATCCTTACGGATGGATTCAGACCTGGGGTCCTGTAAACGGACACTACAACCAAAAATTCCCAGGAGAGAACGGACCAAGTGACAGAGATTGTTATTTCAATCAGGCCGGTGAGATCATAACGCTTTCGCAGGGTGGGAGTTTCTCTGGAGCTTCTTATCAGAGAGCCGGTTATGTTCTGCCCGTGACAAAATCCAAATACGGTTCTGTGTTCATTATGTTGCAGTTGGCTCCGTAACGGAGAAGTAGATAGAAAAACACAAGGGGGAGGGCTTTTGTCTTCCCCCTTTAATCCTAAGTTATAGGAGAAAATAATGGCAAAGAAAGAAACAAAAAAGACAAATAAAAAAGCGGTAAAAAAGAAAGCGCCAAAAGAAGGGCCGCTGCCAAAAAGAATAAGAGTGACCATGAGCCTTGCTAATCAAAATCATTCTTATTCTTCAGGAAAATCCTATGCAGTTGGAAAGGGGAAGGACGTAGAGCCTGAGACAGCCCGATCCTGGCTTAAAAACGGTGTTGCTATGGAGGACAAGGCTATCGATAAAGCGCCTGAAACAAAATAAGGATCTATAAGATAGGAGATTATTATGGCCTCTGTTTTAAAAGCCCATGCATTAGTGAAACTTGAAACCATTAAAGATTTACTGAATATCTCTGAATCTACTTATGATTCAAAATTTGAGATCCTGATCAACATGGTTTCCCGGATGATGATCCAGGAAATAGGCCACAATCCAGTTTACACTACATATTCTGACAAGAAGTTCGACGGACCAGGAAGAAGTATCCTTTTGCTTCCGCATCTGCCGATAGTGGCAGTTTCTTCCATCACAGAAAACGAGATAGCACTTACTGAAGACACTGATTTTTTAGTGTATGCAGATGCCGGTTATCTACAGAGGATCTCATATGAATGGGCTGAGGGTAACCAGAATATAGTAATTTCTTTCAGCGCCGGTTATTGGGTCCAGAATGATCCCAGTGTGGATGGCTGCATTGAAATCCCGGATGATATTCAGCTTGCCTGCTCTAAGCAGGTGGGGATTGAAAATAAACGCTTTGATGCAGAGGACTGGGACCGGACTTCTCAAAGCTTTCCTGATGGAAGTATAAGCAAAAATATTGTGAAGCTCCATCCTCAGGTTATAGAGATCTGTCAAAAATACAGGAGACTGGTGATTTAATGAAAAAAGTAAAATTCACAACTGATGTTGAAGGAGCTAAAAAGAAAAACAAGGTCATTAAAGGGACAGGTCCGGCTGCCAAATATCAATTAACATCCTGGGGAAGCAAAGCAACAAAGACAATAATCCGAAATGTTAGCGGTGGGATCATTGGAAAGTACAAGGGCGGAGTAAGAACAGGGCAGTTAAGAAGAAATATTAAATTCAAGATCCGTGGAAGCAAAACAGATATCTATTTAGAGATCGGGAGCTGGGGAGTTAAATATGCAAGGATCCTTGAACGTGGAGGGACCATAAGACCGAAGCGTGTTCAATATCTCACCATTCCCTTTCCTGGAGTTAAGGGAAGAGCAAGAAACTATTCTAATTCTTTCGTGTTCAAATCGAAAAAAGGAAACCTGATTCTGGCTCAAAGGTCAATGGGCCTGAGTTTCAGTGGTGGGTCTGTAAGTTCTAGCAGAGGAGCTTTAACGCCTCTGTTTGTTTTAAAGAAAAGCGTGGACATTCCGGAATTCCGCTGGCTCAGCAAGTCTGTGGCCCAGGAACGCTCTTTGCTCAACAGAATGATGGCGAAACAAGAGCTCCTGAAAGTAGCAGAGAGATTAACATGACCCCAACAGATCCTTTAAGACTTCAGGTCCTCAATCGATTTGAAACAGTGCTGAATACAATTGAGGCCGGAGACGATTATTTTTACACGCCTCATAAGGTCAGCAAACACCCTATCAGTTATGAACTGGCAAAGAATGGTCCTCTATATATGGTTTTTACTGGTGAGGAAGGAGGGCCGATTGATTTTGCCGGCACAGATCTATATGACGAAAAATTTACTGTCAGCGTCAAGGGGATTGTTTTTGACCGGGCTGATTTGGTTTCAAAACTGGAAAAGGCAATAAGGGACGTAAGGAAAGCAGTAAATGATGATTCAAAGTCCGGAGCTGCAGGATCCTTGGGAACACTCGCTGTCCAGACGATTGCCGACAGATCTCCTGAAGTCGGGTATTTCTCAGCTGATAAAGACGACTTTGCTGTTTTTGAGCAGAAATATCAAGTCACAGTCTCAGGGGATTTTGGGGAGTTATAAATGAAGAAACTAATCGAAAAAATCAAATTGATACTTCTATATATCCGGAATCTTTTTATCAAACAGGCGGAAGAAAACCAGGATCCGGAGCCAGAGGAAAAAGAACCTGAAAAGAAAAAGCTTGAATCAAAGCAAGTCACAATCAAATGGAATCCTTTGAGAATCCCTAAAAAGCTCAGAAAAAAAGAACGAAAAAAGATATTGAATAAATATCATGATATGGGATATCAGGCATATATCCATCCAAGAAGGAAAGCAATAGGACCGGAAATAATAACATTTTTTAAGAGGTGAAATATGAAAATTAAATGGTTAAAAGAAAGACAATACAGCCGGTGGGGCTTGATTGAATCAGGGGAAGTTGTGGACCTGAAAAAGAGAGGGATTCCCAAAGAAGCTGCAGAGAAATGGATTGCTGACGGATGGGCTGAAGAAGTCAAACCCCAGAAGGCTAAAACAAAGAACGGAGGTAAATAAAAATGGG
>CAZVMT010000207.1:0-5583 GCA_964628765.1 uncultured Candidatus Bathyarchaeia archaeon | reverse complement strand
CGACAGCTGCAGCGTCGTCAGGGGATACCCCCACGCCAAATCGTACGGGTTCCTGCACGGCTCCCGTCCCGCAAGCAAGTTCCTCGCGGCAAAGCCCGCGAAGAACTCGAACCCGGTCAGCTCTCGGTACTGGTCCAGCCGGTCGTGCCACGACCACCACCCCACCTCCAGGTTCCAGTCCAGCCGCTCCCACGACTCGAGTTCATCATGCCAGAATCGCCCGACTCGAGCCCACAAGGCACGGCTCCGCTGCTGCCGCTCCTTGTTCGCATTACAGGGGGTCGGACGAAGCCGGAGGTACGGCGCGCCTCGACACGACGCCCCACACGCGCCGCCAAACTTCCGCCGCACACGCCAGAAGTCGTCGTCCACTAAGGCCATTCCCCACTACCCTCTTCTCACCGCGGAGACGCCGCCGGCCCTCGGCGCCCCCGCGGTGAGAAGCTACCTTGTCACACCGCAGTGTACACGCACGACCCAGAAAGTGGCACCGACACCCGCCCCTCGGCGGACATCACGCACGCGTACACTTTGATGGTCTGACCGTCGGCCAGCGTCCACGGCAGGTCTGCCACCCAAGGCGTGGCCTGATCCGCAGGACTGTACCCGACGAGCCTCATCTGCCGAAAGTTCGGATTCGACCCCGCCGTGATCGGCCCCGAACCCCACAGCACGGCGAACGCCCCCGACGGCAACTCTGGCGTGAACGCCAGCGACAACGTATCGGCATCCGTCATCGTTGGTGTCACCGTCGATGGTGGGTCCGGAACCAGCAGGTCCGTCGGCTCCGTAATCGGGCTCACCCCCGCGTCCAGCAGACGGCTGTTGCACTTCGCAAACCAGTCCAGCCCCGTCAGGAAAATCGTCTGTCCGAGCGCGTTCAACGCCGAGTGCGTCTCCGCGTACTCGTTCCATTGCGCCCTCTCGGCTGGCGTCAGCGTCCCGTTCCACAGCGACGAGCACTGCGCCAACCATGCCCTTGTCGATTGCTGCCGAGCGCTGTTCGGATTCGTCGGCGTCGCGTGCATCCGCACGTACGGCCCGCCCTTGTTGCGCGAAAACACGTTGCCGCCCAGCTTCCCGCGCATCTCCCCGTGGATAGGACTGTAGATCGCCCACATCGCAGGCCTAAACCCCAAGGCCCAGGCCAGCATCGAAAACCACCACAAGAACCCCGTTCCCATCATCGTTCCCTCCGACTCGTCTGTGTGCTCCTTGCTCGCCGACACACAGGCCGGACCTCGACGAGAAAGAGAAGGAGCCAGCAACAAGGCAGGTGTGAAACCTGTTGTCGTGCTCTGCCTGTCACTGGCCCCTCCCGTGTCCCAACCCCCGCACCTACACCAGCCCACCACAGCTTGTCAAGACCTTTTTTCGGCACGCTCCATGCGACGCGCGCGCCCGCCGGAGCTACGACTACCCTTCTCTAGAAAGCTCTTCGCGCGCCCGCGTGGGACCGCCCTCACCAAACTAACAACCACGCTCACACGCCACACCCACTGTCCACACCTTCTCAACAGCTTATCCACACGTTATCCACACACCCCCCCCTGTGCATCACACTGCACACCACCCGTAGTTAATATAATGCATATTATCGGTCCTTGCCTCTCATTTTGATAAGCCTGGAGCACCTACACCGGCGACACCCCCACGCACCACCAACCACCCTCCATGTGCACCACGCGCACTACCCCCCCAGCAACAAAATCGCGACTCACCGCCAACCCGATCCTCAACCGGAGGCGTTTCGCTCACACACCACCGTAAGAAAACGCGACTCGAGTCCTGATCCCTCACCCCACCCCTCGACGACGTCGCCCCTCGATCAAGGCGCCACGCCAACGACCCACCCTCCACGGACCCTCCCCCCGATAGCCCCGCTCCTCGACGAGCAGCGCCCCCGTCGAGCCCTGCCGCCCGACCAGCAGCGCCCCGGCCGAGCCCTGCCGCCCGACGAGCAGCGCCCCGGTCGAGCCCTGCCGCCCGACGAGCAGCGCCCCCAAGTGATACGCCTTCTCGTCGAAAGCCCCGCCGAGGCCGCCCCCTCCGGCCCGCGTCCCTGCAGATAATGCGGAGCGCGCCCGTTTCCGGATTCAGCTCGGAATAGGACAAGGAGATGATCCGGACAAGGAGATAATGCGGAACAGGAACGCGGGCCGGAGGGGGCGGCCTCGGCGGGGCTTTGGGTCGTTCGGGGCCTCTCTTTTTCTTTCTTTTTCCCTTGACTTCTCGTCGAGAATCTGCGATATCTACCACATGACCGGTTACACCGACAAGACGAAACTCAGACGCGACCTAGCGCGACACGGACACCTCGGCCCCCGCGCCCTTTCCCGCCTTCCCCGCCCCCTCCCTCGTCGTGGCTTGCGGCGTTTGGGCCCTGCGCCCGCCCGGCGCGCCCTCTTTGTCCGTCGTGCCCTACGCCTCGTTGACCGTCTGCCGCTCATCGCGCCTGCCCGCGCCCTCGTCGCCTTCCTGCTCGCCATCCCCATCCTCCTTTGCTCCTTGTTCGTCCGCCCCCGGTGACGCCAAGAACAAGGAAGTTTCATCGGAATAAATTATATGAACTCCGAGCTGAATCCGGAAACGGGCGCGCAGGAGATGAAGCGGACTTAGGAGAGAGGGGGCCGGTCGAGGACGACCGGCCCCACGACAACTGTTATGTCGCCCCGCTTTCCCGCTTCCTCCCGCCTTCCCCGGCCCCAGGGTACGCGCGCGCGCGCGTGTACGTAAGTCCCGATGACACGCAACCCCCACAAGGCACACACCACTAAGACTCAAGGCGACCTCGACGAGCCCGAGCGCGTGCAGCGACTGCCCGCGGTCGGGCGTAGCTCGCGGACTCGCGCGCAAGCGCCATACCCGCCGACGGCAAGGGCGTTGCCCCGATAACTCGCATTATATGACCTCCGTGGCTGATCCGAGTTGGCACGCGGTGTGCAGGGCACACCGATAGCATGGACCTTCGGCCCCGTGCCAACTCGGTCAATACCGGACACGGAGGTCACATAATGAGAGTTATCGTCCGTCGGCTTCCTCTGGGTCCATGCCAGCGCCCTCGACGACACAACGCCCGCGCTCGACCCGGCAACGCCGGGTGCAGAGGCCAAGCCTCTGCCTCGGCGAGGACGCCGAGCGACCGCTACTCGAGCCCCGGACGGCCGCCCTTGGCACGATGCCCGAGCGCATCGTCGGCGGCCGAGGACAGGACCGCACGAAACACAAGTCCCCCACAAACAGGGGGGGGACTTGTGCTCCGTGCTCCGGCACCCCCCTTCACCCGTTCCTACGGCGTTGTCCCCCGACGCGCACATTCTCCCCACGCCAACACCACCCCAGAATCCCTCCTAAGCCACTTTCTTTACGCCCTCAGGGTCACCACGGCGCCCCCCCCTACTTTGATCGCTTCTTGCCCCGCTTCCCGGCCTTCCCAGCCTCCTCTCGTTCACGGTACTGCTCCAACGCCGCAACGACGATCCCCTGCAGCGTCAGCCGTCCGTGCGTGTACCGCCTCAGCCGCAGCCACGCGTGCAGCTCCGCAGGAATCCACACCGTCAGCTGCGACCGCGCCGCCGTCACACCCTCCTGCAGTCTGACCTTCATGCCCTAGACTCCTTTCCTTCCTCGATCGACGAACTGTACAGATCCGCGCCCGCGGATCTCCCTACACGACTGTATCGCTGTACAAACACCGCGATCGCCACGTCTGTCAAGCTGTATTTATCCCGGCGCCGACCTACATCCACAAAAAAAGAGGACGTGCTCGAGCACGCCCTCTCGGTAGAGGAGCGCTGGCCTACGCCAGCAGTGGGGACCTCAAATCCCAAACACGTTCGCCCGCCACGGCCCGATCTGCACCATCAGCCCGTCGAGCTCGTACAACTGCACCCCACGAAGCTCCACCGCCCGTCGGCACTCACGGCACGCACGATGCGCCCCCGACACTGCCCCGTTCCCGCCGTAGACCCGCACGTACCCCACATCCCCGCAAGGCAACCACCGGCCGCAAACGAAACACACACCGTCTGCCGACGCCAGCTCCACTCCCTCTGTCCCCATGGTTCCCTCCTCCCCTCATCTACGCTCTACCCGCCACGTCTTCCCGCGCAAGTCGGCCAACACGTAGCTTTTATCCTTCGCCTTCGCGTTGTCGCGCGCCCGCCTGTCCACGTCGAGCATGCACGCCCCGCACGCCCCCGCCAACAGAACGCCTTCCCCGCCCCGCGACAACCTCACCGGGACTAGGTCGTCCCACGGCGTTGCTCGACCACACACGATACACAGCGCCTGCTTCTCAGCCATCACCAAATCCCTCCACCTTTTGTTCACGCTCTCCTCTCCTCGCCGCCCTCAAGGCAGCCAATTCCTCGACGCTGCCGCCCCCCGCTAGGTGCTCGAACCCCCTTCCACCCAACGCCGCGACGAACGGACCACACCTGTTACAAAACCGCACCAGCGTCCCGCGATGCCGAAGCCCGCTCGTCCGCACCTTCATCCGGAGCCGCGCCTCAGCCTTAGCCCCGCACAACACACACACACCATCGATCTCTCGTCGAGACACGCGCCCTCTACGGCACAAGCCCCTGTCCCCTTCCTGGGTCATTGTGCGTTTCCCACTTCGTGAAGACGAACAGCCACCACAACACGGGCGGGCTCACCCCGACCACCGCGCTAACCTTAATCAGCCCGTCGGCCCAACTCTCGACCGGCTGCTGGTACGTCACACCCGGGCCGCCCCACCACTCGCCACCCTTAAGCACAACCAGCCCTGGCTCCGGCCCGAAGTTGCTCCCATACACCGACCCCGGGTTCCCTATCACCCACGGGTTCGGCGTCGTGCTCGTGATTATCGGCGTCGGCGGCGTACACGTCTCCGCGATCTGCTCGACGCTCCGCTTCGCCCATCCAACACCCGCCCTCACCGTGCAGCCGCGACCCGGCTGCGCTTCTTGCGACACCAAACACGCGAAACACGGCGCCATCACGCAGTCCTCTGCCATGATCGGCTTCACGATCTTCGACGACGCCCCTCCCCACTCTCGCCTATCAGCCACCCTGATCGGCATCTTCATCTCCAGGGTTCGGTATCACCCCTAGCTCCTCGAGAATCTGCTCGAGCAGCCACATGGCCACCCGCAGCAGTACTTCTCTCAGCTTCAGCTTGAACAAGCCCGGCATCATCTCACCCCCTTTCACGTCAAGGCAGCCACCTAGGCCGCAACCTCCGCCATCAGCCATTCCTCGTGCAGTTGCCCGGTCTCGAACATCAGACACCCGATGCACACCAGCTTCGTGCCCGTCCTGATCTCCCGCGGCAACGTGAACTCCAGTGGTCCCGCATCTCCCAACTCACCGAACCCCACCCAATACCAGCCGTTCGGCACGCAGTCGCGACCCCACGCCGGAGCCGACACCACCGGCGACACACCAAGCGACACCGGCCCACGCCCATACAACGCCAGCCCCCAGTACGACGGCGACGGCATCGGCGTGAACGTCGCCTCAACCACGCACGACGACACCAGCGACAGCTGCAGCGTCGTCAGGGGATACCCCCACGCCAAATCGTACGGGTTCCTG
>CAZVMT010000206.1:0-5610 GCA_964628765.1 uncultured Candidatus Bathyarchaeia archaeon | reverse complement strand
GGTTGGGCGTTATTCTCGGCCTCAGTAATAGCTTCATGAGCCTCGGACGCATCGTTGGGCCTCTCTGGGCTGGGTACGCGTTTGACGTGAACTTTGATTACCCCTATATCAGCGGCTCATTGGTGCTCTTCATTGGATTCTTGATCAGCCTGACATGGAAGATAAGAGAATCAGCGGCTATCCCCAGTAATCCCGAACATAGTCGGTTGCCTTCATGAACACAACATCAGGGTACTGGAGAGCATGCTCAATGATGCCCTTCAAACAGAGAAGCCTTGAGGGTCTCCCTGTTACCTGCGGGTGATTGGTCAAGCAAAACAGGGTCCTATCTTTGTACCTTGCATCGAACTCTATCTCCCAGACATCAACGGTCTCCTTTACGGTGGCTCCCCAGTCAAAGAAGAAGGTCCAGTCATCCAAGTTGTACGCTACGGGAATCTCTAGAAGCTTGGACTCAACTCCGTTTACCTTGTTGTAGAAACACTCCTCAGAGCCCATATAGTCGCTGTTCCACTTGAAACCCAACTCAGCAAGATATCCATGGGTGCGCTCTGATGGCCTCCACCTTGGGGTCCTGTGGCCAAATATCTTCTCATCGGTGAAGTCTTCGAGAAGCTCTCGGCTCTTGACTATGTTTTCTCTCTCGATCTCGGGGTCTAAATCGTTGTAGCCTCTGTGGGTGTATCCGTGGCAGGCTACCTCGTGGCCCCTGCTGATGATCTCTTCTACTGCCTCTGGGTAGCGTTCCGCTGTCCTTCCCACGACGCAGAAGGTTCCCTTGATGTTGTACTCGTCGAGGAGGTCCATGATCCTGTAGACTCCTTTCCTGGGCCCGTATCCTCCCTGAGTAACCCAGTAGGGTATACCTGGGTGCATCTCCTCGAAGGCGGTCTCGCCGTCGAGGTCAAAGGTCAATAAGACTGGGAATGGCTTCATATCATCACTGGAGCCGTCTCGGCTTTTTACAGTTACTAGAGGTGTGGTTACTTGTTTTGGGCTGCCTGTCGTTTGGCCATGTATTCTGCGTCTGATTTCTCGCGGCTCAATGGGTAGCAGATAAACATCTGGGGCTTGATGTCTAGTATGTTGGGGCTGTCATTGGCGATGAACACCACCGAGGTATCGGCTCCATTATGACTACCAGCAATACTGATGACCCGATCCCCGGGCAATATCTGACCTGCGTCACAAGCCTTGGCTACTATCTCCACGTTGACCTTGATCTTGGCCATTATGAGGGTCTGGGTTATGATGCTCATGGGGCTGTGTCCAAGCCGTTGCCGCTGCCTGATGCTGTTTGTTACAACATCGGTTCCGAGGTTCACCACGCCGCCCAATCCCTCGATCCTTTCCCAGTTCTCTGGTTTGAACTGCTGGACCTTGGCTACTGGGAAACCCATCTGGTGACCAACCACAATCAACTGTACACCAGAGCCCTTGTACATCTCCGCTGCCTTGACACCGGTCTCCCTGGTGGTGCTGGCTACCAGTATGGTCTTGATGCCCAGTTCCTTGGCTGCCTCAAGGCTCGCCTTTAATGTGGTTTCAGTGTGTTTTTCTCCGCCTTCCTCGTAGTAGATGGTCTCTCTCGTTATCATGAAATCACTGTGACTTGATTTTCCGAGATTTAAAACAATCGAGTTCCAAAGTAGAGGATATTATTTTTTAATTATCACTGGTTTTTGTTTTTTCTTGGTTGTAATTCATTTTTTATATCTCTGAATGGAATATTGTTCCGGCATGTTGACCGATGAAAAGGATCACGAGATACTCCAGAAACTACAAGAGGACATGACCAAGTCCTACAAGACCATAGCGGAGGAGCTGGATATGCCGGTAACCACGGTCTATAACCGCGTGAAGAAGATGGAGGAAAACAAGGTCATACTCGGTTACAAGCCTATACTGGATGCTTCGAAGCTTGGTTATCCCACCACATCGTTTCTGTTGATTACCCTCAGATTCAAGGACGCCCAGAATAACCCACTGGACATCGGTAAAATCGCAGAGGAGATCGCAGACCATGAGAACGTTCAGGAGGTCCACATCGTAGCAGGGGACTGGGATCTTTTGGTGAAGATGAAGACCGAGAATGTACAGATGATAGGAGACTTCATCAACCATAAGCTACGGTACATCGAGGGTGTCGAGAAAAGCCTCAGCTGCATCAGTTTTGGGACACGAAAAGAGACCCTAGACCTGCCTCTTTGACGCAGATACGCTCCAACACTGTGGCAATGGATCGCCCGGTATCCTGAACCATTCCCGGTCCACTCTCTTGCTAGCCGGTACATAACCCCAGACTAGCTCAGGGTATTCCCCGATCTCGTCTATGGTTAGCCCAGCCTTGATGAGGGCGTTTAATATGTCGCTGACTGTGTGCTGCCACTCGTAGCTCTTCTTATTGGTCACCTTGGCTTTCTCATCCGCGTAGGAGCCATCCTCTTCCCAGCTCAGTGGTTCATCGCTATGCCAGTAGCTGTAGCGTTGTTTGAGTTCCTCGGACTCATCATCGAAGACCCACATGAAAGGATGAGACTCAACCAACAGGAAGACCCCACCCGGCTTCAAGTAGTGGGCAATTATCCTCGCCCACTCATCCATATCATTGAGCCAGCAGAGCACCCCGTAACTGGTATAGACGATGTCAAACTCGCCCTCAAGATTCTCCGGAAGATCATAGATGTTGCTGCAGACAAACTCCGCCTCCACATCAGCACGTTTCGCTATCTCTTGGGCTAGCTCGATGGCGGTCTCGCTGAAGTCTACTCCCGTGGCTCTTGCTCCGAGTCTTGCCCAGCTGATGGTGTCCAAGCCGAAGTGGCACTGCAGATGAAGCAGCCTCTTGCCTGATACGTCGCCGAGTTTCTCTAGCTCTATCCTGTGTAGGCTGTTTTTTCCCGCTAGGAAGCCTTCTAGGTCGTATTCCTCTGAAGCTGCGTGGATGTCCACCAGCTCGTTCCAGCGTCGCTTGTTTGTCTCAAAGTATTCCTCCATCCTTGGTCAAGGCAATGATGAATATGATAGGAAAAGTGTTACGGAAAGATGTTTATGCCATTATCTTTGGGGCTAGATTTTTCTCTCTTATCTTCTGTTGAGTCTCTTTTGGTAACGCGTTATATGCTGCTTTCATTTCATTCCAGTCGAGTAGTTCCCACCATTCTGGGCTGCTAAGGATGATCTGTTTATCTTTGATCTCTATCTTGACGATGGCTTCGTCTTCAAATGGGAACGCCGGGTCTTCTATGATCTTTTGAGGAATATACAACCTAGCACCAGATTTCTTAAAATACTTAATTTGGCTCGTTGCTATCATTCCAAATGCTTAACGATGCTTAGAAATATAAATATTACTTAGTAAATAATAATATACAAAGTAAAACTATTTTATAAAAGTATGTAGATGCTCTAAATGTGCCCCTGAGCATATCACCCGAACTCATAGCAGGAACATTAGCTCTCTACTACGCATGCAATGGTTCTATAAAAGCCAAGGTACCGATTCACGCTGTAAGGGCTAAATTTTCAGAGCCATACAAACAGTATGCGAAGAGCATCCTTAAGAAGGTGAGAAAGGCAGGTTTCTGTAACGTCTATCCCCGAGATAAAATGGTGTACTCTATCAATACCACTGGAATTAAGTTCCTGAAATCTCTGGGTCTCATCTAAAAACATAATTTTCCTCATTTGAGGAAGAAGAAGACTATGGCTATGATGAGGTAGCTCACTACAAGTAGTACTCCTTCCATCCAGTGGCTCTCACCGTCTCTGACGATGTTGTCTAGGATGAAGACCGAGACCGTTACCGCTACTACCTCTAGCTCGTTGAAGACAAGAAGCATCGGGTGTCCCAAAAACAGGCTGACAAACACCAACAGCGGAGCCACAAATAACGCGATCTGGGTACTGGAACCCACAGCGATATTCAACGCCAGATCCATCTTTCCCTTCCCAGCCACAGAGACCGCTGTAAGATGCTCCGCAGCGTTACCGATCAACGGGATCAATATTACGCCGATGAAGAACTCGCTCAGATGAGCAGCCTCCGCGACGTGCTCGATGACTCCTACGAGCATCTCAGACATGTAGGCAACGGCTAGAGTTGCCACCAGTAATACGCCTATGGATTTGTTAGTGGTCCAGTGTCTCGCGTGCTCCGTGTCGTTATTCTTGTGTTTTCCCCCGATGTAGAGGTGTTTGTGTGTTCTCATGCTGAAGAAGAGGCTCAGCAGGTATGAGACCATCAAGAGGATGGCTACTGCGATGCTGACCTCCTCCAGTATTATGAACTCGGTGTTGCTGGACACCAGTGAGAAAGTAGCGGGTAACACCAGTCCCATGATGGCGATGGTCAAAAGCGAAGCATTGGTGCCCGCTGCTACTCCGTTGAAGATCTGCTTCTCCTTACCCCAGCCCCCATAAAGGAAGGACAACCCCAAGACAAACAGGAAGTTACTAACAATAGAGCCGGTAATCGATGCCTCGACGACATCGACCAAGCCTCTCTGGAGGGCAAAAATGGCGATGATGAGCTCAGTTGCGTTTCCAAAGGTGGCGTTCAGGAATCCCCCCAGTCCCTCTCCGAGCTTGATGCTTAGTTCTTCGGTGGCTATTCCCATCCACTTTGCTAGGGGGATTATCGCCCCGGCGCTTCCTAGGAAAACCCAGAGGGGGTCGAAGTGCATGTACTCGAAGATGATGGTCAATGGTATGAATAGGAGCATTATGTTTATTGGCTCGATTTTTTTGAGGCTCTCCATGATGTGTTGGCTAACGTTGTTTCTGTTTTTAGTTTTACCGGTATGGATGCACATTTAGGCTTGGAGCGTGTAGATGCTTGTATGATTGACTTCAAGGTTGTTGAGGAGAAGCTGAGCAGCAGCATAATCAGCGACGTACTGGACGGCATGGGCATCAGGGATCAAGCCATGGACACCAGCATCAGACCCATCCGAGACGACATGACCATCGTAGGCATCGCTGCCACCATGCTAATGACAGACCAATACGAGTACAGCAAGGACACATTCACCCTACAGTTCCAAGCCATCGACGCCCTCAAGGAAGGAGAGGTAATGATGGTATGCAGCAACGGCAGCGAAAGAGCAGCCCTCTGGGGCGAGCTACTGAGCACCGCCGCACGGTACAGAGGAGCACGTGGAGCGATCATCGACGGTGTTACCCGTGACATCGGCTTGATTCGGGAGATGAATTTCCCGGTGTTCGCAAAGGGCATCAACCCCATCAGCAGCAAGGGTAGGCTCATCGCCGTGGATCACGGATGCCCCGTTGAGATGGGTGGAGTAATGGTGCATCCCGGTGACTTGGTTGTTGCCGATGTTGATGGCGTCGTTGTTGTGCCCGGTGATAAGGTGGAGACGGTTATCGAGAAGGCTCTTGATGTCGCGGCTCGTGAGACCAAGACCCGTGACGAACTCAGGAAGGGTGCTGGGCTCTATGATGTGTTCAAGAAATACGGCACGGTCTAGCCCGCATATCACATATATTAATTAAATAACATATTTTCTATACGTTTGTATAGATTTAACCTAGAAAACTATATATGTGTATAACGTTGAGCGGATAGTTATTGGTCACACAATCCATAAA
>CAZVMT010000205.1:0-5611 GCA_964628765.1 uncultured Candidatus Bathyarchaeia archaeon | reverse complement strand
TCAACCTTGGCCGCGATCTTCGGCACCCTGTACTGAGCCTTCGGTATAGGCATGCTCATGTTAAGCTCCCTCAGCAGCAGCCTGTAACACCTTGCGAGGTCTTTCTTGTCAATGGTGCTATGGTCGCTCAGCTCACGGAGAGTCCTAGGTGTGCCTGTTACCCTGCATGCAGCGTATAGGCTTGCTGCCGCGATGGCGCTGATGCTCCTACCGCGGACCAGCCCCTTCTCTAGGGCTTTCCTGTAGATGACTGCTGCCCGTTCCTTTACGGGCTTGGGGATGTGTAGCTTGTCTGTGAGCCTGCTTAGCTCTGTCATTGCGTGGCTCAGGTTTCTGTCGATGCTGCTCTGGTAGCTGGACCTGATGTGCCACTTCTTGAGCCTGAGCATCTGGAACATGGTCTTGGTGGGGATGGTCCTACCGAAGGCATCCTTACCCACCTGCCCGATCATGGTGCTCAGTCCTTTATCGTGAACGCTGAAGCTCAGGGGCATTCCGACGCGGCTTCGTGACTCACGCTCATCCTGACTGAAGGCCCTCCATTCCGGTCCTTCATTAATCATGCTGTCAGCCATTACGAGGCCGCATGTTCCACAAATTCTTTCCCCAGATCCGCTATCAATTACAATCTGCCTACTTCCACATTCAGGGCAGACATCTGGGCTTGTCTCAAGTTTTGATTTTTGCATTTTTTTCACCTTTGTGAGTCACGGGAATCCGATAATTCGTTTTGGAATACGGCTTCACGTGAAGAGTAGCGATACACCAACAATGAGGTATTTAAATCTATCGCCCATATTTACTATAGAGGCTATATAATTACAGGTATCATCTAGTATATAACACGGTATTTGTGATCCATAGTTGCGCCTTTTTGGTATTTAGAGGGTTTTCGGAGGGCTTTTAACCCAAAAATGGATTAAATCGAGTATGAGCGAGATCCCAAAGGTAAAGATAGCGGTTCTAGGAGGCAGCACCACGATAGGCGCTGGTTTCCCCCGCGCGTACAAAGGCGTGAAAATAATCAAAGATAACCAGGTTTTTGAGACCCCTTTTGGCCCCACAGCGCCGTTTACCCACGCTGAGGTGGATGGTAAGGAGTTTCTATACGTGGATTTCCACGGAATAAACAAGGAGATCAGGAATACCGAGCCTGATAGCAGCGGTGAACGAGTCTTCTATGTGCTATGGAAGGCTGGGGTGAAGAAGATCATAGGAACAGCCCTCTGCGGATCATCCAATAGGCTCCTCGACCCAGCGGACGCGGTCATACCGGATGACTTCGTGGACTTCACCACCAAACGCCCACAGATGCTCATGGTTAGCCTCCAAGACAAGGGACTGAAAGTACCAAGGTATAGTTATAGGCTTCACCAGCCGACATGCCCAACCTTGTCAGATAACCTGGTAAAGTCCTGCGAGAAAGCTGGGTTTCCACGCGTCTTTAAACGGGGGATCGTTGGAGTAGCGGAGGGCCCTCGCCTTGAGAGCCCAGCTGAGATTAGGCTCAGGTATCAGAACCTTGGCATAGATATAGTTACCATGAATTTCGTGCCCGAGGTGTTTTTCGCCCGAGAGATCGGCGCATGCTATGCCGCGATTGAGTTGGTGAGCAACTATGGGGAGGGGTTGATTGATCCACGATGGGAGGGCAACACAGCGTTCAGGGATTTCCAGCGGAAATGGAGCACACCCACAGCTGAGGCTATCTTGATGGCTCTGCGTAGTTTGGACCCGGATGATGTTAGCTGTGGATGCAGCAGCTATCGCTGGGAGAGCATCCTCCTCTAGTTTATTTTCGAGGTCTCTCTTGAGGAATCATAGAACTTAAGCAGGTTCTAAGGAGGCTCTGATTAGTCATTATTTGAATAAATTATTAAAAAGTCAGCTATCGAGTTAGAGTAGTAACTGATCCCCACAAAGCTGCTCCCCAAGCGATGAGCCACATCAACAGGTTCACTTCTGATAATGTCATAGAGGGGAGTACTAGGGTACTGAATACGAGACTCGCATGCATGAGCATGCTCAAGGATAGGCTCTCGGTCCGATCATGCACCCACACCATCAGTATCCTGAATGGAGGCAGCCACGCGAAGAGACGCGCTAGTAGCACCGCTGACGGGAATACACCTGAGAAACTATTCATTTCCCAGAAAGGTGGGAAATGCCATAAGCCCCATAGTAGACCCACGATTAATCCAGTCATGTGAACACCGTAACGCTGTCTCAGCTGGGGAACAACGAACCCAGTCCAGCCGATCTCCTCGAAGATGCCAACCATCAATCCTACACCGACTCCCATCATGAGAAGAGATGTCTTATCACCTGTGGTGAATAGTGCGGGTGTAAACTCTGGGGAAATCAGTGATAATGTGAGAAGCACAAGGGTCGCTAGGATTGGAGTGCCCAAGAGCACACCTGCGTACCATGGTAGACCTGCTCGCCACTGGGTTAGTCTTGATAAGAGTTTGCGGTAACCGGTTTTTCCATCCACTAGACCCGTCAACAGTAGACCAGAGATGCTGGGGCCGAGTAGCATCCCCACGTATAGGAAGGGTCCTACTGCCTCAGACTGCTCTGGGGTCAATGGGAAGCTGTATGGGTTGATCATGGCAGCCATGCATCCCCATGAAATAGCAAAAGTCAAGAGGATGTAGATGGCCACCGAGTGGCTCTCGATGAAGGATTTGATGGACGGCATATGTCTAAACCTCTTTCTCCCTCTAAGCAACTGTCACTGGAGCCATGTGCTGGGAGGCTTTCTCCATTACACTGGCTGCGAATGTAGCTGCCTTCTCCAGTCTACCTGCATCGGGTTGTCCTTTACTGTTATCGAGCCTAGCCCATTCCCGTACATGGGGAGCAGGTGCGATCCGCATAAGGGCTTTGACTATTCCGCTGAGCTGGCCCTGGCAATTGAAGACACCAACTATCTCGGCTTCACATGATGCGTCCCTGAAATTCTGAATGGTCTCGGGGATCTCTGGCGCTGTCTCTGGTGCTGCGTGGGTTATGAAGAGGGCTATCTGCTTATCCTTTGTGTTGTTCTCTAGATAGGATCTAGCTTTCTTATTTGGTCCACCGCCATGTACAGGGAACCCCAAGAAAACTAGGTCGTAGCCTTCGAGGGATTCAGCCTCTTTTATTGGTTTTTTCTCCTTGGGCTCAGGGAGTGCGTCGAATATGGCTTCGGCGACTTTCTTTGTGTTTCCAGTCTGGGACTGGTATGTTACTAATACACGAGTTTGTTCTTTACTCATCTTTGATTACCGGGCGAGGATACCCGGTGAAAAAATATTAAACACTCGAACGCTGGACTATTAAAAAACATACTCGAACGTTCGGGAATCTTTTGTGCAAATCTGAGGCATTCTTGAGCAGTGAAACAAAGATGACAAAAGGGAGCCTGTATGAATGACCCAGAGACGACACTCCTATTCAATCGAGATGAGGTCCAAGGAATATGTTCAGAAAATCTCTGTGAGTAACGCAGCTGAGGGGGAAGTGATATTCGAGGGAGAACTCGGGGAACTAGTCGGCATCGAGTTAGTTGAGGGTATAATGCTCCTGATATCAGGAGAGCATGGAACCATTAGGATCGATATCTCTGAAGATGAACTGAGACATGGATTAAAGCCGAAGAAATAATCAACTGGTGAGCTTACGTTAGGCGACTCTCTCCCAATAGTACTCGAAGATGTCCTTGCACCACTGGACTGCTCGTTTGTCTGTTGATGTGAAGCCCATGTACTCGAACTCGCCCGTTGGGTTGAGGAAGTTTAGGATCGCTATCTCTTTTTCATTCATCAGGAAGGTGATATCGAATTTGGATTGGTGTTTCTGCTGGAGCGATTTCTCTGCCTTATGCTTACCCAATTCAAGCCAGCTCTCCTCTGGTACGCTCTCACGTATCTCGGGCGGCCACTCATATCCCGCTGGCTCAATCCCCCTAGCCTTGACACCCCTATCAAGGGCTTCAACCACCAGTAAGATAGTCGATGACATCCCGAGGGGTTCCCCGATGTACAGGTAATATTCTTCGGCTTCCTTGAACACCCTCTCGATGTTCCCAAAAACATCTAGTAGCTGGGCTACCTGTTTGCATTGGCTCAATTCACCGATCCTTGAGACAAACTGGTCTGGTAGATTTTGGAGCGTGTGCTCATAGAAATAATCAGAGTTTTCTGAGAGGAACTGATAGGCTGGGATCAATCTGATCGCTTGGACCCCGTAAGGGGATATCTCATAGGAGCCATCAGTGGTTCTGGTTACCAGCTTTGCCTCGACAAGCCTCGCGATGTTTCTGGATGTCTCCTGAGCGGTGAAGTCGAGCCTCTTGGATAGGTGGCTGAGTTTCAGGTTCTCTTTCTGTAGCTCGAATAATATTTTTAGCCTGTCCTCGTTTGAGAGCTCGAATAAGAGGTTGCATAGTTGCTCCATCGCGGGTCCAAGTCCAACTTTTCTATTATAAGATATAAGTTTTGAATCAAAAACTATGGCTCTACTAGGCACTATGTTGTTTATGTTTTCTAGTCTCTAGCCATCGCATCATGGCTGTGGCTACCGTTTATTACGTTTAGCCTAGTGGAGGCGTACATTCAACGCGTTTCGCGTTACTCCTCTCTAGTACCTGAGTTTACCCTCCATGACCAGTACGCTCTTACCGATAATGTGCACCCGGTCCCCGTGATCCTCAACGATCAATGAGCCTCCGCGCTTTGAGGCTTGGTAGGCGTTCATCCGTTTCTTGCCTAGGATGTTACTCCAGTAGGGGGTCAGCACCGTATGGTTTGAACCCGTCACAGGGTCCTCATCAACCCCCATCAATGGAGCGAAGTGCCTTGAAACAAAATCATAGTCATCGAACCCGGGGGATGTGATCATGGTGGCCCTCCAACCCAAGGGGTTCTCGGCGTCTTTTAGGGCTTGGAAATCTGGCTCGACGTCTTTGAGGTCCTCGTAGGATTCTAGGTGTACCATGAGTTTCTGGTTCCCGGGGCTGTACTGGACATCAACCCATTCATCCACCCCCAACGCGTCAAGCACATCATCAAAATGCTCAACGGGCTCAGGGGGATTCGACGGGAAATCCATCAAGACCCCATCAGGGGTGTTCTCGGCGAAGAGTTCCCCGGATTTAGTTTCAAACATGATGCGTTGTTCCTCTACCCCAAAATAGTCGAAGAGGAGGTGAGCCGCAGCTAAGGTAGCGTGACCGCAGAAGGGAACCTCCCTCACAGGGGTAAACCACCTGAGCCTGTAGGTTCCTAGTTGAGTCTCGTCTAGGAACGCGGTCTCGCTGAGGTTCATCTCGCCGCTGATGGCTAGGTATGTTTCATCGTCGAGGTCTGTCGGCATCAAGCATATCGCGGCAGGGTTTCCGTGAAATAACTCGGTGGTGAAGGCGTCTAACTGATAGATGGAGGCCCAGTTAACCATGAGGAAGGAGACATATCACAGAGTATTTGTCGTTATCGTCTCTAAAGGAGTGCCCCTCCTGTTGGGCATTTGCTTCCAATATACGAAGCAAGGGCGCCTAACAAACAGAGCAGGAAGAAGATGGTGAATGTGCTTCGAATACTATTCAACAACTGAGAGTACAGGGCTGGCA
>CAZVMT010000204.1:0-5622 GCA_964628765.1 uncultured Candidatus Bathyarchaeia archaeon | reverse complement strand
TGTTTACCTCTTCTTTTGTTTTGTTTTTTTAATTTTCAATATATTTTTCAAACATTTTTTCTTTCAAAAGACATAACTAACCTTCTGTCGCATCTGTTTTGTTGAGATGAGGTTTAGTAATTGTAATTTGCTTTCTGCTATAATCTTTACCGTAATCCAGCCCATCATCAATACCTAATGCCCAATTCATAACATCATCAAGAGTTGAATTACCATTAAATATTTTTGTTTCCTTCCACATTTCGCCAACAGTATCATTTCCGGCACTCATTTCTCTTATCACCACATATTGTTGATTTTCCATAATATTTATCCTTTTTATCGTTTGTGACATAATTGTTATTTAGTCTTATAACTTTTTCCCATACATACTGCAATTTTTTCTTCCGCTAATATTTATTTTTGTATTGTATCTCTAAATTAGAAATACAAAAAGTTATATCTTTATGGTTTAACATAGCTTTTTAATTTTTTTATTTCATACTTAGTAAGATGATTTTTTTTAGCTTGTAATAAATAATCAATTGTCATTTGTTCTTCAGTTCTTTTCTTTGGTAAATTTTTTTTAATTTTGCACTCAATTTTATTAAAACAAAAATCAGAGAATTTTGAATGAAATTTATTTGATACATCAAATCTTTCTGAATATTCCAATAAACATTTTATATAATATTTTAAAAATAATCCAAAGGTATCTTGGTCCTTTCTCCATCGCATGCATGCTGGATGGTTTTTGTTATATTCTTTGTTTTGTCCTTCCCAGGTTACATTAACGGCATGTCCAATATCAGAAAGTATTTGCCAGCCTTCACGCACATTTACGCGTTTCAAAGCATAGTCAGGGAGCAGTTTTGCGTTAATTTCTGGATCTTTATGTATTACATAAAACTGTATTTTGATTTCTCTCCTTTAAAAACAATTGTTTTGTCTTATTCCCATTTTTTCCAATCTTCTCCTGGTACTTCGATTATTTCTTTTTTTTCGAGATCAATTACGTAAAGATATTCTATATCACCATGAATTCCTGTTGTTGGCTCAAAAGCTCCAACTTTCCAATCATCTGGAATAAATTCTGAGATAGGTAGTTCTCCTTCTTCTTTTTGTTCCCAACTATTTTTTAAAAAATTTTCTTTATTAAGAAAAAGTTCTTTTGGAATAGTTTGATATTCGATTGCACCAATAATTATTAACCAACCAGCAGATTGCGAAACATTATCTCTGATTTGATTTTTTTTTACCATTTTTAAAAATTTATTAAGAGAAGGCATAACTTCTTCTGGATATCCATCGCAATGACGATAAAAATAAAGTTTTTCATAACGATCCTTAATAATAATATTTGCTCGTGCACTCATAATTAACCTTTTTTAATTTCTTTTAAATATAATAAATCTTTATCTTTATCATAAAAAAACAAATCATTTCTTTTTAATGCCCAATTAAAAATATTTTTCATTGGTTGAATGAAAGCACTTCTGGTATTGTATTTATTATATATTTTTGCAATTTGCTCAAATGTTAATGGGCTTTTTTGCTTTATGTTTTTACTCATTTTTTATTCATCCACATTATTAATAGTAATACATTGTATACTAATAACCTTGTATCTTTTAGATAATAACATAATTAAATCATTTAAATCTTTACAATGTGTTTCAGGAGTAGTTAACACTTTATCTTTTCTAGGTTCTCCATTTGCAATATAATAAATATTTATTTGTCTATTCATATTATTTTTCATAATTTTTCCCATAAATCACAATCAAAATAACCCGCACAATCTTTCAATTTCATCACCTCATGTCCAGACTTATTCAGAAATGAATCTTCTGCAATAATAGCTTCATTCAGAGTAATCCCAACTTTTGCTTTTACTCTATCACCTTTTTTAAACTTAGGTGTGAAATTTTTATTTGAAACATTTGATGTTGACATATATACCTCTTTTTTTTATATATTTAATATATAAAAATATATAAATATATAAATATTTGTCAACACAATTTTAATCTTTTCTTACTTTTTTTTATGCCTTCTAGGTTTAAATCATTTCCTATAAAATATCTATTTTCAATCTGGCAAGCTTCTAAAGTTGATCCGCATCCACAAAAATAATCAATAACTATCTCCTTTAAGAGTTCCATTTGTTTTTAAAACTCTATAAGATTCTCTAAAAATATTATCAAAAGTTTCTTCGGCTTTATCTATTTTATCCCAATCATTACTATTGTAATTAATAAAATATGGTGGATCTATACAGACTAAATCACAAAAATTATCTGGAACTTTTTTTAAAAAATAAAAATAGTCTAAATTATGTAGTGAATTTAATTCCATTTTTTCTCCTTATAACGCTGTATACATTTTTCTAGCAAACATTCCCTCTCCTAATATAGATTCCTCTATTTGTTCAGAATTTTTTAATGTTTGCAAAATATCTGCTCTTACATGACCAGATATATTTTGCGTGTTTTTTGATATTTCTTTTAAAGAAATTCTTCCATGTTCTCTAATTAAATTTAATATTCTCTTAACTTCGTGTTCTAGTTCATTTTTTGCCATATAATTTTCTACTATATAGTTTAGATGGTCTGACAAATATTTCGCAAGAGCTATTCCATAACCCATTTCTTTTTCTGTTATAACAGGACTTTCTATATTAGTCCCTACTGCTACAATTAAAGCAATTTGTTCAGCTGTTTGAGTTGTTCTATTATATATTGCATCAATTTTTTTCTCTTCTGCTAATTTATCTCTGATATCATAAATTTGTTCTCTAAATTGATCTAATAAAATATTTGCCCCTTCTGTTTTGTACACTATTTGAGGATCAGGAACCAAAATATGGTCCAAATTGCCCTCTGGATTCATTTTTATAGGCTTATGAAGCAATTTTTTTATTTTTTCGATTAACCTGTTACATGGCTTTTTAAGAAAATTTTCATTGTGTATGAATTTAGGTCTATTATTATCAGTTTCAAATAAAAGAATCCTACTTAAAAATCCGTCTGTAACATTTTCATAATTTAATCCTTTATATAGTGTATCTGGTGTCGTAGTTCCCAATATAGATAGATTTGGTTGCTGAATAATTTTTTTTCTATCAACATCGGCATAACTTTTCCCGCTCCATTCCTGGTCGGCTGAGCCGTAAAGACGTAACAATTCAGCTACAACCCCACTCAAATAACTTGGACCATTTTTTGTTGTTTCTAAAAATTTTCCTATTTCATCAAGCAAAAATACCTGCGATTCCGCTTTTTGCAACTCGGAAGCTATAGCAGAGTCGCTGGCCAAATTTTCTACTTTTGCGAGTGTCCCACAATCTGCTTCTTGGAAAAGTATTTTTAATGCTCTTCTTGGAGCGTCTTTTCCACAACCAGAATCACCAATATTGCAACAATAAATATTTGTTCTTATCCCTGTTTCTGTCTGTACTTTTCGGCCTGCAAGAGTACCAACAGCGCATAAGGCAGCCGACAAAGCAAAAACAAGTTGAGGCATTACTGATTTTTCAATAATAAAATCTATTATTTCACCAACCAGACCATCAGGATGTAATAAATATTCGGGAAAAGGTTTTTTTTTATATTCCCCTATTTTTTTTTCTATTTCTTTTGTTCTAGGGGGTATTAATTGAAATTCTTCCTTTTTTTTATATGTAGAAATCCATCCTATTTTTTTGGCTTCATGAAAGAGACTAGCGATAGATATATCAAAAGGTTTTAGCCCTTTCCAACGCTTGTTCATGTCTTTTGGATTGTATTTATCACTTGTTTTTGACCATTCATCCCAAAGTCCAAAAGCTGACGGGGAATTAGTACTTTTTAAAGCCAATCCTGCTTTAATCCATGTGTCACGATCATCTGAATCAAGATATGATAAGGCAGATCTTATTTCTTTAATTTCCTCAAGCGGAAGAATATTTACGGGTAAATTATCATCTGCCCCCCTTGCTGGATTCTTTTTAAAATTAATAATTTCTTCTGGCAATGTTGGCAAATGATTAAAGAAATCATCTATTTCAATGTCGGAATCATATACAAAATAGTTTTTTTCATCTGGAAATATTACATACTGACCGGTTGCCCTTAAATCTATAGAAAGGTCTTTTCCAAAGCTCTTAGATCCTCCTGTAATTCTAATTCCTTCAGGGGCTTTAAAATAAAGATGCCTCCCACCCGATCTTGTTTCAACCTGGAAACCATCTTTAGGAATAGAACATTTTAATCTCTCTTCCAAATTTTCCAGCAAATCCTCTACAGTTCTTGTGTCTCCGTCTTTATTTATATCTATATCAAGAACTATAATATTGAAATTCAAATTTCCGCAAGGGAAGCCTAGAAGAAAATTATTATTTATAAAAGATTTTATTTTTTCTGTGTCACTGGTTGCATCGTAAAATCCTCCCTTCGTGGCAGGAGATTTGTCACTTTTGCATGGAAAGAATTTAAACTTTTTTTCGGCTAAGGATATTATTTCTTGCATAAAGAAATACCTTCTGCTGGCAAAGAATATGTACCCACTTTATGCATCTTTTCATTAAACTCCTTTATTCGTTTTTTTGAATTATTTTTTAATTTTATACAAACATTTATTCTTTTTTTTGTTTTTCCCCTGTATGGAAAGGTCAATTTTTGTCATATTAATAGACAAAATTTCCATCTTTTCCTCATCTAGTTTTTTTCTAAAAAAAAGTAATTCTTAAAAGTTCATAAATAATTTTTATTTTTTTTTTATTTAAAAAAATTTTTTCTTTTTCTAAAAAATCTATTAAGTAGTCTTTGAAACCTTTAAATCTGTAAAATTCAAAAAGAATATAATTTTCGAATAATTTTAAAGAAAAAAAAAGATCGTCCCTCTTGTCTTTCACATTAAAATATAGATTGAAAAATGTCTGCCTATAAAGCTCTAAGTCCTCATAATCTCTTATTTTTAATGAAAATTTTATCATAAAAAAAATGATAAAAATTATATATACTAAGTCAAGTATATTTTTATTTTTTTATTCTTTTTTCTAGTAAGGTAATATAGCCGTCTATGTGATGATTCATTTTTTCTTTTTTTTTCCATTCTTTCCATTTCCAAAACATCAAAACTTTTTTTATAAAATTATTTTTGCCTACTTTTATTTTTGTTCCTACATGCCAAAAACCCCAAGATGAAGGGCTAAACCATTTAAGCGGAACTTTTGGAACAGGGTCATTAGGATTTACAACTCTAATATATTTTTTTTTATGCCATTTGTTAATTTTTTTTGCAATTTTATATTCTACCGCTCTTGGTTGTCCAAAAGTACAAAATTCTAAAGAAAGATTTTTCTTTTTAAAGGATAGGATTGTTGCGATAGCTCCTCCGAGACTCCATCCTAAAATTATATTTTTATTTTTTAAGGAAATATTTTTTGAAACAAAAAATTGTATTTTTATATATTGCGAAAGAAAGCCTTCATGGTAGCCTGCTTTTTTAAAAAAATTAAAATTATCTCTCCAGTCTTTGTTTCCATAACTTTCTGGAAATAAAATAATAGTCTCTTCATCTGACTTAAAGACAAAAACCTGGACATTATCTTTTTGATGGAAAATTGCCTCTTGGTAGTCTGAAAAAAAACTTTTAACAGAT
>CAZVMT010000203.1:2600-5623 GCA_964628765.1 uncultured Candidatus Bathyarchaeia archaeon | reverse complement strand
TTAGAAATCTTTGGGTTATTTCTCTTTCTCTTTTTCTTCCAAGTATCTAAGCCAATCATTGATGTAGTATTTCTCGATAAAGTCTGCTATCTCGTGCCTTTTCCTTGGGTTTGCGTATATGGATCGTCCATTATTTTTTGTACCGATTAGTTGCCTTGAATTTAACCTGTTTATGGCTTTTGTGACCTGTTTTCCGTTTTTCTTTAGGCGACTGCTTACCCAGTTTTTGATTCTATCCACGTTCTCGTGTCTTGTTCCCCATGCCCCTGCGTTCACTAGTCTGTTGAGAATGTCTGCCATGATTTGCTCATCAGACATGTCACGCCTGACCATTAGGTTCACTAACTAAACCTAAAAAGGTAAAGTTATATAAACATTGTAGTAGTATACGTCAGTGATGCCGATGGATGTAGATACTTCTATTTATAGAGAGGATAGAGACTCGATTTTTTTAAGGATGTTTGGCAGGTCTCCTCAGACACGGATCATTGATTTGTTTCTTGATAATCCATTCTTTGAGTTTACGAGACTTGAGATGGTTGAAGCCCTCGGGATGGCAAAGGTCACCATGTATAACACCATCCCATTGATTGAGCAGAGTGGAATCATTATACACTCCAGAAAAATAGGCAGATCCCAGCTTTACAGGTTAAACGCAGATTCTGAGGCGGTAAAGAATCTACGTAGAATGATCCAAGACATTTCCTTCAAAATAGCCGATCATGAGTTAGAGGCACTGGACTCATCTACCATCAGAACAGACATGCCTCCTCAGTTTGAGACTATGAGTGACGGACAAATAAAGGATAAAATTTTGTCAATTACTGAAAAATAGTTTGTAGAAGAAGTTTTCAGCGTTTATTGTTGATATTCATACATGAGGCTTCAGGTTGAGGATTTGCTCATTGAAGCAGGTGTGGAGTATAGAATTATTGAGTTACGGGATAGGGCGATATCTGTTGAGGATGTCATCGAGTACAGCAAGGAGCCTATCAACCCTGAGGAGATTTGTAAAACCATAATCGTCAAACATAAAAAACAATATTATGCATTGTTTCTCAGGGGCTCCGATAAGATCGACTTCAGTAAACTTAAAGAGTTGATTGGAAAATCCAGTATCGCCTCCAGAGCAGAGGTCAAGGAGATCACGGGTGTTGACGCTGGTGCTGTCTGTCCATTGTTGCTTGATATTCCTGTTATTGTTGATAGACGGGTCTTGGGATTGGAGAGGTTGAATTTTGGGTCTGGGGATCATCTCTATGGTGTAGAGATCGCTTCAAGTGATATGGGCAGGGTTTTGGAGTTTAATGTGGCTGATTTAGCCGCTTAAATGCAATAAATTTATACATTGCGTCATATTTATGACATACCGATAAGAAAATAAGTCAACAACGTACAGCATACAGAGAAAAACCACAGAGGCCCAATATGACACCAAAAAAGAAACCCAGCAAGAAAGAACTAGAGAAACGCGTCGAAGAACTAGAAAAAGAACTCCAAACCACAGCCGAGCTATCAGCAAAATACCTGAACCAGCTAAAATACGCGCGAGCAGACCTTGAAAACATGCAGAAACAGAACCAGAAAAGACTGGTAGATGTCATGGATCGGGCGAACGGAGAACTCCTTGAGAAACTATTGCCATTCCTTGATGAGTTGGAGATACTCAGCACCAAGGACGCAGAGAAAGAGCGACTCGTTGAAGGCGTAAAAATGGTCCATGGTAAGCTGTTGAAGCTCATGGAATCCGAGGGGATAACCCGGATAGACGCAGTTGGGGAGAGATTCGACCCATACAAGCATGAGGCTATACTGGAGGTTGAGACCCTCGATGTACCAGATGGATGTGTCGCAGAGGAGATAAGGCGCGGTTACACTTTCAAGGATAAGGTGTTACGGGCGAGTGTGGTTAAGGTGGCGCGAGCCCCAGATGTTGTTGAGATAAAGATAGAGGACGATCAAGATGAGTGAAAACAAAAGAGAAAAGATCCTAGGCATTGACCTGGGAACTACTAACAGCGCAGCAGCTGTGATGATGGGCGGAAACCCAGTGGTAATCCCAAGCGCGGAGGGACCAACGGTGGCGGGGAAAATGTTCCCAAGCGTAGTCGCCTTCACGAAAGATGGGCAATTACTTGTAGGAGAGGCTGCGAGGAGACAGGCGGTAACCAACCCGGAGGGAACTATACGCGAGGCAAAGCGCCACATGGGAACAGACCGCAAGATAACATTACAGGGTAAGGACTATACCCCACAGCAGATCAGCTCATTCATACTCCAGAAGATACTACGAGACGCCGAGACCTATCTCGGAGAGAAAATAACCAAGGCTGTGATCACTGTTCCAGCCCACTTCAACGATAACCAGCGGCAGGCGACTATCGATGCGGGTGAGATCGCTGGACTCAGCGTCACGAGGATCGTGAACGAGCCCACCGCGGCGGCGTTAGCATATGGCTTGGATAAGACTGATCAGGATATGAAGATCCTTGTCTTCAGCTTCGGCGGCGGAACCAACGACACCACTATCATGGATTTCGGTGGCGGTGTCTTTGAGGTGTTATCCACTAGCGGTGACACTCAGACTGGTGGAGCCGATGTTGATAAGGCTATAATGGATTATCTTGTGGCTGAGTTCAAGAGTGAAACTGGGATCGACTTATCAAGTGACTTGAAGGCCATGGCTCGCCTTAAGGAGGCAGCGGAGAAAGCCAAGATAGAGCTAAGCAACCTGATGACAACGGACATAGACCTACCCTACATAGCGATGAACGCAGACGGACCACAGAACCTACACATCACAATGACCCGAGCCAAGCTAGAACAGATCGCAGCCCCAATCGTTGAGAAGATCAAGGAACCCATCAGACGCACCATTAGAGACGCTGGGATAACTACGGGCCAGATCGATAAACTGATCCTGTTCGGTGGCATGACCAAGATGCCCCTAGTCCAGAAGACAGTAGAAGGGCTGGTTGGTAAGAAGATGGAGCGAGGAATCGACCCCATGGAGTGCGTAGCCA
>CAZVMT010000203.1:0-2500 GCA_964628765.1 uncultured Candidatus Bathyarchaeia archaeon | reverse complement strand
GGGCTGGTTGGTAAGAAGATGGAGCGAGGAATCGACCCCATGGAGTGCGTAGCCATAGGCGCTAGTATCCAGGGTGCGGTGCTTGCTGGTGAGATCGATGACATCGTATTGCTGGATGTTACCCCGTTGAGCCTGGGAGTCGAGACCCTCGGAGGAGTCTTGACCAAGATCATAGACAGAAACACTACTATCCCAACGAAGCAGACCAAGATATTCAGCACAGCCGCGGACATGCAGACAGCCGTAACCATCAATGTCTTGCAGGGTGAAAGAGCCATGGCCAAGGACAACATCAGCCTAGGCAGCTTCAACCTAGAGGGAATCCCGCCATCACCAAGAGGCGTTCCCCAGATAGAGGTAACCTTCGACATCAACGCTGACGGCGTATTGAACGTCTCTGCTAAGGATCTCGGCACAGGTAAGGAGATGAGCATCAAGATACAGGCATCCACCAAGCTGAGTGACGCAGATAAAGACCGCATGGTGCGGGAAGCCGAGGAATACGCCGAGGCAGACAAGCAGCTCAAGGAAGACATCGAGACCCGCAACCAGGCAGATACACTGGTTTATAGTACAGAGAAGATGCTGGGAGAGCTTGGAGACAAGATACCCGGCGACATCAAGGGCAAGATACAGGGCAGCCTAGAGGAGCTCAAGACCGCCATGAAGGATGGAAGTATCGCAGACATCAAAGCCAGGATGGATGAACTCCAAAAGGTCTCACAGGAAGCAGGTGAGGCCATCTACAAGCAGAGCGCAGAGGCTCAGCAGGCAGCTGGTGGACCCCAGACGCCACCACAGGGGGATCAGCAGGAGCCGGGTAAGAAGACGGTTGACGCTGATTACCATGTAGTGGAAGATGATGAGAAAAAGGAGTAACCCTGTTCTATTTTTAGGTTCTTTCTCATTATTCCTTAACCCTTTTTTCAATAAGCCCAGATATTTGGGCTAGATATGGTGTTCCTCAAGAAGAAAGACTATAAGAAGGAGAAGATGGTGCTCATCACAGGCACCGTAATAATTTTTATAGCAGCCATAATGGGCACCCAGTTCATGGTAATGGGCAGGATATACACAGAGAAGGTAAAGTTCTTGGAGAACAAAGGGTACGAGATCGATAACACTGTGGCGTGGAGCGACTACGATACATGGATTCAATCCATCAACACGGAGAAGTTCAAAGGCAAGATGGCGAATGATGTCCGCGAGGTAATGGACTGGATGGAGTGGTATAGTCTACTCAAAGAGGCTGAGAAGGCACCCATATACGATGAAAGCCTGTATGGGCCTGTGTATCAAAGCGATGAAAGTTACTGCCTGTGGTTCATCACAGTTGATAGCAGGCTCGCCGACGGCAAAGGCCATATCCAGACCTATGTGATTTTCCCAGACTAGAGCCAAGTGCTCTTATCGTTGTCCTCGATTACTTCATCCAGTAGGTCTCGGAACTCGATGAGCTGCTCCATGGATACATCAACGCTGAATGAGTCGTCTCTTTGTTTCTTGAACTCCTCGACGGCCATCTGAAGCACCATGTTGGTGTCCTCATCTATGGGTAGGCTGAAGTAGATGCGTTTCATCACCCAAAAGATACAGGCAACGCTATTATCCCCATCTATACCAGACTATTGTTTGGTAATGTTTATACCCGAGTTTCATTGAGAAAAAGCGAAAGAGGCGATCCCATTGTCAGAGAAAAGAGACTACTACGAGGTTCTAGGATTAGACAGGAGCGCCTCACAGGACGAAATCAAAAAAGCCTTCAGGAAGTTAGCCTTCCAGTACCACCCAGACCGCAACAAAGAACCAGACGCTGAGGAAAAATTCAAGGAGATAAGCGAAGCCTACGCGGTTCTCAGCGACGATCAAAAGAAAACCCAGTATGACAGATTTGGCCACGCAGGCATCAGCGGACACTACAGCCAAGAAGACATCTTCAGGGGAGCAGACTTTAGCAGCATCTTCAGGGACATGGGCTTCGGCGACGATATCCTCAGCAGGATATTCGGGAGCATGTTCGGCGGAGGATTCGGTGGATTCCAGACACAGAGGAGACGCAGCGGCCCACCGAGGGGCAGAGACATCGAGACAAGGATCGAGATCACCTTGGAGCAGGCTGCCTTCGGTGCCGAGGTTGAGCTCAGCATCAACAGGGCCGAGAAGTGCAGCAGGTGTGATGGCAGCGGCGCTGAGCCCGGCCACCAGGTGATAACCTGTCCTCAATGCGGAGGAAGAGGCCAGATCCAGCAGCGGACCCAGAGCATCTTCGGCTCAATGATCACAGTGACTACCTGTCCAAGGTGTCAGGGTAGGGGTCAGGTGCCTGAGCAGAACTGTAGTAAATGCGGGGGTAATGGCTTGGAGAACCGTCGCAGGACATTGAGCATCAATGTCCCTGAGGGGATCGAGGATGGTGTCTATATGACTCTGAGGGGTCAGGGTGATGCGGGTCCTTATGGTGGCCCCAATGGTGACCTGTATGTTGGTGTTAGGATCAAAA
>CAZVMT010000202.1:0-5626 GCA_964628765.1 uncultured Candidatus Bathyarchaeia archaeon | reverse complement strand
ATTCCTAGGGCTTCCGCTACCTTGGCAGTGCTCTGGACGCTGCTGGGGGTCAACTCAAACGTGTAAGGGCTGTGCCCCTTACCCCAGAAACCGGGTCCGTAGCCTCCGAATCCATCGTTGTTTATGTGGATCGTTGTTATCCCCATCTTGTGTCTTACCATGGTCTCCCAGTTTCCCATCTGGTAACCTACTCCAGCGTCACCTGTGACGCTTACCACCTGCCTGTCTGGGTATACAAGCTTGGCTCCCAGAGACCCTGCTAATCCGTATCCGAGAGTTGTAACGTTTCCCCAACCTAGGAAGCCGTGGGGTATTCGTGACTCATAGACTGTGCTTAGCTGGTCTCTTGTGTTTCCTGATTCATGGGTTACTAGGCTCTTCTCCATGTCCAGTGTTTTCATGAGCTCCGCGTAGACCCTGTAGGGGTTGATGGGCTTATCGTTGGACTCCATCAAGGGACCATATTTCGCTTGCTTAACCTTCTTTGCGTCCTCGATATCCTTGATGAGAGCCTCTTTTTTCTTGGGTGCTCCCTGTTTCTCTAGTTCAGCTGTTAACTGTTTTAGCACCAGCTTGGCGTCTCCCAGCACCGCGTGGTCAACAGAGTAGTCCCTGTTCAAGTCATGGGGGTCATTGGTCACTTGTATGATCTTTTTGTGCATTGCATCTGGTATTGAATGCATGAAGTTACTTGGCGTAAAACCGACGCCAACCGCGAACACCAAGTCAGCCTTCTTGAGGAAACGCTCAGCAGGCTCCCCACGCACACCAATGGACAACTCATGGTTCTCAGGGAAGGCGCTCTTAGCCTTCAAAGTAGTCAAAACAGGTAACCCAGCCATCTCAGCGAAACTTTTCAGCTCCTCCACTGCGTCTGCGCTGAACACTCCCTGCCCAGCCCATAGAAGCGGATGCTCTGCCTTCTTCAACGCCGTTATAGCTTTCTCTACATCAGCTGGGTCTCCCATGCTCCTCCAGCCCTTCACCGGAGAATACGGGTAATCATCGACACTGTAATCACCAAGTTCTCTGGGTACCTCTAGGAGAACTGGGCTGGGTCGCCCTGTCCGTAGCTCTGTGAATGCCCTGCGCAGGTACTCTGGGACTCTCTGGGCTTGGTTGATGTACCCGATCCATTTAGTTACGCTCTTGAAGCCCGATTGGATACTGTATCGTTCCCTGCCCAAGACGTTGAGTGGTATCCCATCTGTTAGACACAGCAGAGGTACAGAGTCCTCGTACGCCTCAGCCATGGCTCCATACGCCATCTGGGTACCCGCGGCGTTCGTAGCACCCATGACGGTGCATACACCGATCTGTTTACCGTTGCTAACTCGCCCAATCGCGTCTGCTACTGAGACCGCGTATCTTTCATCTCTTACCATGAATAGCTCTGGGGCGCCTTCTTCGCCTATCGCGTTGTTTATGTGGCTGGTTGGGAAGGTGCAGACATGTTTTACTCCTTCCTTTTCCAGGATGTTTACCAATCCATTTACAGCCTTAACCATAGAAATCACTGGGTAATGTTGGGCTGTGGGTGGAAAAAAGTATCGAGCAGATTAATATAATACGGTTACGTAATACACATTGGTAATACAATGGCTAACTACGAGACCGTCTCAGCCAAGATACCTACCGAGCTCAAGGAAAAGATAAACAAATACAGCATACCAATATCCGAAACCATCAGAGAAGCCCTTGAATCAGAGGTAAGAAAAAAAGAAATAGAAGACCTCAAAAAAAGCGTCAACGAGTTACAGCCGCTCCTCGACAAATTCACAACCGAAGAAATAGTCCAAATGATCAGGGAAGATAGAGAAAGATGAATCTCTTTGACACTTCATCCATCTTCACGGCGATAATGAAAAACAGGGTCGATATCCTACCAGGCTCAACCACAATTCCACTTGCCTCATACGAACTCGGTAACATAGTCTGGAAGAAGACCGCTCTGCTTGAGGAACTGGCTTTAGAGGAATCAATGGCATTACTCAAAGTTATAAAAAACGTGATGAAAACCATGGAGATTCATGAAAACAACGGGCTCAACCCGGGGTCGCTTAGATTAGCCCAACAAGAAAAGCTGAACTATTATGATTCATCTTTCATACACGCAGCGATAGAACTGGAAAGCCGCATCGTAACTGAAGATAAACAAATGCATAAAACCTGCCTTAGGCTCGGTGTACCTGTTGTTTCAATAAAAGATGTTTAGGCTACATCTCGCGTAGCCGTTTGACGCGTTCCTCGATAGGCGGATGGGTACTGTAGATAGCGTCCAACGCTGACTTGTTGGGGTCACTGATGAAGAGATGACTCACGGATTCACTCACCTTCATGTTGCCGCTGTTTAGCTTTCCTATCTTTTCAAGGGCATCTGCTAAGCCATCTGGGTAACGGGTTAGCTCAGCCGCAGAGGCATCCGCGAAGAATTCTCTGCGCCTGCTCACCGCAAGCTGTACTAGTCTGGTGAGTATCGGCGCGAATATCGCCAGGATGAACCCAACAGCGACGATGATTAACTCGATGTTTCCACCCTTGTTCCTGTCGCGTCTGCTTCGCCCTCCCCACCAGTAGCTTCTCAGTATCATGTGGCTCAGTATGCCCGCTAGTCCCACTAGCACTGCTACAAGGGTCATGAACTGCACGTCGCGGTTCTTGATGTGGCTTATCTCATGGGCTATGACACCCTCAAGCTCCTGCCTATCAAGAGTATCCAACAAGCCCTGGGTAACCGCGATGCTCGCGTGTTCAGGGTTTTTACCCGTCGCATATGCGTTGAGTTCCCTGCTGGGCATCACGTAAACATCTGGTTTCGGGATACCAGCAGCTATGGCTAAGCCTTCAACTGTGTCGTTGAGGTAGATGTATCTGGGGCCCTCAGCGGGGATGGCGTTAGTTGACCTTAGTACAACCTTGTCCCCGTACTGGTAGCTGCTCCAAGTATAAATGAAGGTGATAATCACCCCCACCGGCACCATGACGTATACGCTAGACGGGTCCCAGAGGTAGCTGATGCTGACTATCAACGCGAAGAGGACGACGCTAACCACTATGGCAAGTAGGATGCTGTCCCGCTTGTTGCGGGACTGTTCATCGTGGAAGCTTCGCCTTTCCATTCTAGAACTCTACCTTCGGGGCTGCTCTTGCCTCGTCTGGGATCTCTAGGAACTCGTGCTTCTTCCTTCCGCCTGCGAACCATACTCCTGGTATGGTTGTTATCAGGTTGTTGAAGTCTAGCACTGATTCGTTGTAGAACTGACGCGCGTATGCGATCTTGTTCTCGATGCCCTCTAGCTGCTCCTGTAGCATGGTAAAGTTGGTTGACGCCTTGAGGTCCGGATATGCCTCGGCTACTGCGAACAATCTTCCCAGTGCCTGTGTAAGCATGTTGTCTGCGTCCACCCTTGCCTGCCTACTACCCTCGACCATCCCTGCACGTGCTTCCGCGATCTTTTCGAAGATCTCCTTCTCGTGGCTCGCGTAGCCCTTGACAGTGTTTACGAGGTTAGGCACAAGATCGTATCGCTTCTGTAGCTGTACGTCTATCTGTGCCCAAGCTTCCTCGATCCTGTTTGCAAGGGTCCTGATCCTGTTATAGTAATTGACATAGAGTAAGACTAGGGCTCCACCGATTACTACTATGGCTCCTATTAGTGTCCAATTCATTTAGTTTGTTTCTCCTGTGATCAATTGATTGAAGAGATGGCATATATACTCTTTTCATAATTTGATCAGAATCTGTTCCACATCTTGAGAATATAGGCTGCTCTGAGGGTTATCCATTTACTTGGCTTATGTTTCTCCTCGATGTCTATCCACATCTTACCGTTGAAGGTGTCCTTGAGCAGCCATTTGCCATCTTTTTGCCGGGTTTCCTCGATGATCTTCAACGCATCAAGCATACGCTCATCATGGACACCCAGTCTGGTCAATGTAACCATGACCTCAAGCAGGTCCGCCTGGTAGAAGAGGGGGAACCCGAACCGTTTCCACCCAGCCTTGTCTTTTCTGCTCCCATCGGGGTTTCTGAGGTACCTGTAGACCTTGTTTTCCAGTATTTTCTCCGTCTCATGGTTGATGATCTCTTTCATCTCTGGGCTGCGCCTGTTTTCGGGTATCATGCTGAAGGCTTTCAGTATCTTTGTGGCTCCCATGTAGCAGTTTACCGGGAACACCGCGTCTGGGTTGATGGGGTAGGCCCTGCACCGCCACCCGGTGTTTTCCCGGTCGTAGTAGTCGATGATGAATTCCAGCAGCTTCTCTGTTCTCGGGTCCTCAAGGTACCCGAAGCGGTTGAGGTAATAGAGGATGTTTCCGTCGAAGCAGCACCCATCCTTAACCACGCTATCTCTTCCTTTCTCTGATTTGGGTAGCTCTGTGAGGAAGTGTCCGCTGTTCCTCTGGAACCTGTATACTTGTTCTATGGCTTTCTCGATCATGGGGGTTCTCGTTGCCCCCAACTCAGCCAGCGTCAATAACTGGTGAGTGGTTGCCTTGTATTTTGGTAGGTACATGTTCTCTTCGTGAACCCAGTATCCATCCGGGTTCTGCGCGTCGAGGATGGCGGTTACTGTTTTTGATCCCATTATCCCTTGCTGGGCTTGGAGTACCTCTGGATCATCTCGCGCTTTTCCCATTAGGTCTCGGAGAGCCCAGTATTTCACTGAAGGATTATCAGGCTCCAGAAGCCAATCAACTGGATAGGAACTGAGCACCATGTGTTTAAGAACCGTGGATGCTTGAATAAGCCTTTATGCCGTTACCTGGAGCTTGTTCTGCTTGGCGCTGTAGGTCTCCACGGCGAATAACTGGATCAAGATCGTGCACAACATGAGCATACCGGCGGTGAAGTAGAAGGGCGCCCTGAGATTCACGTTATCAGCGATTAAACCCAATATTATGGGACCCACAAGGAAACCAACGTCACCGAACAACCTGTAGAGCCCCATGCTGATATCCCTTGACTCGTTCGCTGTCGCATCTATCGCCATAGCTTGGGGTGCCTGACCGGCGCCGCTTGTGCCTACTCCGAGTACGAGTGCTGCGAGGCTCAGTGTGAGGTAGTCTGTTGTGAATGGGATGAAGAGGGCTGAGAGCATCGTAACGAATAGGCTCTTAACGATGACTGGTTTTTTGCCATGGTAGTCGATGCTGTGGCCCATCGGTATGGCGAGTATTAGGTTCATTATTGTGGCGTAGCTGATGATGGAGCCTATCTGGGACTCGTTTAGCCCAAGCTCAGCGTCAGCGTAAAGGGGTATCAATGTGCCTCTGATGCCTGTGCGCATGAAGAATATGGCGAATGTGGCTAGGCAGGCTAGGCTGTAGCTCTTGTTGTTTAGGAGGCGTTTGGTGGTTGGCCAATCGAAGTGGGCGCCGCTCTTTCTTTGGCTGTATCCATCTGTTTCATGTATCCAGAGGTATGTTATGATTAGGCTGATTAACCCCAACAATGCGTAGAAGTAGAACGTTGACTGTAGCCCATACCATACAGCTATGTATCCGCCGATTACCGGCCCAGCGCTGCTTCCCAGCAGCTGGAAGGTCTGGAAGTAACCCATTATCCTTCCCCTTTCCTCTGGTTTGAGTATGTCCGCGAGAAGGGTTGTCCTGCTTGTCATCC
>CAZVMT010000201.1:0-5639 GCA_964628765.1 uncultured Candidatus Bathyarchaeia archaeon | reverse complement strand
GGTGGAGGGTGGCGGCGGTGGACATGATATCGCGGCTGGGGCTTATGTTCCAGTTGATAAGGAGTCGGCGTTTCTCGATGAGGTTAATCGGCTTGTCGCTGAAGCCTTGGCTTGAAGAATACCGCTATAAACCATGAAGATTCATTGTTGGTTATGCCAGACACCTGTAGCAGCACCAAGATACAGATTCGATACAGTGACGAGAAGACTGCCAGAGCCATCCAGAGAGCCATCACCCCGGATAATATCGGTGCACCAGAGGGCATGCATATCATGGCGCTGGTAAACAAGAACGTGCTGGAGATAGAGGTTTTCTCTGATAGAAGCATCGGGAGCCTGGTCTCTACTCTGGATGACTTGTTGAGCTGTATTCAGGCAGCCGAGAAGAGCCTCGGAGAAGTCTAGTTTTCCAATATATGGTGGGGGTTAGAAAGAAACTACACGATCACTTTCCTTGACCCAAGTAGTAAGGATCTTCATACTACTCCGCTCGACACCATCAACCAGATCAGATTCACTGATACCACGGGTATCGATGCAGGCTCCACAGGTCTTCACCTCGACGCCTCTCTGGACAAGAGACATCAACATCTTCTCCATATTATAATATCCATCAGGAGTCCTCTGACCTTTCTTAGCCGCGGTTACGGAGTCACCCATCAAGAATACCCTTACGGTCATACCGATCTCCTCTGAGATCGAGGTGGAGGCAAGTCTGAGTGCGTTCCATGGTTTCTCGATGCCATAGGGGGCGTCGTTTACTATTATTGTAAAGATCATGGATATAGGCTGGACTCGGGTGGTTTTATGGGTTTCTTTGAACCCATTCTGTCAAAACCTATATATGATTGGGTTGCATGTACCAGTCACTGATCTAGGAGAGAAAATGAAGAATTGTCCAGAGCAACAAGGGACAAATGGCGCCGCAAAGAATGGTATGACATAATTCTGCCACAGTACTTCGGCGAGACCAAAGTAGGAGAGACCCCCAGCGACGACCCAGATAAGGTCATGGGCAGGATCTTCGAGACCACACTAGCAGCGATCACAGGCGACTTCAGTCAAGAATACATGAAGATGTACTTCCAAGTTGACGAGATCGAGGGACACACGGCTCGGACAGTTTTCAAGGGTCACGAGTACCTCAGGGACTATCTCAGGAGTCTAGTTCGTAGGCGCAGCACAAAGATAGATGGATTCTACAGGGTTCATACCACTGATGGCTACAGGGTTAAGATCGTGGTTACGGCCATGACTCAGTCGAGGATCAAGACCAGTCAGGAGTATGCTATCAGGAAGATCATGCAGGAGATCGTCGAGGAAAAGGCAGAGAACCTGACCTTTGACCAGATCGCCCATGAGATGGTCTTGGGCAAGCTAGCGAGCGATGTGTATAACAGGGCGAAGAATGTTACGGCTCTGCGTCACGTTGGTGTCCGTAAGAGCGAGCTCTTGGCGCTACCCCAGTAACTTTTCCATAGATTATTATCTTTTCTCGGCTTATTCTCTTTGATATATTTGGCGTGTTTAGAGGATTTTATCGGTACATGGAGACTGGTCTCGGTGGAGACCCGAAAAGAAGACGGTAGCCTGTACCGGAAAGGAGAGCGAACAGGGTACCTCATCTACAGCCCAGAGGGGTATATGGCGGTCTCCTTCATGAAGGAGGGACGAAGCCTGTTCGCCTCGGGTGATATCAGGGGTGGAACCGTTGATGAGAAGATGGAGGCGTTCAATGGCTATGTTTCCTACTGTGGCAGGTTCAGCGTTGAGGGAGACATGGTTATTCATGATATCGAGGTCAGTCTGTTTCCCAACTGGGTTGGTGAGAGGCAGATGCGGTTTTACAGCTTGGAGGGGGATAGGTTGACTCTTAGTACTCCTCTTCAGCTTGTGGGTGGCTTGAGTTTGAGTTCTCATCTTGTTTGGGAGAAGGCGTAGTTTCCCGCAAACTATATATGTAATCATTTGATTACATGGTATAATCGGATTACGGGGAAAAAGGCATGTGGGATGTAGAGGCAGAAGCAAACAAACTAGCAGCACTGGGACACCCCACGAGGCTCATGATCCTCATGGAGCTCACCAAAGGCGAGAACTACCTCAGCGAGATCGCCAAGAACGTGGGCATAAGCAGGGCACTGGCCAAGGTCCACCTGAAGAAGCTAAGAGAAGCAGGGCTCGTGGAGAGCCGCGTAATGGTAATGGAGGATGAAGCTCGTGCGCTCCGTTTCTACAAGATCAATGAATTCGAGGTGAATATATCACCGAAAAGGCTCGCGGAGGAGGTGAAAAAGGAAAATGAATAAGGGAACAACGATAATGGGTGTGTGGGCGGCCATCACTGCCCTGATACTTGTATTGATACTACAGATCGGGATGGAGTTCATGGGCATAATGATCCTACTCGGAGTAGCAGCGGCCATGACTGTAGTGATTCTGCAGTACGAGGAGAAGCCAAAAGTTGAGGAACTAGAAGAGATAGAGGATCTACGCGCCTCGGTGAAGAGCCTTGAGGAGAAGATAGAGGAGCTTACGAAGCTGCTTGAGGAGTAGGCTTAGCCTCTCCAGACCCGTTTGAAGAGTCTGTAGAAGTTTTCACCGATTATTCCCTTGACCTCTGGGTCTGAGTAGCCTCTTGCTACCAGTCCCTTGGTGAGGTTAGGCATGTATCGGAGCCAACCGTATCCCCAGTCCTTGTCCAGTGCGGTGATGTAGGATTTGTCCAGGTTCTCTGGATGCTGGCTGATGAAAGCCATCCTATCCATGGTGTTTTATCTTTGGGCTCATTGTTTTTGATGGTGTTTCCTTGGATTCTGTGAAGATTCTCGTTGCTTATGATAGCCTGACCGGTAACGTTGAGAAGATGGCGTTGGCGGTGGCGGAGGGAGCCAAGGAGCAGGGTAGGGTCGTTGATGTCTGCAGAGTCGATGAAGTGGACATTGAAGAAGTGTCCAGCTATGATGGGTTCGCGTTTGGTTGCCCAACCCACTGTGGGACATTGAGCGTGAAGATGAATGAGTTCATCAACACACGGCTCCACAAACATTACTGGGGCAAGCTCTATGGCAAGGTGGGTGTGGCTTTCACATCCTCTGGTGGGCTCGGTGGCGGTAATGAGGTTGTTTTGATGTCTTTGTTGTCTGTTATCCTGAATTTTGGTATGATTACTTTCGGTATCCCTGATTATGTTTCGAGGGATGTTACGCTTCATTATGGTGCTGTGAGCATCAAGGAGCCAGATTGTGACGCCTTGGCTGCCTGCAGGTTGCTGGGACGCAGATTAGCGGAATACTGTGCTATAATCAAGAAGGGTCTAGAGGTGTGACCATTATATACGTGTGTCAACAAAATGAACCCGGATACTAGATGACAGAATTACCATACTATGTTCTCCCCGAGCCACCTGAGAAAATGAACGCAACGGGATTATTGATCAGGCTCGTGGACTCCTTCGGGTTCAGGTACAGGTGGGCTACCGAGGGGCTGCGCGATGAAGACATGGAGTTCCATGCATGTGACTCAAGCATGAGCCTCGATGAACTTCTAACCCATGTCCATGGCCTGATATCCGTTACCGAGGCATTCATCATGGGTAATGAGCGCGAGAAAATCGTGCCCACGAGCCTAGAGGAGAGAAGAAGAAAGACCTTGAAGATAGCATGCAGGTTGAGGGAGGAGCTGCACACCATAGATGATGAGTACTTGGGGAAACGAAGATACATGGTTCCATGGGCGAGCAAAGAGTACCCAATATGGTGGCTGATTAACGGACCCCTCAGCGACGCATTGACCCATGTAGGTCAGATAGCGTCTTGGAGAAGGATCAACGGAAACCCAATTCCCGGTGCCAACGTCTTCTACGGAACACCACCCAAGGAATAACCGGTTACTCCTTTTTGGATCGCGCCCGCTTCTGGGTCATTATCTTGACCACATCCCTATGCCGTAGCGTGTAGTTCTTGGGTAACCTGAGCCCAGTCTTGGCGTCAATAGCCAGGATATAGTCTTCTTTAAGGCGTGAGTGCACGGTCTCGGCTAGGTCGATGGGTGTTGATCCATCCTCCATGAGGTGAACATCTGGGAGAACGTTACCATGGTTATCGCTGAACTTGGAGTCATCACTTACAGGATAGACCATGTTCATCTTTAGCAACTTGAAGGCCAGGGTATTCAAAGCCATCTGGATTCCGGTACGCATATACTTGAACATGACCTTCTGATCGATATACTCGATAGCCTTCTTCTGATCCAGCGTCAACGCGTCCTCATCCAGAATCCTGAAGGTCTCCTGACCCGGCTGATACCGGATCAAGCCACTCTTATCAGCCAAGCGAAGAGCCAGCTCTGCCTCTGCGCTGCAAGCCGCCACAAGGGCCTGTGAGTAGTACTCGCTGAGTTTCTCAAGGTTCTCCTCAGCTGTTGGCAAGTCCATCTTGTTAGCCATTATGAGGGTGGGCTTGATAACAGGCAGTAACTGGTGTGAGAACTCTAGGGTGTCCTCGGGTGTCCACTCTGGGAAAGGCTTTTCGTCAAGCTGAGAGAGCTTCAACGCCTCCACTATATGCGGGGGCTTGGTCTTGATACCAGTCAGGGACTTGTTCAAAGCCTCCTCGATGGGAATATACTCGATGTCATGGAGTATCTGGGGCTTATTCCTGTCTACGATATGGCTTATCCAGAGCTCTATCTCCATCTCGATATCCATGACATCCTGAACAGGGTTACCGCTCCCGGGGCGGCTGATCTTGCCATCTTCATCGATGGAGCCGCTTGCATCAACTACATGTATCAACGCATCAGCTTGGCCTATGGCTGAGAGGAACTTGTTTCCCAGTCCACGACCCTTCCAGGCGTCCTTGATCAATCCGGGTACATCTATGATCCTGACTGGGATGTAGCGCCATCCTTCGATGCATGCGCTGTTCTGGGGGTTATCTGTGAGGTCGAGTTCTCTGCATACGCATACATCACATACGTATGCTGTGCCTATGTTGGGTTCTTTTGTCGTGAAAGGGTAGTTGGATATCTCGGCGTTCAGGAGCGTCGCTGCGTTGAATAGGGTTGTCTTGCCTACGTTGGTCTTTCCTATGATAGCAAAAGTTAGCATCAGGGACCACTAAATATTTGGTGGGAAGCACACCTTATGAGGTTAGCGCAAGCACCACGGGTGCATCCATAATTTTATCCTCGAAATCACCCTAACATATTGATCATTGATGTCTGAAGCACCCTTGTTCAGATTCGCGATTATCTCTGATACACATATCCGCCCATCGGGTGAAAGCAGCAGCCCATGGAAGACCAACCTCATGACAAACGACAGAGCCAGATGGGTCGCCAAGAAGGTAGACACTTTTGACCCTGATTTCGTGATCCATCTGGGGGATATAGTTCACCCTGTTCCTCATTTACCCACTTATGGCTCGGCTAGCGCTGTGGCAAATGAGATAATGGAAAGCCTCCGCGCTCCGGTGTACTTTGTTCCGGGTAACCATGATATCGGTGATAAGGACAACCCGACGGTACCAGCCTACATAGTAAACGAGGGCTATTTCAGAGATTTCAAGAAATACTGTGGTCCTACGTATCAGAGCTTCGACTATGGTGGCATCCATTTCGTGTTGATAAACAGCCCA
>CAZVMT010000200.1:0-5647 GCA_964628765.1 uncultured Candidatus Bathyarchaeia archaeon | reverse complement strand
CATATTGAGTTGTTATGTTTTGACAGATTGATCACCAGTTTTGCTTGTTTTTTCCAGAATGGTATGGATAATTTACCCATACGTAAATTATAAATAATGTGGTCTAGTTTAAAAAACCCCGAGGAGTAGCCCAGTGCCGAAACCAAAAGGAACATGTGGTTCAACCAAGATGAAGATCTTGGCCGTCATATACAATAATGAGCAGTATGGTCATGAATCCTATGGTTACAATATTTGGCAGAGCCTGAAGGAAGAGTTCTACATCTACATGAATGATAACGATATCAGGAACGTGTATCACCACTTGAATGACCTCTGCAGTCTGGGATACATCAAAAAATGCCCTGAAGGCAGCGACGACATCAAACAATGTTATAGGATAACACAATCTGGGATAGCCATCGAGGAAAAATTCAGATCTTTTGTCGATATATTGATGAGTGAGTAATCAGGCTAAATGAACCCTGAGCTTAACTAAATCCCCTTTGGAGTAATCTGAGCCCTGATCGAGGGATATATCATTATCTATCCTGAGCACAAGCATATCATTTCCAGATTCAACCACCCTGGCTTCAATCAATACGGATCTATCGTAATGGTCCCGGAAATCCCGCCACATTTTCTGGATTTTCTCAAAATCCATGATGTAATGCTCCCCCAGCTCAGTGATGTGGCTGCTCCCACCACCCTGCCTACCCCCCTTGGTGGCGTCTATCAGAGGGGCCCCCAGTTTCTCTTCTGCTTTCTTGATCAAACCCCACGCAAACCGGTAACTCATATCAAGTGATTGGCTCGCCTCCTTCAAGGTACCCATCTCTTTAATGGCTACTAAGAGGTTGTAGACTCCTGGACCGAAGACGTATCCATCGTTGGTTTCAAGCCATATTTTTGCGGCGGGTCTTGGTTCGCTCATGGTTTTCAGTTAATTGTGTGGGGGTGGGGTTTTAACGGTAACTATGGGGGTCAACGACTCTTGTTCCATGTCACGCCTACATTTTCTATATAAAACCATAGCGAGTGGAGAACCCAAAGGTTTACGGTGACACATAGTATGAGTAATAAGCCAAGAATTCGACGCGGGGTCACAGGAATAGAGACAGCGATAATCCTTGTCGCCTTCGTTATCACAGCAGCAGCATTCGCATTCGTCATACTGAACATGGGTTTCATCACAGCCGAGAAAGCCCAGTCGGTGATCTCCTCTGGGATGAGTGAAGCAACATCAGCCATCATGACCGACAGCGGCGTAGTAGCCAACTTCGCCAACGTGACAGGCCCCCGCCAGAGCGACATCTGCATGACCAAGCTCACCTTCTACATCAAGCTAAGTCAGGGACACACACCCATAGACATCGATGACAGCAGACTGGTAGCTACCTTCACAAACGAGAGACACCATGGAGAACTCTATAATGTCAATGGCACTATCATGACCATGACATGCGTCAATGGGGATAGCGACTCCCTGATAGAACCAGGGGAGAAGTACAGGGTCGATATCGACTTCACTGAGATACCCAACGATGGGGTTGACCCAGTTGTTGTCAACAGAACAGACCTCTACATTCACCCATATGAGACGTTCAGGGTTGAACTAAGACCGAGCGAAGGCGCAGTGTTGAGCATTAACAGAGAGGTTCCCGCGGTCTATGTGGCCGTTATGACCATCGAGTAGACGCCCCCTTTTCTTCACTAGTAGGTCTTTTATTTTCACACATCGAAAATGTGTGCATGTTCAGAGATGATGCTCTCCTAGATCTAAGAGTCTTGGATATGAGCCGGGTTCTCGCAGGCCCCTTCACTAGTATGCTATTGGCTGACATGGGTGCAGAGGTGATAAAGCTGGAGATACCGGGGCGAGGGGATGATAGCCGCCAGTTCCCACCATTCATCGGCGAGGAATCCATGTACTATGTGAACCTGAATAGGGGTAAGAAGAGTATCACCCTCAACCTCAAGACAGGGGAAGGGCGTGAGATCTTCAAGGATTTGGTCAAGGAGAGCGATGTTCTTCTAGAAAACTTCAGACCCGGAACCATGGAGAAACTTGGACTGAGCTACGATGAGTTGAAGAGACTCAACCCCAGGCTTGTATATGCTGCCATCTCTGGGTTTGGCCAGACGGGCCCATACAGGCACCGACCGGGGTATGATATTATAGGGCAGGCCATGGGTGGATTGCTTAGCATCACTGGTTGGCCAGGGGGACCACCGACAAGGTCTGGTACAGCTATTGGTGATATTTTGAGCAGTTTATTCTGCACCGTGGGGGTCTTGGCAGCGTTGAGGATGAGGGAGCAGACAGGTGAGGGGCAGCTGGTTGATGTCTCGCTTGTTGATAGCGTATTCGCGGCTCTGGAAAACATCCCACAAGCATATTATGTTGATGGGCATGTCCCTGAACGCATCGGGAACAGGTATGAGTTTGTTTACCCTTATGACACATTTGAGGTACTGGATGGCTGGGTCGTCATCGGGATCGCCAATGACAGCCTCTGGTCTAAGTTTATCGATGCTACAGGATTGGAGCTAGGTGATGATCCAAGGTTCACCTCGAATCCCCTCAGGGTAAAAAACCATGAGCCACTGAAGAAATTGATTGAGCCATGGACTAGAGGATTAACAAAGAAAGAAGTAGTTGATCTACTTACCGAAGCAGGAGTCCCAAGCTGCCCAATCTACGACATAAAGGAAGCCTCAGAGGACCCGCATATTCTGGGAGATAGAAAGATGGTGCAGAAAATAGAGCAACCGGGACTCGGCGAGGTGAAGGTCCAGGGAAACCCCATCAAGATGTCCAAGACGCTACCCAAGCCAAGGGGACCTGCGCCATCTCTGGGTGGCGATACCTACGAGGTCTTAAACCATCTACTAGGTATTACAAGTGAGAGATTCAAGGAACTAAGCGAGAAAGGCGTAGTCTAATGTATACCTCCAAGAGCAAAGAAAAGACAGAGCACATGAACCAGATAACAGCCGAGGCAAGGTCATGCCTTGAATGCTCACTCGGAGACACTAGGAAAAATGTGGTAGTGGGCTCCGGCAGTCTGGATGCGGAGATTGTGTTGATCGGTGAGGCGCCGGGAAGAAAGGAGGATGAGTCAGGGTTGCCTTTTGTGGGCTCGGCTGGGAAGCTTCTCGACGAGTTGCTGGACTCCGCTGGGCTGCGACGGGAGAATATATTCATTGGGAATATATTGAAGTGCAGGCCCCCGGGTAATCGTAGACCCAAGAAGGGCGAGGTAGAAGCCTGCGAGGGCTATCTAATACGTCAACTTGAGATAATCAAGCCCCGTGTGATAGCGCCCATGGGGAACAGCGCTTTGTCTTATTTTCAGCGGCGTTTTGGGTTAGATGAGGCGGTTATCGGTGACGCACATGGGTCTGTGTTTGATGTGGAGACTTCATGGGGAAAAGTGAAACTGGTTCCCTTGTATCACCCTGCTGCGGCCATTTACCGCAGGCAGCTTCTAGGTGACCTTGAGAAGGATATGAAGAAGTTAACAGAGCTCTGATTACATCTGCTCCGGGGCATCGATGCCCAGTACCGTTAAGGTGTTTCTTAGCGTTATCCTCGTAGCGTCCACAAGTCGCAGTCTCGCTCCCATGAGCCCCTCTGTCTCGGCGCGTAGTACGTTCTGTGTGGCGTAGAAGCTGTTGAATTTGTCGGCTAGGTTGTTGGCATATGCTGTGAGGTTGGCTGGCTGGAGTTCCTCCGTTGCTCGTTCAAAGGTCTCGGGGAACTGGGCGAGCAGGTTGACGAGCTCCTTTTCCTTTACATCATTGATTGAGGCGTAGTCTGGCTCTGGCTCGGTTTCTGCGCGTTTGATTATGTTGCATGTCCTTGCGTGGCTGTACTGGATGAATGGCGCGCTGTTGGTCTCGAAGTCCAGTGCCTTCTTCCAGTCGAAGACCACCTGCTTCATGGGATCAACACTCAGCAAGGTATACTTGACTGCCCCAAAGCCCACCATCTCGGCTATCTCCGCTTTCTCCTCGTCTGATAACGCTGGGTTTCTCTGATCTACCTCTTCCCGCGCCAACGTTACCGCCCTCTCCAGTACCTCGTTTAGGGTGACGTATCTTCCCAGTCTGCCGCTCATCTTTACTCCAGGGAGCTTGACGAACTCGTAGCTGTAGTGGAGCTGGTTGTCCCCCATCTTTATGTCGCCTATGGCTGCGAGTGCGATTCTGAGTTGTAGCTGGGCTAGTGTCTGCTCCATGCCGATGACGTTGATGACCCTGTCTGCGATGCCGAACTTGTAGATGCTGTATGCCATGTCTCGTAGGGTGTATAGTGTGGTTCCGTCGCTTCTCACGAGTACGAGTCTTGGTATCTCGTGTTCTGGGTGGAGCCCCCATCTTTCTTTGAGTTTGAGGTCTCGTGCGATCCAGTCGCAGTCCAGTACCTGCGCGCCCATGTCCTTGATGACGTACCCTGATTTCTTGAGGCGTTCCAGCACGTCTTCTGCGGCTTTCGCCCAGACTAGGTCGGATTCGAAGTCGAAGCTGTCGAAGTGGATACCCAAGAGTCCTAGGCTTTCCTGGAATCCGTTGAGGCAGTAGTTGATGACTGTTCTTACTTCTTTGACTGTTTCTGGGTCGTTGTTCTCGTAGCGTGTGTTGAGGGCTACTATCTCTGCCATGGGGTCCTTTATTTTGGGGAGTTTGGATTCCATGGCTGTATAGATGTCTGGGTAGCGCTCCTTTAGCATCTCGGCTGCCTTCAAGTATTCATCGATCTGTTCCTGGGCTTCTGATGCCTCGTAGACCCATCCGTTTTCCTCTGCTTCCTTGAGCTCGGTCTTGAGGCGGGTTAGCTCCATTACTACGTTGACCGAGGCGTAGATTGTGCCTACCCAGAGCTCGGCTGTGCCTTCTGGTTCTGGTTTGTTCATGAGTTTCCAGCCGTATGTGGCCATGGCTACTTGGCGACCCATGTCGTTTACCAGGAAGTGGATGACTACTTGGTGGCCTCTTTTTTCGAGTAGTGCGGCTAGGCTGTCGCCTAGGATGCTGTTTCTTGCGTTTCCTATGTGGAGGGGGCTGTTGGGGTTGGCGCTTGTGTGTTCCACCATTACTTTCTGGGGTGTGGGTGTCTTGAGGAAACCGTATTCTGTGTCTAGGTTGGTGACTTCTTCTAGTACGTGTTTTGAGTAGTTGGCGGTGTCTGCGTGGAAGTTGATGTAGCCTTGGGCTGCTTCTGCTGATGCTATGAGGGTGCTTTGTTCGACGGGTATGTTGGCTGCTATGGTTACCGCTATCTTTGCTGGGGGTTGCCTCAGCTCCCTCGCTAGCTGGAAGCAGGCTGGTGATGATAGTTCTCCCATGTCTGGTGTGGGGGGTGTGCTGTATTTGGCTTCGGGTAGTTTTGTTCCGGGGTATGTTTTTTCTAGTGCTTGGGTTAGGAGTTTTTGGCATTCTTGTCTGAGTGTTGCGAGGGGGTTCATTTTGTTGTCGCCTTGGGTTGGTTTCTTATGTGGGGGTGGGGGGTTTATAAGTTTGTTATCTGGGGTCGGCTGGTGGTAATTCGGTGCTTTTTTATTTTGGTGTGATTTGGTGGGAGGTGTTGTTACTTGTTGTCTGGGTTTTTGTGTTTTGCGGGGGGTTTATTATTCTTTTTTGGATCTGTTTCTTTGGCAGGCTG
>CAZVMT010000199.1:0-5693 GCA_964628765.1 uncultured Candidatus Bathyarchaeia archaeon | reverse complement strand
AATAACTCCGGCGTTGATGCAAAGCAACCGTTCCACGGCGTCCTCAAAAAGCCCCGAGACCCTTTCCTTCAATATCTACACCGACTGGTGATGAAACGGCATATCAGAGATAAATGACTCACTAAATTGAGTAAGCAAAAGACTCCATCGACATCCCTGTCAACTAGTTGAACATCCCTCAGCCTCTGCAGGTGCCTTGAAGCCTCAGTGTCGGTCATATCCTGATTCTTTGAGACTGGGGATAGTTTGAGCCTCTCCTCCAGGAGGCTCTTTATATTCATTCTCTATGTGCTTGAGAACTCGAAGAGCATATCCCAAAGGACTCCCTGCTCATATTCGATACTAAACTTTTAGGATAACACGTTAAGTTTCCTTAGACCTCCTAAGAACGATTAATCTCCGTGACCACACCAACCTCCCCTAAGAGAGGAACTACAAATTGAGCATAGATAGAAAGCATGCGATCTCATTTAGCATCGAACTGATATCGAGGAACCAGATAAAACGCGTCTCATTACCCGATGGCTCAGGAGACAAATTGATGGTGGAGGGCTATTTGGGTGAGCTAACTGAGATAGACTTGGTTGAGGATATCTTGCTAGAGATCAAAGGAACCAGTGGGATACTGAGGATCGAGTTATCAAGAAAAGAACTAGAAAACGCGTTGAAGGGTAAAAAGAAGCGAACATGAGCCTATTTTTCGTCTTCTACCCACCAGAACCATTTACGGTCTTTGCGTTCACCCTTGATTTTTCCACTTATCCGCATGAGGTTCAGTATAATTACGTTGGCTGAGGCGCAGTCAGGGATTATTTTTCTGCTCTCTTCATAGAGTTCCCTGGTGGTCAATGGTTTTGGGGCTTTCTTGAGAATAGAGACGAGCAGTGCGGGTCCAATTATCTTTTTCTCGGATTCGCTCAACACATTGTCTCCTACAATAAGTTAAGGTTGTTATATTTGTTGAATCTTCGCCTTCACCAAATACTTGAATTCAGTCTAGACTGGCAAGTCTTTTACTCCCTTCAGAATAGCATACTCGGACTCAAGGACCTGATTTGATACAGAATTCCCAAGTACCTCGCTGAATCCTTGTACAATCTCATTATGACACACAGGGCACACCAACAGGTCACCGACTTGGGCAGAGTCCCGCCCATAAGGTATGAAGACTCCGTTGTTTTTTACGTACATCCTGATGACCCTGCCCAGCTTTTTTGAGCACTTGACGCATACAGGCTGTTTAAGGGGTATCTGTTCCCCCCAGGGCTCGTCTATGCCGTGGATGACCTGTGTCATAGGGTTATCATTTTCTATGTGGTTAGAGGTTTTATGGATTCAGAACACATTAAAGATTCAATGAACCTGTGGGTTACTGAATGACGGGTTCACTGGTTTTCTCTGGAGCAGCTTGTTCCTCTGTTACATGCCTTGGTTTGGGGACCCTTCCCTTGATTATGATGTATATTTTTTCTCCAAGCATGGTCTTCTGGCTCCCGGAGACCATGAAGGGCAATATGTTTCTATCACCAAGCACAATTAGGCACTTCTTCCCGGTTCCCTGCTTAGCCACCACACAGTGTACCTTGTAGGGGCGGCTCTTTTCGCGTCCATTCTTTGTCTTGTCAAAGACCTTGAATTTGACCCACTCTAGGTTCTGCTCGGGATAAAACCAATTCCTGTAATTGTCTCCCAGTGAAGTCAGGACAACATCCGGGGCAAGGATATCCAGTAATCTCATCCATACGCTGAGACCCGTGTGAGCTACCTCGTGTACAAACATGGGGGATATGGTTTTCTCGTATTTTGACCAGGGTTCGATGGTGGTCAGTGGTGAGCACATGAATGTATGCAGCACGGTGCTCTGTTGATTCGGGTAATAGCTCGCGTTCATCCCGTTCAGGATGGGTTCAAAGTTTTCGTACCACTCCGAGCTATTATAGTTAAAATAATTATTGATGGCGTTTAGATATGTAGGTACGTCTTCTTTTTCTATGGTTTCCTTGTAGAATAATTTGTTTGCTTCCTGAAATCTGCAGAATGGGCTGTGATTGGGGAACTCTTTTTTTGATGGGTTTGTATCCACTGTGACTACTTTTAGTGGAGATTCATTATATGCTTTATAGTTACCTAGATATAATAGTGGTATGGATGGGATGTGTATTCCATAGTGTTTTTTATCGATTGAGTTAAAATAACTCAATATATGCTCTGCATATTCCTCAATCGACATGGCTGTATCTATGTGGGTTAATTTATATTATTTATCATGTTTTTGTACCTATCTTATCTACTGTCTTATTCTATAATATAATTCATAGATATCCATTTGTTGTATATTGAATATGATGTTTCATATATTTGATTAGAATATGTTTTTCAACTATATATATCTCCAAGCCACTGTGTCTCGCAGAAGAATTAAAGCCACATCAAAGCAGTATGATTGAATATGGAGAGACCCCATTGAAGCCAGTTAAAATAGTCGCCATCCTCATCATAGTCGCCATAACCGCTGTAGCGGGTTTTCTAATCCTCTTCAACATAGACATCATAGGACAACTCCAGCTAAGAGACCAATCTATTCAAAGCATACCCGAGACCACTGCCTCAGCTATTACCTCGCCACCACCCAGCATGGAGGGCATCAACACCCACACAGAGCTCTACGGAACAGGGGCAGATCCAGACATCATCACCCTCGGCCCCAAGACAGGAGGCTGTGAGGGATGTCCCCCTTACCCCGGTAAGACCAGCATGGAGTTTGAGTTGGAGCACGGTACGCCTGTGCTCGCTCCCCTCGACATGGTGTTGATAGGGTTCAAGAACAGGAACGCGGAGTACAGGGTCAGAGACGATGGGGAGATACAGTCACCGTATAACGATCTTGAGCTGGTCTTCGAGTCGGCGAGCCCAGATTGGCCTGGACTGATTGTCTGTGTATATCATCTGTACACCTCGCCATTGTTACTTGGGCATATCCCGGGCTCGGAGTGTTTCGAGGTGGAGAAGTGGGGGAGCAAGGAACCCGCATTGGGGCACATCTTCTACGAGAATGAAGAGGTAGTGTACCGCACCAATAGTGACGCCGATGAATGTGAGGGGCTCATTGGGCGCCTCGTGAGACGCGGTGAGGTGATCGGTTACGCTGGGAGCGTGGGGGATCACTCCATGGCGCCCTTCAGGTTCAAGGTACCAGACACCTCAGTGAATCCCACGGTTAAGTATGGGAACCGTTATCTTCACTGGGTACAGCCGGGGTCCTTCTTTTACTGGAAAAGCTACAGCCCTGACGCTGTTTTCCCGGCTGGGGTGCTGGCTTATCCTTTCCCATGTGATGGTTACGAGCTTCCAGCTGAGCAATATGATGTGAGCTTCAAGTATACCCTGAATTAGCTTAACCAGTCAGTGAGAAGGGTGGCAAGGGGGTTTTTATTATCTTTCTTTTTAGATAAAAAATTATATTCTTAAAAGTAACTTAGCTTTGAGTGGTTTTTCTTGTATCAGATACTAAAAGAGGTTGAAGAAGACAGGCTCTATAAACACATCATCGAGATGATGGGGCCAAATGAACCAGTCTATCACCTGGACAAGCTTGAAGCAGCAGCCGACCATGTCGTGGCTAAGTTTGAGGAATACGGACTGGTGGTTCATGAGCATGTGTTTATGATTGATGGGGAGAGATTCAGGAACATCGAGGGATCGATAAACAAGGTGGATGGTCCAGAGCTTTTACTGACGGCTCATTATGATACCGTCCCGAAGTCTCCTGGGGCGAATGATAACCTATCAGGTGTCTCTGTTATGCTAGAGTCTGCCCGGGTTCTAGCCAGCTCTGATGATCCTTTTAATGTTCGCTTCATCGGGTTTACCTTGGAGGAGGCGCATCCTAATCGATTCGTCAAAGCGTATGCTGATGCCCAGAAACTGGGGTTGATGGATGAACGATTCAACTTTAAGGACCTGCACACGGCTCAGCTCAATAAAAGACTGAATGAGTGCATAAGAGAAGGCAGGAATATGGGGAAGACATACAAGGATGGTATTGATTCCTTTTTTGATGAATGTAGAAAAGAAATGAGTGACTCAGAGTTATCCTATTTCAAAGGCTTGGAGGAGTTTTACGGGTTTTCTGCACAAGATGAATGGATTGGAAATAATTTCCTCACCGGGAGCACGAGATGGGTGCAGGATAGATCAAAAAGCATCGATATCGCTGGAGTAGTAAACCTTGATGAGGTAGGGTATCTCTCACAGAAGCCCAACTCGCAGAGGTTCCCAGATGGATTGGTTCCCGAGATGATTCAGACCTACCTCGTGGATGATCTATCTGCAGGTAATTATCTGATGGGTGGCGCTGATGTAAACTCGGGGCAACTCTTGGAGCTGTTTGCCTCATGCTGCAAGCTTGATGAAGTACAGTTACCTTTCGCCTGGCTTCATGTCCCATTCGGCTTTGATGTGATTAAAGAGCGAATGTCTGACCTGTTGAGAACGGATTGCACCCCCTTCTGGAGAGAAGGCATCCCAGCCATAGCTGTAACTGATCTAGCCGAGTTCCGTACACCCTATTACCATACGCAAGCCGATACCATCGATAAACTGGATTTCAGCTGCATAGCCAAGGTGTGCAAAGCCTCGGTAGCCACAGCCATAAACTCCCCCACCTTGACCAATTGATTACCCTGTCTGTTGAAATGAGAAAGGTTTTTGAGAAATCTTAAAACTATGGCATGAATTGCACCATATGGTGAATCTTGTGGAAGAAACAGTGAACATTGACAAACAGGGCAGACTAGTAGTTCCCGCCAACCTAGCAAGGATCACCGGGCTCTCCAAGAAATCCGAGTAGTAAATTTATCATCACATCACCGTAACTCTTACCATGATCATTGATAACCACGTTGCAGGTCAGGTTCTACCAGATAAAAGCCAGGGACTGGGACTACTTCGCAGAGATACTAATCTAGTTTAAACTTTAGGGGGAGGGGGGGGTAACCCATTAAAACCGTAAAACGCCTTCTTTTCATTAAAACAGCCTCAGAACAACCCAGATCAAGCAGTGATATATGGCGAAAACCGTTATGTTAACCCGTAAAACAGTGCACAAAACCCGATAGTTTACATATAATAATACACTGAATCACCATGGGAACCCCAAAGAAGAATGGTAGCGGGGGAAGGATTTGAACCCCTTAAAAAAGGTTAGAGCTGATCACAGCCCAGATTAAAGGCTGCCTCATTAACCACCACCGTCCTAGGCGGAACACGACCAAGAACCGCTTCACGCAGGAACTCCTTCCCAAACGGCAGCTTCCCACTCGTAGCCAAGGCGCCAAGAAGAACAACATTCATTGTCCTCTCGTTCCCAGCCTCGACGGCAAGCTCCGTGGCGTCGAAAGCCACAACTCTACCAGATATCCTCTCCAACGCCCCGATCAGCTTAGAGACCTCTGGATACGTATCGGCTCCGATGTTCGTGTCCATGGAGGGCACCGGGCGAGTGTTGGTGATAATCAAGGTCTCCTCGTTAGCATACTTCAACGCCAGCCGCAGGGTCTCGTTGGGCTCCAATCCCACAAGGACATCCAGAGACCTGCCTGAGCACAGTGGCCCGTAGACATCTTCTCCTATCCTGACGTGGGAGTGCACCTTACCGCCTCGTTGGACTGCGCCGAAGGTCTCTCCGACCCTCA
>CAZVMT010000198.1:0-5716 GCA_964628765.1 uncultured Candidatus Bathyarchaeia archaeon | reverse complement strand
TTATTCTCACCTATTGCTTTGAAGGTATTGGACTGGTATGGTGAGTCTGTTCACGGGATGGTGCATAACACAGGTGGAGGCAACACCAAGTGTCTACGGCTTGGGAATGGGATCAACTACATCAAGGAGATGCCACAGCATGACCCCATCTTTGACTTGATCCAGCGCGAGTCCAAGGTAGAGTGGCGTGAGATGTATCAGGACTTCAACATGGGTATCGGGTTCGAGTTCATAGTTGACCCTGATGGTGCTGAGGATGTTCTCTCTGTAGTCGAGGAATATGATGTGAGTGCTTCGATTATTGGTCGCTGCGAGGAATCAGGTGGAGAGAATAGATTGGTATTGAGCTCCGAGAAGGGCAAGTTCGAGTACAGCTAAGCTACTATTATCGTTAAATCACATAACCAACCCATAGTTAATGAGAGGTTTCATGGAGGTTCAAGTGCTTCACGCTGATCCAGATCGCGACTCTGAGCATATCTCAAGACTGATCAACATCTGCATAGCCGAGAAGAGAACCGTATTACCACCATACACACCTGAAGAAGAGAAGACATATATCGAAAACTTAGATGAACGAGAAGCTGTCTTTGTGGCGTATGTTGATGGTAGGTTCGCTGGCTTCGCGGGGATGGCTCCTCGTTGGGGTTACTCGGATAAGCTCAGGCATTGTGGTGAGGGTGGTACCTGGGTGATGCCTGGGTACCGGGGGATGGGTGTTGGTAGAGCCTTATGGATTCAGGGTGTTTTCCCTTGGTGCCGTAAGGTTGGGTTAACTAATCTTGGGGCGACGGTGATGACGCATAATGTTGGCTCGATTGCGTTCTATGAGAAACTTGGTTTTCACGTTAACGGGTATCATAGAAAGATGGTGAAGTGGGGCGACGAGTATCTTGACTCAGTGGAAATCGAACTGAATCTACAATAAAATAGTGGCCTCTGTAAATCTGATTTATTACGATTAAAAATAGATTTTACTGCTTATTCTCTTCTTGAACACTACGAATCTGGCTGCTCCTTTGTTTTCCTTAACCTTCGGTACTCGATTAAGCCATTAATACCTGTTATGACGGGAAACATATACATCATGAAACGATGAAGCCGAGGAACCATATCAAAATAAACAAAAATCGTTATCATAAATCCGAGGTAAGTATACATATTGAACATTAAATGATCAATGGAAGAGTAGTGTAGTCTGACTTTCCAACTAAACCTCGATTTATAGACAACCTCATCAAAAGAATATTCGCTCAAGGCATTATCAAGCATATTTAAGACGCTTGGTACTCCCAGAGCGAGGAAAAACCAAATCATCCACTCTTGTTGATCCTTGGCTAACCAGAACCCAAAGGATGTAAATAGAAACCCTTTGATAATTTGAATTACTGGCTGGTAGCGATTCATCACATCAAAATGTGTCATGATAACTGTATATTATTTGTGAATGTATGCTACTTAATCAATAATAGTGGCCTCAGTGTAACTCTGATTCATCACTTGATCAATCTAATGCCTTCACATCATCGGCCAAGCAAGAATACACCAGCTTCTGTGTTAAAGGTATCCTCTACCCGATACTAATCGGGGTACCCTTGTCCTCATGCTTTTTCTTGAATGTGATCTCAAGTACACCGTTCTTGTAGCTGGACTTGGCTGAACCACGGTCAATCTCCGACTCAAACTCAAGCTCCTTATAGTATCTGCGATCCACGTTGATGGTCAACCTCCGGGGCATCGCGTATAACTTGATGTCCTCCTTCTCCACGCCGGGTAGCTCAGCCAGCACCTTGATGCTGTCATCATCCTCGATTACATCAACGAGGGGTTCTCGTCGATCCTGAAGACCCATGGGGGTTTCTTCTGACTCCAAGCTGGGTTTCATGTTGCCGAACTCCCTGATTATTGGTTTGCCGTCTGGCCCTATCTTGACGCTGTACCCGTAGACGAATGGGCCGTACTCGCGTCGGATTGAGCCATCTGGGTTACGTACCTCTCGGGTCATCTCCTCGGGCATGTTACCCTCCATATCCCGGATGATGTCTGTCATCTCCTTCTCCATCTCCCGCATCATGCGGTCGAATTCACCGAAGAAGCTGCTCCTTTTACCGAATCGTTTGAACCATTCATCCCAAAAGCTCAAATTGTCTCACCAATTGGTCTTTTCAAGAAACCCCGTATAAACCTTATGAAGCAGGCGCTGTTTCTTGGCAAATATTCAAGTCTATTGATGTACTTGATGTAGTAACATGGCTTCTATTCGCGAGGTGATGCGTGGAAACCTACTGGTATTCACCATGGGGGACGTATTACGCCAGTTCAGCATGTTCATCACATTCCCCTACCTCAGCCTCTACGTACAAGCCCTAGGGGGAAGCGTGGTAGACATAGGCATTGTCAACAGCCTAAGACCCCTGACAGCACTATTCATCTACCCCATAGCGGGATACCTCTCAGATCATTATAGTAGGGTAAAGATCATCGCCGCAACCGGTTTCCTAAGCTCATTCCTCTGGTTATGCTTCATATTCGCACGAGACTGGCGGTGGCTAGCCCTGGGAAACCTATTGATGGGTGTAATGACCTTCTATTTCCCAGCAGCCAACTCTTTGATGGCGGAGTCCCTGCCAAGAGGTAAAAGGGCTCTCGGCTACAGCATGTGGCAGGCCATACCCTTGGCGGCGGGTATCTTCTCACCGTTAGCCGGTGGCTACCTCATCAGTATCTGGGGTGTTGAAGCCGCCATGAGGTTCTTCTATGGCTTGACTATGGTTGTTGCTATTTTTATAGCGGCCATGAATTACAGGTTTCTCAAAGAATCCGAGAGAAACATACCTCGTAACAGCCTCAACCCAGTGGAGTTTCTAGTAAAGAGTTACCGGGAAGTAATCGAAGTACTCCGGTGGCTCCCAAAGAACCTGAAGGCATACGGCGTCATGCTGGTACTGGGCTTCTTCTTCAACAGCATGGTATCCAGCTACTGGGTCATCTACGTGGTGCAGGTCATCGAGTTATCGGAGGTCCAGTGGGGGCTGGTATTGTTGATATCGTCGGTAATCAACGTGTTACTGCTGCTTCCAGCCGGCATGGTGGTGGACAGATTTGGACCAAAAAGGGTGCTAACCATAGCACTGGTTCTTGGAGCAGCGCCAATAATAGTTTTCACCTATATCCAATCCTTCTACGCTGTCATAGCCATCCTTGTATTGGTTACCATAGCCAACAGCTTCCTCATGGCGGGGGCACCAGCCTACATGGCGAAAGCCACTCCAAGCGAAAAAAGGGGGCGGATAATGTCAGCCCTTGGCCAAGGCATGCTGTTGATCAACACCAGAGGTGGAGGCGGAGGCGGACCCGGCATGGGGGCACTCCTAACCATACCCACAATAGCTGGCTCCCTCCTCGGTGGTGTCGTCTATAATTATAGTCCTCAGCTGCTCTGGGTGTCCTTTGGGTTATCCATGCTTCTCAGCGCGGTGATTAGCTTCATGTTCCTCGAATAGCTTCAAAGAAAGGGGTAAAAGCAACGAATCCACGTATAGCATGCTTTGACAATCCTTGTTAGCTACAGTGAGATCGCCCTCAAATCCAGATACGTGCGAAACCAGTTAGAGAAGAGCCTCGCACAAGACATAGTGAATATTCTACGAAAGAATGGATACCTGAACCCATCAACCCGAAGAATCTATGGACGCATCTACGTTGATGGGGTACCAAACGAGGCTGTTGGGGTTGTGTCGAAGGTATTTGGAGTAGCTAACGCCATGCCCTGCACCAGCGTCCAATATGGCTTTGACTCAGTGGTAGAAGGAATAGTAGAAGAGGCGAGGCGCACCCTCAAAGAGGGAAACAGCTTCGCCGTACGCCCCAGAGTAGTGGGCGAACATGAATTCAGTAGCAGGGATGTTGCATACGAGGCAGGGTCAAAGGTACTGGAGGCTTTACAGGATCGAGATATCCACGTTGACCTTGACAACCCAGATGTGACATTGTACACTGAAGTCAGGGACAAGGATGCCTTCGTCTACAGTGAGGTCATACGCGGCGTCCTTGGACTCCCATATGGGACACAGGGTAAAGCCGTCAGCCTCTTCAGCGGAGGCATAGACAGCCCAGTGGCAGCTTGGTTACTAATGAAACGCGGAGTAAACGTCCTGCCATTATTCATGGACCAGCGTCCCTTCGTGGGTGATAGCTATGTTGAGAGAGCCAAGGAGAGCTTCGACCTCATAGCCTCCTATGTTCCCCGAAAAGAATACAGGCTCTACGCTGCACCCATGGGGGATTTGATGCAGCGGATCACCGAGAGCCCAGAGCCCAGATACATCTGCGTCATGTGCAAACGCAGCATGTACAGGATCGCCCAGCGATTCGCCGAGAAGCACAGAGCCAAGGCAGTAATCACGGGTGAAAGCCTCGGACAGGTAGCCAGCCAGACCCTGAGCAACATGTATGTGTTGAGTTCAGCCATCGATTTGCCTATTCTGCGTCCTCTGGTTGGGTTGGATAAGGTTGAGATAGAGGATATTGGCAGAGTGATCGGCTCCTACAGTATCTCTGCGAAGTCCACTGATGGCTGCAAGGCGGTGCCACAGGGACCGGCGACCCGTAGCAAGGTCGATGTAATCGAGCAGCTTGAGGCTGCGCTGGGTCTCGGTGCTCTCTGTGAAGAGGCAGCAGATAATATCGTGGTTATCGCTGAGGGGTGAAAGAGTTAAACCTCTTGGCTCCCTGAATAGCAAGGGATAGATTTGTCAAAGATATCGAAGGAAGCATTCACAGGGGCACAGGAGATAGACTTCACCGAGGAAAAAGAGTACTGGAACGAGTACCAGCTAGAAGACGGAACCACATTAAAGGTAAAGCTTGTGCTCAGGGGAGTAAAACGCCTCAACCAATACGAGCCAGACGGCACCCCAATCTACGCAATCAACAGCATGAACGTAGTAAGGGCCGTCAATGTCCCACCTGAGTTCAAGGCCAAGCCCAAGAAATCCGAGATGAACCCCGTATAGTGAACCCGATGAAGCTCAGACTCGTAGCCCACAGCCCAAACATTGAGACCATGATAGCCACCAGCATGCTAACAACCACAAGCGGAGCCATGCCAAGCACCCTCTACAACAGGTTACTAGCGAAACCAGAGAAAGTAGCTGAGATCGTTGGGAGGATCGAGGTCCAGCACGGCAATATACTGGAGCATAACAGATTGGTTTGGAGACTTGAGGCTTCCCATGAAGAAATACTAGGGATAATGTTACGGTCCAAGTACTTCAACATCACAGAAGCTGGGGAAAACCAATGGATACTTAGCAGCAACCTCAGAACCCTAGTCGAATACCATCAAACAAACCATGACGAGTTCAGTGAACAACTGGTGGAATCCATCCAAACTGCAGCGCCCCAGATCTATGGCTTCATCAGGAGGAAAGCCAAGTGAAAGCCGAGCTACTAACCTATACATCATTAGGTGAAATTGAGGCAGAGTTCCCGGGCTTAGACTGGAGGGAGCTATTGCAGCACTTGAACTATACTTTTGCGATAGAAAAGATCAGCAGAGCCTGTACACATCAACTGGTAAGGCACAGGGTGGCGAGCTTCAGCCAGCAGAGCCAAAGATACATCACAGTCAAGCGACTTGGGGAACGAATAGTGACCCCCCCAAGCATCGGATCCAACGAGGATTTCGAGAACTTCATCAAGCAAGCCAGTGAGA
>CAZVMT010000197.1:0-5720 GCA_964628765.1 uncultured Candidatus Bathyarchaeia archaeon | reverse complement strand
GATATCCCATGTCGCCAGCACGTCATCGGTTTTCCGTTTCTTACCCGCATCTGTAAGGGTAATCCCGGTTGTCTGGTATGGGCCTCCGTCTTTTTTCCAGATCACTGTGTAATAGTCAAAGTTGAGGTTGGGCTGGGTGTCGGGCAGCGTGTCGTTGATGAGGTCATCCCAAGCTGTCCCAAATATCTCCATTACCCCACCGGCTTCCATTATATCTGAGATGGAGTACGTCTCACAGGTGAAGGGATTTGGTTTCTCGTCCTTGATGTGAACGGACTTGATAATCGCCTCCACTTCTTTGTTATCCACCCAGACGTGGAAATGGTCACTGTATGTGTTCGGGGGGGAGTCATCGTCCTGAACCAGCAACAAGAGAGTGTACTTTCCGCTGCGTGTCGTGGTACTTGGGATGAGGGACTGCCAGGGTTCACTTACCAACCTGTCGAGTTTAACAGGTGGAAAAGGAGGGAAGTGACACCAAGATTTAATCCACCTAGCGGAGAGGTCACCGATGGGTCTGTTATCCCAGCACAAGGTCATTGACGGCTTGAGTGTGTAATCAACCTCTAGGTCGTTCCCGTATTTGTCCTTCATTACCTCCCAAGGGACGCCGATGGTATCATAATCCACTCCAACAGGTGGAGTGATCCATCCAGGAGCCAGCATCAGCTTATATTTCCTGTAACGGTGACCACACCCTTCCACCAATGCGCTTCCACCGAGGGTCGCCAGTCCACCCACCGCTCTTTCAACGCCATCCAAAACAAGTTTTCTGGTACCACCGACGACAGTGACATCTATCCTGCCCACCTCGTCGATGTGAACGGATTTCAGGTGTAAGCTGAATTGTTCTATATCCCAGACGACCACACCTCCCCCGTTCACAGTGAGTTTAAGGCTGATGGTATAGGCGCCTAGATTAGTTGTCTCAAGATACCCGAGAGTATCCGGGGGTGGACCCACAGGGTTAGGGGATACACCGCCCCTCTGCCCATCAGGGTAGACGATGATGATGTCACCGCTCCCCGGGGCGTCCTGCCTCCACGTTGTCCCGTTGTCGATGCTGTACTCAAGGCGATAACTAGAGAAAGGGAAACCGCCACTAGCTATCCCCCTTATCTCGACTCCCGCCACCACGCCACGGCCTACCTTGTGAGCCGTGGGCTGCACGCACTCTTTCCCATTGGGGTACGTGATGTCAGCGACTGGTGGACAGAAGATCCTGCATTTCTCGATACAATAGTGCCCGGTGAACCATCTGCAGATCTGGGGACAGTAGGGGGTGAGCTTGTACTCCTCTATCATCTCCCTGAACCGTTCAACGTCCTCGCGTCGATACGCCTCGAATAGGGCTCTGAAGCTTTTTTCATTGTCATATACCCTGAGGAACGCCCTGCTGAACTCCAGTATCTCATCGAAGGTGAGTTCTCGGGGCTCAAACTCTGGGCACAGCCTGACGCAGACTGCGCCACGGATCTTTATGCAGAGCCACCGGCATATTATCCAGCAGTGAATCACCACGTCGTGTTTTTCAAGGAGTTCCCTGAATCTTTGGGAGTCGTCTTTCTCGAAGGCATCAACCAGTCCCTTGTATAGCTCCGTGTTCTCAACCAGTTTTTCAAGTACATCTTTGAATCCGAGTAGCTGTTCTATGTCTACTTTTTTTCTTTCCATGGTTTTTCTCCTGCTCTAAAAAGGGTAGAGCAGCATCTAAGAGTTAGACAAAACTGAATGTTAAGTGTTGTGAAAACGGAGCTGTATGTAATATTTCTTTTTTCATTTGTGATAGGAAAGTCTGTGATTAGAACCCATGTATGCTTAGTTTAATATTAGAAAGCTAACCATTATACATCGATCACAATGTCTGAGGAGCCGGTTTATGTAGCCGAGGTTTTGAGCATCGAAAAAGACTGCAGCGCAGGCCACAAGGTTGGAGACAAGTTCGAGATCAACACCCACAAGACAGGCGGCATCTGCGGGTACTGCTACCATGACATGTTCCCAACGTTGATGAACATGTGCTACGGTGGCCAGATCCCTTGGATGAATAACGATGAGTGGAAATACGAGTGTCCAGACAGGTGGAACCTAGTCACCTTCAAGATCACCAAGAAAAAGTGACCCCTATTTTTTACTACACGGGTTTGTACCGATTCAACAAGGTTTATAACTTCGTAACTTATCCCACCCTGTAAAATAGAGCTGTCGATATGAGTGAAGCTAAAAGAGGCATGTTCTGGTTTATCCGTGGAAACGTACTGGTCCTTATGGCTTGCAGGGTTCTATGGGGATTCAGCACAAGCATCGTTTACCCATTCTTCAGCCTCTATATCAAGGCACTCGGTGGAAGCAACACAGACATCGGCCTGATAAACAGCCTCGGCATCCTAGCCGGCATGATCCTGTACCCCGTCGGTGGATACATAGCCGATAAGGCTGGTAGGGTAAAGCTCATCGGGTACAGCACCGTCCTCTACGCCTTCACACACCTATTCTTCGTCATCGCCACCGATTGGCGAATGATAGCCCTAGGCCAGTTTACCAGCCAACTGCTATTATTCTACATGCCCGCCATGAACGCCCTGGAGGCAGACAGCCTCCCCCCCGGTGTAAGGGGGAAAGGGTTCGCGATAATAATGGCTGTGCCCACTACTGTTAGGATAGTGGCCCCCGTCTTCGGCGGGTACCTCATCGAGTGGTTCGTGACGTCCAGTGGATTGTCTTCAGATGATGCGTTGATAAAAGCAGTGAGGATCTGCTGGAGTATCGCGTTATTAACAGGCTTCGTCGTTGCTTGGCTGCGCCTCAGGTACTTGAAGGAGACAGTGACCGAGGAAGAGGCGACAGAGAAGTTCAGCTTCAGGCAGATCCCCAAGATGATCATACCAGCCTACAGGAGTATCCTTGATAGCATAAAATGGATGAACAAGAGCCTGAGGGTCATAGTTATCATCGAGATGTTCACATGCTTCTTCATCGCCATGAGTTCCCCCTTCTACGTGATCTACGCAAAAGAAGTCATCGGCTTGGTGGAGAGCCAGTGGGGGCTCATCATGTTCATCAGCGGCCTCTTAGGCATCTTAGTGGCTTTTCCGCTGGGTTCCACCGTTGACAGGATCGGTCCACGTAAGATGATCCTCATCGGCATGTGCCTCGCGCCCATAACCATATGGAGCTACCAGTACATGGGGGGCTTCATAGGAGTAGCCCTCATACTCTGCGGCATAGTGCTATGCAACAACATCATGATGCCAGCCTTCAGCACCATAATAGCCAACAGCATACCACGCAGCAGACGCGGAAGGCTCTACAGCCTCCTCGGAGAGAGGGGAATAACCATCAGCTTCGGCAACTTCTGGGGCGGAGGCTTCCTATTATTCCCACCGGCTGCCTTGGGCGCCTACGTTGGCGGATACGTGTATAACTTGAGCCCTAATTATCCGTGGATGATTACCTCAGCGGCGTTGGTGGTCGCGCTGATCCTGATATTCCTATTTGTGAGAAACCCGGATGAGGCGGAGCAGTAACTCCAATATTAATCATTCCCGGGGTGTCTCTTTTCCGCTGTGGAGCCAATATGGTATAATACTGAATTTTAGTAAGTGATGAATATACTAGATAAACTCAACCTCGGTGTCTTCAAATACGTTATATCGTAATGATTTATCATGAAACCCAAGGTATTGATAATCCCAGACACAAAAAACCTCCCAACCGATGTATCAGATTCACTGAAAGAACTCGCAGAGGTCCAGTACGTCTCTGGGAACTATGAAGATGAACTCAAAGACGCAACCGCAGTTCTGGTAGGCACGGGGAAGATAAACGCCGAGTATCTGGATAAGGCACCAAAGCTGAAACTGGTGGCAAGATTCGGAGTAGGCTATGACTCTGTGGATGTTGAGGAGTGTACAAAGCGGGGTATCTATGTAACCCATACACCTGATGTGTTGAGCAGCGGTGTAGCTGATCATGCTTGGGCTCTCATACTGGGTTTTAATCGGCACATTCCATTAGCAGACACATACACCAAGACAAGGTGGGCGAAACGTGAAGGCTACATCCCATTTGGGTGGGATACCGAGGGGAAGACTTTGGGTATCCTGGGGTTGGGGCGGATCGGTACCGAGGTGTTGAAGCGTGCCCAGGGGTTCCCTGTGGATGTCATCTATTATGATATTCGTCGCCGCGATGATTTGGAGGCTGAGTATGGTGTTGAGTTTGTATCATTTGATGAATTGCTTGAGAGAAGCGATGTATTGACCATACACACGTCTTTGACTGATCTAACACGTGGGATGATCAATGAAGAGGCATTAGCCAAAATGAAGCCCTCAGCCATCGTCATCAACACCAGCAGGGGCCCAGTAATAGATGAGAAAGCGTTAATCAAGGCGCTACAGGAGAAAAAGATCAAAGGCGCCGCCCTCGATGTATTCGAGAAAGAACCGACGCCACTGGACAACCCGTTGCTCAAACTGGATAACGTGGTTCTCTCCCCACACTGCGCATCTGCCACGTGGGAGACCCGTAGAAAGATGTCGATTCGCTCCGTTGGGAACGTGCATGCGTTCCTTGAGGGGAAACGTCCACCCCATGTGGTCCCTGAGCAAAGCATGGTCAGCTTCTAGGGTTCATTCTTTAATACCTCATTGGAAAGCTTACCTTGATATGACTGATTTGCAGGCGAACCTAGTAGTGATGGCTGCCTGCTACATCTACATCGTATCAGTCATCCTAGTCGCGGGTTATCTAAGACGCGGGACACTGAGCCCAAAGAGCAGTAGGAAATTCCTACACGCGATGATAGGCAACCTACCATTAATCATGCCATACTTCACCAACAGCGTATTTCCATTCCTCGTCGCCAGTCCCTTCATATTGGTCACATTCCTAGCTACCCCATACAGTCCAGTGCCGTGGTTAAGCGAGAAACTCAGCGCATTGAGCGACATAACAGAGGAGGGACACCACACTGGGCTCATGCTCTACGCCATCAGCTACACGATATTAGCTTACTTCTATGGAACCAAACCATACATCGTGGCTGCAGGCATCTTCCCCATGGCTTACGGCGATAGCACAGCAGCGATTGTGGGCATGAAGTATGGGCGAACCCGAATTGGGTCCAAGAGCCTTGAGGGATGCGCTGGGATGTTTCTGGGGAGCCTCATCAGTCTGCTCCTCGGGGTGACATATTTCTCGGGGATCTATGGGTTCAGCTTGGTTGATCAACTGGTTCCCGTGTTGTTAGTAACCGTCGTCGTGACGGTTGTGGAGTTCATCAGTCCCAGCGGGTTGGATAACATAGCAGTGCCCATCCTAGGTGCATTGACTTTTCTATATGCGGGAGGCGGAGCCTAGTGTTCATCGTCTTCGATGGACTGGATGGCTCAGGTAAGAGCACCCAAGCCAAGCTCCTCTGTAAATATCTTGAGAAACTTGGTAAGAGCTACATCCTCCGGGCTCATCCCTCTGGTGACAACTTCTATGGGAAGAAGAGCCGAGAATACCTACTATTGGAGGGTAGCCGTGCCAGGGTCTCAGCCAGCCTCTTTTACCTTCTGGATGTTGTTCGCTCCGTGTTGCTTTACCTTTGGAGACCAGTGGATTACGTTGTGTTTGTAAGGTATCTCATGGGCACCGCGTATCTACCCGAGCCACTGTACAAGCTGGGGTACCTGTTCTTCCTCAGGACAGTGCCGAGGAGCGACCACATG
>CAZVMT010000196.1:0-5722 GCA_964628765.1 uncultured Candidatus Bathyarchaeia archaeon | reverse complement strand
ACCATCAAGAAGGGCGCGCCATGGGCGTTTACTGAGCTTCATTCTCAGATTGCAAATGCTGAAGGTGATGTATCAGCTGAAATATATACCTAGTCGCTTTACTATAATAACGTCGAAGGAGCTCAAGAAGAAGGCCCTGTGCTTTCGTAAGCGCAACCAAATCTTCCTTCTTGTGCGCTCTAACAATCTCATCAACCAACTCATCTACCCTATCATAGATTTCCTCATGAATATCAAAGAGCGTCTCCATGCCTTTATCACAGCCGCATGGCTCATCACACTTTATATCCATATATTCAAAACAGGTTGCTGATTCTATATGACCTTCATCGTTAAATGTACAACATTCTTTAAATGACATATTACCCTTTCTGTCTATTATTTCTTCATAAAGAGCGAAACAAGCATCCTTCTCATGCCTCTTCCCGACAGCTCTTACGGGGACAGGGGGGATTCGAACCCTCGACCTCCCGCGTGATAAGCGGTCGCTCTTCCTTAACTGAGCTACCGTCCCCTAGAGGCCGCCTAAACCCAGAGGTCTCGGCGGATGTTTCAGCTTCGTTCAAATATTCACGCATACAGAGTAAAGTCTTTGCGTGAGTACGCTTCTTCTTAAAGAGTATACCCGATAATGTATTAGGGTGAACCCCCAAGCGTTTGGAAACCTCTTTCAAGTGCAAACACTCTTTTCTAATATGTGCTATCATCCTGCTACGTATCTCTTCTAGTAGCTCATCATGAAGACTCATGTAATCCATTGTATCCTTCCTGGTTATACAAATCATAATAACACACATTATTTAATAAGTAAATGGTTGACATTGTGTAAATGTATTGCTATAGTGCTATCATAATAGTAACCATTACCATTGGGAGAAAATATGAATATACCACTTATCTTGCTGACCGCTCTGTATCTCAGCTCCATTACGTTAGGGCGCCTGTGTTATCTCTTGCATCAACGATTAATGATATTAGAAGAGCTGTTTCCCCGTTTCTTGAATGAGATCAAAAAGTCTGAGGACGCAGTCTTTGGCATACGCAATGTGGTGCTTAAGTCTATGGAGAGAGACTTGTTGGATCTACGGGGAGAGATAGCAGTAATAAAGAAAAAGAATAAAGAATCAAAGAGTCTTAAGCATGGTGAGTCCCAAAATGGTAATGGATACACTGCTTAATGGGGGAGGGACACTCCCTCCCTACCTTTAACATTATATAAAGGAAGATTATGACTAATCTTGAAGCGCTGGACAAGCGCATGGAAGAGGCTATTGAAGTAGCATTTAAAGAGCTCGAAGAGAAAGCAAATCTCGTAAGACATATTGAAAATAAATGGGGCTTAAAAAAGAAAAATAAAAGGAAGTACAGCATCCCTTTTTCATTTCTCGTGAAAGAGAAACCATCAACCGAATATGTGGACCCGGATCAATATATGATTCAATGGACCGATCAGCATGGAGATTGCGATGCTAAAAAGACTTATTTTCGGGTCTGTGTAGTAGAAACAGCAGGCAACGAAGTTTCATATATAGGGCCCTATCTTGGCTTGCCGCTTGCTAAGCGAAAAGAATATGCTCCCTACATCGATCCTTTTATTGATGAATTTTTACTGTTTGTTCAAACGTATGAGGGTGAAGATCTATGACCAAGACAAAAGAACGGATGTTAACCGAAGCGTTAATGAAAGCGCGTGAGGAGATACATCTTTCTACCAGTGGGAAGAATTCCCATCAAGGGTGGAAATATGCAACCATAGAAGATATCGAAGAGGCTATTAGTGGACCTCTCAAAAAGAATCGCTGCCATGCATGGCATGAACGTTTCATTGAGCAGGGTGCTCAGTGCATGCGTACGGTTATAGAACATATAGATACAGGTGAGCGTATAGAAGATGTATGCTTCATTGAGAGCGAAAAACCTGGAAATCAAGGTAAGGGCTCTGCGCTCACCTACATGCGTAAAGATGCTTTCAGATGTCTCTTGCGCCTCACTACCAGCGATGATGATGATCAGGCCGAACAAGATTACATCAAGAAGACAAACGAACAAAAGGCTTCTGAATATCATGTCAATCAACTCAGACAGCTTATTAATAAGACAAGCGCTCCTGCTCGCTATCTCACCAACGTGCTCTCGTTTAATAAGGTCTCAACCCTGGAAGAGCTTGGAGAACAGCAGTGTGAACGTGCATTGCGCCGTATTAAAGAAATAGTAGATCAAAGTTAATCTAGACTCTAATAGTATCATCCCCTTCGGCTTTTTTGGCCTTGGGGGATGAAAAAAGGAGAGTAGTGAACGTCAATATAAGACAATCTCTACGGGGTGAATACCTCTACGGGGTAAATGCCTCTTAGTCTTCAGACGACGGCGGGAATATAGCCTCTAATTTTCCTTCTAACAAACGTTTTTCATCTTCACTGAGCTCTGCTTCAATATACATATTATCGTGGAACAGGCGCCGTTTTCTGTTTGGTGTATAAAAACGATCATTATCCTCACACCACCAGTCTCCTATCTTCGCTTCACCATTGCGAAAAATAAGGGTGTTGGGCGGAGGGAGAATGGGGTCGTTGTTCCATACTAAGATGTGAGTAACAATGCGAGACTCGTTGTTCACTACTATGTGACGCATTATTCTTCCAAAGGAACCGGATTGTCTTGCTGTGTGAGATCTATGCGAATCTTATGTCGATAGAGCTTCTCCGCATGATCGTACACCTGCTTTAGACGTTCTGGTAACTTACGTGCTTTCTCTTCATCATTGAGCTCCTCTGAGCCACATTTACCTCGTACATCACGACAGCGTCTTTTGCCCTCCGGGGTATAAAAACAGTTGTTGTCCTGATCCCAATAGTCTCCTATAACACCATCACAATCGTGAACTACATAATGATCGCGTGGCGGGGTCCATTCAGCACCCTCCCAGATAATAACGTTTCTTACTAATCCAGTTTTTGGATCGATTAATGCATGGTTATTTTTCATACTAAGCTCCTGTATATTCTACTATAATAACTTGCCCTGCGGCACCGTCACCTCCAGCTCCTGATGCATTGCCATTTACAACGGCGCCCCCTCCGGAGCCCGCGCCCCCCGGTAACCCACCATTAGCCCCTGATCCCGGTGCAGTTATATGTCCACCGCCCCCACCAGCGCCGGTTCCTCCAAGCATAAATGTAGAAGGTGAAACGCCAGCATCGACGCCTGCAGTTCCAGATACTCCAGGAGCTCCTCCTGTTCCTGCTGTTCCTTGCACAGGCAATTGTCCCCCTAAAGGACCGGGTGTCCAAAATACGCCGCCATCAACTCCTGCTGTAGCTACCGCAGAAGTCGATATTCCACCACCGCCGCCAGCCGAAGAAGGACCGCCAAAGTTAATCGAGTTGGTAACACCTCCTCCACCGAAATCGGCACCTCCCGTTCCTCCTGGATTTAATGTAGCCGCACCAACGCCTATAGCGCCAGCCCAATTATTAATACATAATCCAAAAGCATTTGTTGGTGTCGTTGCATTTGATCCGCGCACTCCTCCGGGACCGCCATATGAATTTGTTGTCTGGCTGTAGCCTCCGGGCATATCTCCAAAGGTAGTGACACCAGCATCCGCTCCGTTATTTCCATCAGTGTTATCGGTTAAAACAGCTGCTCCTCCTGATCCACCTGCGCCAATAGTAACCATAGCGCTTGCAGGCATAAGAGATGCTGGCATTGAATACGTAGTGTACCCTCGCACACTCCCTCCAGCTCCTCCTGTAATTTGAGTTCCAGCTCCCGTAGGCGTTGCGTAACGGGCCCCACTGCCCCCGCCACCACCTGCACTATACAAATGATAGGTGACATGCTTAGTGTTAGCATTCTTAGTCCAGGTGCCCGAAGAGTTAAACGTAGTAACGATAGTATCACCTACAGCACTCCCCGTAGCTGAAATGGTAATAGAACCTGCTCCGTTTGCAATACCGATACCCGTACCCGCAGTAAGTTGAGCTATTTGAGGTGCAACACCAGTCGATCCGATAATGAGATCACCATCGGTCATCGTGCCAATATCAGCAAGAGAGCCTGATGCGTTACCCATTTGTGGGTTGAAATTTGCTGTACCCGAAACGGCTACTGTAACGGTATTACCTGCACCACTCGTCGAGATATTATCTCCTCCAACTACGTTCAATACACCCGCTGCCACGGTAGCGTTCCCTGAATCTGTCACGATAGTGGTAGGTGCTCCTGCCGTTTCCAAGTTAAGAGAATTGGCTCCTGGGGTGAAAAGAATAGTTCCTCCTGTTGAGGTCATGGTAGCGAATGCTGGATCAGATCCTGTTGCCCCAATAACAACTTGACCATCTGTTCCTACAGCAAGAGATGTTAAGCTTCCTGTAGCATTCCCTCGCTGTAATGCATGATTTGTTGTGCCGCTTATATTTACAGTTAGCGTATTGCCAGCTGCTGCCGTTGATATATTATTTCCTCCCAACGCATTTAGAATCCCTAGCGCAGGAGTTGCACTCCCTACGTCAGCATCTACCTGAACAGCTACACTTCCTCCCGGCGTAATAGTAACGGTATTTCCAGCACCTGAAGTAGTTAATCCTCCGGTGCCAACTATATTAAGAACGTTAGCTACCGCAACTGCACTGCCTGCATCACAGTCATATTGGAGCGCCACGCTAGCATCTACATTAATAGTAATGAGAGATGCTGCTGCTGTGCCAACAGTTCCTACTCCTGTACCACCAAATATATCAATATTATTACCCGTCGGCGGAACCGGATTGGTACCCGTATCCGCTGTTAAGGTATTAACCGCCCCAGCAGCTGACGTAAATTCACGCCATGTAGCCACAAAGTTAGCTTTATTTGTGAGCATCCATATTTGCTGCGTAACTGTGTTAAGCCACACATTCATCAGATTAAAACCATCATAATCCGTAGTAGTTGGGTTACGGGACTCTTGAACGAATTGGGAAGGCGTAGAAGGCTCTACACCCATGTATGCCAAGGGATCTAATCCAGTACGCCTCTTTACCATTCTCTTCCTTTTATCTTACTAATGAGCCACTAAAATATGATTCATGTGGCGACGCGCTTCCATTAATAGTAACTGTGTCTCCCACCTCACCACTGGCCACCACTACTACATGAGCAGTGTCCGTAGCTGTCATATCAGCCAATACGGCAACATGAAGTTGTAGATTACCACTCGCATCTGTCATACTGAGAGGCGCACATTGTGTACCATAATAGGTACGCGCGGTAGTCACTAATTGAATATATGCGCTTGTAGCTAGTGAAAAATTACTCATACTTACCGATGCTTCTAGTCTGTATATACCTGTTACGGGTGCGGTAAAGGTATCCGCCGCAAAGTCACCACCTTGATCAAATACTTCCGTATCAAAGTCTACTGTTGGAGTAGCGCCATTACCTGTCTGATTCGTATCATCCGCACTGTTATAGGCCAAGAATGCTGGTAGCGTTGAAAGACCTAGATCCAATGTACCGGCACCTCCGGTAACATCAATCGTTCCGTCAGTGCTGCTAATTGTCGCAAATACTGGATCTGCTCCTGTTGAACCAACAAGCACTTGTCCGTCTGTTCCTACAGCCAATGCTGTAATTGCTGAAGTACCAGAACCTACAAGCACGCCATGATCAGTTAATGTAGCTGCTCCGGTACCACCATTAGCTACGCCAAGAGAAGCTACACTGCCTAATTGACCATTGT
>CAZVMT010000195.1:0-5760 GCA_964628765.1 uncultured Candidatus Bathyarchaeia archaeon | reverse complement strand
AAATGGATCAGGATGACAGCCTTCGGGCCCAGAGCGCTCGACAGGATAACCGAACACATGGGTGTGGAATATGATGACATCACCAATGAGCTTCTGGAGCAGAAAACCCTAGAGATGACACGAGACGAGGCAGTGAAGTTCTACACAGACATGGGGTTGCCATGCGCACCAGTCTACCATGTAGACGAGACAGTGGCGGACCCCCACGTAAACGCGAGGGACATGTTCATCGAGATGGACCACCCCAAAGCAGGCAAGATAAAGCTCATCAACTTCCCGGTAAAGTTCAGCGAGACACCAGCCCAGATGAAGACACCTGCGCCTTTGCTGGGGGAGCATAATAGCCAGGTCTTGAAGGAAGTCTTGGGCTATAGCGATGAAAAGATAAAGGAACTGGTTTCCAAGGGAATAATCAGCTACCCAGAGTAGCCAACATAATCCATTTTTACCCATTTACTTTTTATAAACACTCCATTAACAAGGCGTAAAATGGAATATCATTTCATAGCTACTGGTTGTCGAGTAAACATCTTATAGAAGTACCCAGCCATGTAAGTGATCTATTTGACTGAAAAAGCGATGCCCCTCGACGACATCAGAGTCGTAGACATGACACACGTCTGGTACGGACCATGGTGCACAATGATGCTAGCATACCTCGGAGCAGAGGTAATAAGAGTAGAACCTCCCTGGGGAGCCATAGACAGGCTCAGCCAGAGCGGCGTCTTCGGCGGCGTACCATACACATTCCACCATCTCAACCTCAACAAGAAAGACATAACCATAAACACCAAGGACCCCGAGGGCCTAGAACTATTAAAAGAGCTAATCAAGAAAAGCGATGTAGTAATCCAAAACATGAGCGTCGGAGCCATGGAGCGCATGGGTCTCGGCTACGATGTTCTGAAGGAAGTCAAACCAGACATCATCTACGCGGCCCTCAGCGGCTTCGGCCAGACAGGCCCATACAAGGACCGCAAGAGCTACGCCATGATCGCAGAGGCCATGAGCAGCCACACGAGGCTCACAGGAGACGGAGTGGACCCAGATGGACCGCCCATCGAGATGGCACAAGCCTATGGTGACATCGGCCCTGGAACTATGGCGGCCTTCGCTGTAGTAGCAGCCCTACGCCACCGTGACAAGACTGGTGTTGGGCAGATGCTTGACCTTGCCCAGCTGGACATCATGACTGCCTTTAACACCGCCATCACACTCTGGCAGCTTGGGCAGATCACCCCAACGGAGAACAGGAAGCAGAACCCCGGCGGAGGGATCGGTGGCTTGTTCAAGGCCAAGGACGGTGGATGGGTACGCGTAGGCGTATATAGCCCCGGTGCCGTTGATGACCTGCGTAAGCTCATGAATGACGATGAGTACAACAGCGAGAAGCTGGAGCAGTTCATCGCGGAGCATGACAGAGACGAGGCGGTGGACTTCCTGCTACAGGCAAGGATACCTGTGGCACCGATCTACACCACCAAGGACACCTGTGCTGACCCCCATCTTGCTGCACGCGGCATGTTCGTAGAGGTGGAGCACCCCAAGGCGGGCAAGTACAAGGCCATAAACTTCCCCTTCAAGATGAGCGAGACCCAACCAGAGATCAAGAGCACCGCGCCTCTCCTGGGACAGGATAACAAGTACGTAATATGTGATATTTTGGGAAAGTCCGAGGAGTACTTTGAGGGCCTCAAGAGGAAGGGCATCATCGCCTGGACATAGCCTTCTTTTATCCAAATTTCTTTTAAACAGGTAGCCCGATCAGCCTTTGCGTGCCTCGGTAGCTCAGCGGTGGAGCGGCAGCCTCGTAAGCTGTAGGCCGCGGGTTCAAATCCCGCTCGAGGCTCCATTAAAATATTCTGGGAATAGGAACCTTGTCGAGGTTTTTATCATTGGATATTATTCTGCTCGCATTGTTTTCCAATGCAACTGTGAGATGAATAGCATCCTCCAAGTCCAGATTGTATTGAGTCATCAAATTAGGTGCCTCAGCAAGCTGCTCAAAGGTCAGAGGAGCAAAGTGAATGCCTTTTAGATCTGAAAAAGAGGATGTGATTTCTTCCATTAGTGACTGATCTTTTAGGGTTTTTCCGTGAAGTCCCGCTATGATAAAAGCGGATTCATAGATTGATAATGATGAGGTAATATAGGAGCCTGGTGAATCCTCTGCTTGAATTATCCAGTTGAGTGCTTTTTCACCGAATTCTGGGTGCTTCATTATCCAGTATATGAGTATGTTTACGTCGAGGTAGTTTTTTTCAGCCAATGTTTTAGGACTTCCTCCGCTACGTATGCGTCAAGATCATCTGGGATATTATCTACCTTGAACCTTCCATAATGTTTCATGGCAGCTGACTCGGTTGGCTCTATGATTAGACGCTTACCTTCGCTCTCAACTTTGACATAGGAGCCTTCTGTGAGTTCAGTTTTATCTCGAAGGGCTTTGGGTATGAGGATACGCCCCTTGCTATCCATCCTTACTACTTCAACCATTCCCACTTAGTCAATAATTCCCACTTAAATAAACTTTCCCACTTTATTAAATAGTGGGACAGTTATTTCAATAAGAGAAACTAGAGTGGTGAAGGCTAAGCTGAGGCGAGCTGTGGACGCTTTATCTTGGGTTAACGATACCCATATCAAGGATGCCTGATTTGAGATCATGGTGTAGCCAGTGGCGAAATACATTCTACTGAGCACCCTGACACCAGAAGGCCAGAAAACCCTCAAGAACAAACCTGAACGAATCAAGGAAGTCAACAAGGAGATAGAGGCATTTGGCGTCAAGGTGCTTGAACAGTACGCTGTTCTGGGTCCCTATGATTTCGTTAACATCGTGGAGGCAGAGAACAACGATGTGGTGTTCAAGATGAGCGTCGAGTTGGGCAGCAGGGGCACCATAAAGATTCTCAGCATGCCCAGCATGACGGTCGACGCCCTCATCAAGACACTGAAATAATCCACTATTTTTTCATTTATCTAAGCTGATACTCGATAAATATTTTATATTCATGTTTTTATTACAAATGTATGCCGTTAGAAGATTTTCTTATGCCTGGAGAGGGAGTGAGATATTCCAGCCCAGAACCAGTTGAGTATCAAGGAGGACACTATTACTTCATAATAACAGATCGCCGAGTCATTTGGCATCGACAGACTGGAATGATCTTTAAGAAGGACAATGTGATCTCGGAAAACATCAGCGATATCGTCGATATGGCTTACATCGAAAAGGGGATTATATCGAAGAAGGGACTGGTTAACCTTACTACCACGAGGAAAAAATTAGAGTTCGCTGGTAAAAAGGAGTCAATCCTTGAGATATACAAGGAATTACAGCAATTCATTTAGTGGAAGATTATTTCCTTCCGAAGTATTCTCGTTGATAGCTATCTTCGGCTAGTATCCCGAGTCGCTCCATTGTCTGTTTCATGGTTAGCTGGTTCGGTTCGCTGAGTTCTAGGAGTGGCTTACGTGGTTTGCCTACGTTTGCTCCTACTAGGTTTAGGGCGTATTTGAGGGGCACCGGGTTGGACTCGCTGTACATCATGCGTATCAGTGGGAGGTACTTGTAGAGCATCTCACGCATATTGAGCACGTCATCGTAGTCCTCCCATGGCTTGCTGATGACAGCGATCTCCCTTGGGCAGAGGCTGCCTGTGACGTTGCTGGTTCCCTTGCCTCCGCTGCTCATCACCACAGGGATCAACGCGTAGAAGGCGCAGTCACAGCACAAGACATTGAACTTGCCTCTGGTGAGTTCAACTGTACGCATCACGCCATAGGGGTTTGGACCAGCCTCCTTGATGGCGACAAAGTTTCTATGCTGGGCTAGCTTTGCGATGGTCTCGGGCTCAACATTCACTCCGCAGCGCTCTGGATTGTTGTAGATGACGAAGGGCATATCCACTGCGTCGCCGATGTCCTTAAAGTAGTTGTATAGGGCGTTCTGGCTAGGCTTGATATATGGTGGCTGCACGATTAGCCCAGCGTCTGCCCCAGCCGCTTTTGCGTACTTGGCGTTCTCGATGGTCTGTTTGGTGGTCATGGCTGCCACACCAACCATTACGGGTATCTTGCCGTTGGCCTCATCGATAACCGTGTCAATGATCTTCTTACGCTCATCAGCCGTAAGCAGGATAGCCTCTCCTGTGGAGCCCATGAGGAGTACGCCTGTGCTGTTGTTCTCGATGTGGAATCCCACGAGTTTCCTGAGCATATCGTAGTTTACTGAATCATCTTCATTGAACGGGGTCACTAGTGCTGGCCAGCTCCCCTCAACGTTATACTTCATACCACTTTGTGGGGTTTGAACCCTGATAAGCTTGATTATCAAACACCATGCCCTAAGATATGTATAGCAGACAGGCAACTGTATGCCCATGGATTCAGATCGATACGAGCGAGTGTTAACAGCAGCCAACCTTGGCACTCCAGACAGGGTGCCTTGGAGCATCTGGGCGCATTACCCCGCTATTCCTTGGCTTAAATATTATAGCTGGGAGCTTGCCAACCGAAACGGTGAGCACCAAGCAAGAGCCCACCTAGCGTTATTACAGGCGTTGGACTACAAGATGGATCTACTGAAGGTAACCCCATTCTTCAGAGTCATGGCTTATCAATGGGGCAGCGAGTTCGAGTTCAGAAACAACGACGGAAAAGACACCCAGCGAAGCATGATAGTCAACGAACCAGAGGACTGGGAGAAACTATGGGTACTAGACCCCAAAAAGGAGCTAAGAGAGAACCTACGATGCATACAGGTACTCGCATCTGAGCCCCATGGCACACCATTCATCTACAGCATCAGCAGCGCGGTTACACAGGCACTCCACGGCGTAACTAACCCAGACACATTCCACAAACACCTGGCCGAGCACCCCGACGCGGTACTAAAGGGCTTGGAGACCATCAACGAGTCCAACAAGGAATTCATGAAGGCAGCCGTAGCCGAGGGATGCAATGGCTTCTTCTATGGCATAGCAGGCAGAGGAGGTTACTGGAGCAGGTTCAATATGAGGCAGCTTGAGGATATCACATTGAGGCTCGACAGAGACGCTCTACAGAGCGTTGACTCTGAGCTTCAGATGCTCCACATCTGTAACACTCTTGAGGAGAACCCTGAGAAGAACGGTGGACTCATGACTAGCGGCTGGTTCAAGCAGTACCCTGTGAACATCATCAACTGGTGGGACCACCACTTCACCCCAGCAGCAGAAGCAAAACAAGTCTACAAAGACACCTTCTGCCTAGCAGGCGGCTTGGACCACAAGAAGACCCTAATGGGCTCCCCTGAAGCTATAATGGCTGAGGCAAAGGAAGCCATTGAGAAAGCTGGGGAGGGGGGAGGCTTCATACTTGCTGGAGGCTGCACTGTGAGCAGCGAGGCACCACTAGCATCCTACAATGCTGTGGGCAAGGCAGTTGAGCTCTACGGGCGTTACAGGTAGAACCCGACAATTCTATTTACCCTAATACACATCTTGTAGCCGATAAGCATGGGGAAAACCAAGATCACACTAGCATGCGGCAGCTACGACAGAACATGGGCACTACAAAGCGGACAAGTCCAGCCAGAAGGAGTAGACCTAAACTACATCACTTTACCACCGGAGGAGCTATTCTGGAGGATGGCGGTACACGGCGAGTTTGATGCATCAGAGTTCAGTCTAGGAGCCATATCAATATTCATAGGAAGGGGAGACAAACGATTCGTTGGGATACCAGCATTCCCATCAAGATTCTTCCGCCACTCAT
>CAZVMT010000194.1:0-5811 GCA_964628765.1 uncultured Candidatus Bathyarchaeia archaeon | reverse complement strand
GTTGGTGTCAGCGCAAAGATAAAGACAGTCGCAGAGGCAGAACAGCTCGCCAGCGACTTCATCGAGCTGGGCAGCAGATTCGATATGAACATCGAGTGCGCCGTAACCGAGGGAAGCCAACCCATAGGATACAACATTGGACCAATCCTTGAGGCAAGGGAAGCGTTGGAGACCCTCTATAGCAGAGGTCCCCACGAGATCGTGGACAAGGCCACGAATCTAGCCGGTATACTGCTTGAGATGGTGGGTAACAAGGAGGGAAAGAAGATGGCCCTAGAGCTAATCCAGAATGGTAAGGCATTGGAGAAGATGAGGCAGATCATTGACGCCCAGGGTGGAGACTCATCGGTGAAACCCGAGGACCTAGTGCCTGGGGAATTCTACTATGATGTGCCTGCCCCCAAGGATGGCCGTATTCTCTGGTTCAATAACCGGGACCTTGTGCGGGTAGCACGGGCCGCTGGCACCCCCAACGATAAGGGCGCTGGTATTCAGCTCTACGCCAAGACAGGGGATAAGGTCTATGTGGATAAGCCCATGTTCAGGGTGTTCGCTGAGAAGGAGGAGAAGCTGGATAACGCCATCAAGCAGTTGAAGAATCTGCGACCTGTTGAGGTTGGTGAGAAAGTAGGTGAAGATATGCTGAAGAAGCGTATACGGAAGCTGACTGCTCCGAGCAGGGAGTTCATCCTGGAGCGGTAATCGCTCATTCACCCCTCACAGTATCTAAGAACCTGAGCGTTTTCAAAAAAAGATAGGGTATTGAGGAGTCTAGCTGCTGATGCGTTTTATGAAAGCCTTCACCAATGCGACCGTGTTCTCGATGTCCTTCTCAGTGGTTATTCCGCAGGGTCCGTGGATGTAGCGGCATGGGTTGGCGATGGTTCCGCTTGGGATGCCTGCCTTGGTGAGGTGTATGCTACCAGCATCTGTGCCTCCGCTTGGTATCTTCTTGAACTGGTATGGGATTCCCTCGGCGTCGGCTGCCTCCATGATGCTGCCAAGCACCTTGGGGTGAGCGATGACGCTCCTGTCAGCGATGGTTACTACAGGCCCCTTGTGGAGCCCAGCGCTCTGCTTGTGACTAGCGACCCCAGGCATATCCATAGCGAAGGTGTTCTCAAGCGCCAACCCATATTCCGGGTCCACCTGCCAAGCGGCTGTCTTGCTGCCCCTTAGCCCAACCTCTTCCTGTACTGTGCCTACAGCTACGAGGTTGTATGGCTTATCCTTGACCCATTTGAAGACCTCAGACATCACGTAACAGCCGACGCGATCATCAAACGCCTTGCCCCAGAGGTATCCATCACCCAAGTCCTTGAACTGGACATCAAATACCCCTGTCATGCCGATGTAGGCTCCCTTGGCCTCAGCCATCTCCCGGTTGGAGGCTCCTATGTCGATGAATAGTTCATCTGCTGGTATTGCTGCTTTCCGTTCTTCTTCGCTCAATACGTGGGGTGGCTTGGTGCCTAGGATGCCGTAGAGGGTTCCCTTCTTGCCTTTGAGCTGCATTCTTTGCCCCGGGAGCACGTTTGCTACTATTCCCCATGGGTGGAACCTGAGGAAGCCTTGTTCGTCGATGTCTGTGATGAGTACTGCGACTTCGTCTGTGTGGGCTGCCAGCATTATCAGTGGGGCTTTCTCGTTGCCCTTGTGTGTGAAGAATACGTTGCCCAGTTTATCGATCTTCACATCGTCGGCGTAGTCCTGGAGTTCCTCTATGAGTATGTTTCTTGGCTCGGCTTCGCTTCCTGGTGGTCCGAAGGCGTTGCTGAGTTTCTCTAATAATGGTTTATTCAATGTAATCGTAGGGTATTTGGTGATTCAGGTATTTTTGTACAGCGGCGAATAAGCCTAAAAGACCTGGAGTAAATGGTAGATCAATGAACAAGCTGGTCACGGAGTCGCTGGGCTACATCGAGCCCCTTGGGGTAAGCTATCTGGCGACCTGTGTCGATGATGAGCCTTATGTGCGGGCTATGATGCTCATCTACAACAATGACAGGTTTTACTATGCCACAGGGAGCACGGACCATAAGGTGGATCAGATCACAAGAAACCCCAGGGTCGAGGTCTATATCCCAATCGGTGACGATGATGGTGGCCTCAGGCTCAGGGGAAAGATGAGCTTCATCTCAGACGAGGATACCCGCGCTGAGATTCATGGATGCGCTGGTTTTATACAGAGCTTCTGGGAGGATCCCCGGGACCCGGATTTTGTGTTGATGGAGTTTTCGCCGGAAAAGTTGGAGTTGATGAGACCCGGCTCAGTGGAGATTATCCGTGGGGACTTCTAAACGGTCCCAGTTGGGGACATTATCGAGAATTGGGGAGAGATCAATCATGAAATGTACACCATGTTCATCGTGTTTAACGCTTACCTCAGTTAGACTCAAAAACATCTCAAGCATATGATCAGGTAATGTCTGGTCTCGAAGACGAGTTGCGGGAGCTCAACGAGAAGCTGGAGCTTATGATGAAGAGACTGGACTACATGGAAGCCCTCATGACCCAGAACCAAGAATACCCCGAGCTATCACGAGTGATGAGCGGCTTGAAGGTGGGCACGAGCCTCTACAGCGAGCCACTGAAGCTGATACAGCGGTTGATGAGCGTCCAGCGACGCCTCAAGCGGAGCGAGGAGCCACGAGACGAGATAAGCAGGATCATATTGAATGTCTTGGCTATCAAGGGATCCCAGAACGTGAGCAGCCTCACACGGGAGGTACAACTGGAACGAGGTACTGGGAGCAGAGTCACCATCAGGAAGAAGCTACTGGAACTCGTTGATGAGGGGCTCATCGAGAAAGCCGAGGGACATGACTACAGACTTGTTGAGTGATCTCTTTCGAGTGCCTTATAATGGATTCATGGTGCCTGTATCTCCATGAACATGATTTGGGTGGGAGACATAGCCGCGGCACCCGGTGAGAAGAAGAGAGGAGTGTTGAAGATTCCGGGAAACCATGAACCAGAGTACAATCCCGGGTTCTGCATCGTAAATGGTGTGAGACCTGGGAAGAAGGCTGTTGTCATCGGCGGCGTCCATGGGACAGAGTACGCCAGCATAGAGGCATTGACACGAATCACCGATGCACTTGACCCATCAGAGATGGCTGGATCAGTGATAGCGGTCCCTGTGGCTAATATACCCCAGTTCAAACATAGAACCCAGTTCATTAGCCCAGTCGATGGATTGAACCTCAACGCCGTCTTTCCAGGGAAACCAGAGGGAAGCTTCACGGAGCGCCTCGCATACAAGTTATTTGAGGTAATACGTGGCTGTGATGCCTTCATCGACTGCCATGGAGGCGACTTGAATGAGGATATCAGGGGCTTCGTGGTGGCAGCCAAGGGAACAGACCCAGAGCTGAACACGGTGTCCCTTGCATTAGCGCAGTGCTATAACACGGAACTCATCCACCGTTTCCCAGCCGAACCCGGACTATCAATCTATGCCCAGAACCTCCTCGGGGTATCATCCATCATGCCCGAGGCTGGCACCCCCTTCCCCATCAGGGAGGAGGCGGTGATGTTTCATGTTGAGGGTTTGATGAATGTGCTCAGGTATCTTGGTGTGATAAGCGGTGAGGTGAGGCGGTATCAATCCTTCGTGTCGCCTGAGAGGATCAAGCTCTATAGCAGCCACGATGGTATATGGGAAAGCTACGTTGAGTTAAACCAAAGAGTCGAGCAAGGTGAGCCCCTGGGGGCCGTGAAGAACCACTATGGGGACATTCTCGAATTCTTGAAGGCTCCAGAGAGGGGCATCATAGGCATGAAACGCTGCTATTACTCTGTGAGGAAAGACGAGATGCTCGTAGTACTGAGCACACTCTAGGGGGAGGGGGGTCAGTATGAATCTCTCCCATAACCAAGTATGGGGGGAAGAGGAGCCACAGAACGGCTCTGATTGTGATCTGATCTATACCAGAGCACGGGGCGATCAATACCAAAAAAGCGTTAGATAGCTCCACCTACCCACTGGCTTTTTATCCGATAACCATTGATTCTTACTGTTTAACAGGGATATTCATGACTAAAAACGTCAAGTCCGATGTTCTCGTGATCGGAGGCGGACTCAGCGGCTGCATGGCAGCCATCAACGCCGCTGATCACGGAGCAAAGGTGGCTATTATGGAGAAGAGCCACACCGAGCGCAGCGGAGCAGCCGGAACAGGCAACGACCACTTCTGGTTCTACGACCCCGAAATCCACGAGCCAAGGGGCTGGACCATACCCGACATGGTGCGGGACATCAGCACCGACGGGGAATACGGTAAAACCAAGGGCGGACTCATGGACCAGAACCTCCTTGAGGTAGTGGCGGCTGGCACCAAGGCAGCCGTAGACCGACTGGAATCATGGGGAGTCCAGTTCAAGTACGACAAGATCTACCCATGGAACCTCCAGTACGACGCCCCGGAGGGAGAGAAAAAATACAGGATCGTACCCCAGTTCCAATCTGAGTGGGACACCCTCAACTACGATGGACGAGACATCAAACACCGTCTCACAGAACAATGCCAGAAACGAGGCGTCGAGATCTACAACAGGGTAGCCGGGACAGGGCTACTCACCAAAGACGGCAAAGTCATCGGAGCCACAGGCGTTCACATGCGCACCGGCGAGTTCCACGTATTCCAAGCCAAGGCAGTCATCATGGCCACTGGCATGGACCAGTGGCGCCTCTTCAAACCCAGAAACGGCAACTGGTTCAACAGCCAGAGCCCACCCTACATCACGGGCGACGGAGAAGCCATGGCCATAAGAGCAGGAGCCGAGGTGTTCATACTCCAAGCAGGAAAGACCCAGCACAACGGGTTCCAGTACTGGAGAAACATCATGAGGAGCAGCCCAGCAGCCACCACGTGCTACCCAGCGGGAAGACTGGTAAACGCTGAGCGTGAGGTCATGATCAAACACCCGGCTGCTCGTGAACCCATGAGGAAGTATCGCCAGAACGTCGAGGACAGCGTAGCCGAGGGTAAGACCCCCTTCTATCTTGACTGGACGGATGCCTCGGAGGAGGAGGTCCAGTACGCGCTCTGGGCGTATGGCAACGAGGGGCTCTGCTGGGCACTCAGAGAGATCATGAAAGACCTGGACATCGACTTCAGAACCCACATGATTGAATTAGAGCTTGAGGAACCCGGGAGACCCACAGGGGGATTCCTAGCACCCTACATAGATATCGACTGCAAGACCAGCTTGGAGGGGTTATTCGCGTGCAGCCCAGTCCAGTTCGTAGGAGAAGTCGCAGCCCCCACATACACTGTGCTCGGTTGGAGATCAGGGGAGAAGGCAGCGGAGTACATCAAAGACCTTGAAGAGACCCAGCCAGATGAGGCGCAGATAGTATCCGAGGAGGAGCGAGTCACCGCGCCCATAAAGACCGTTGAGGGTCCAACGTGGCAGGAGGTCAACGAGGAGCTCAACCAGATAATGGAGGAGTACAAGAAATACGTGGCTGGCTTCAACCCACCGGGCAAACACGACGAGATGAGCACCATCGGACTCCAGAACACACTGGACCTGCTAGGTAAGCTGAAAGAGGTGAAGATGAAGGCATCTGATCCCCACGAATTGGTGCGGTGCAACGAGGTGATGAACCTCATCGACGTAGGAATCCTCATGGTAAAGGCAGCATTCGAGCCTGACCAGTACAAGAGCGGAGTATGGTTCCTCGGCAAACTAGAAAACGGAGAAGCCTCGTTCAGACCAGAACCAATAAAGGTGCTATACCCACCCAGGGAGGCTGCCTAGATGCCACCAGTATTCAACGATAACTGCACCTCGTGCTTCAAA
>CAZVMT010000193.1:1346-5846 GCA_964628765.1 uncultured Candidatus Bathyarchaeia archaeon | reverse complement strand
TCTTAGCGATCTCCAGTATGTGGGTGCACATGAAGACAGTTCGCCCCCCTGCTACCAAGGCTTTGAGGTATTCACGTACCTTGCGCTGGTAGATGGGGTCAAGGTTGATGAAAGGCTCATCCACCAACAATATCTCTGGTTCATGGATGAAAGCCGCAGCGAGCATAACCTTCTGCCGCTGACCCTTGGACAAGTCTCTGCAGAGGACATCAGACTTGTCAATGATATCAAAGAACCCGAGCCAGTGATCAACCCTGCCAAGATCATCGATGCCCCTGATCCTGCAAGTCAACTCCAGTGTCTCACGGGCCGTTAGAAACGTGGGAGGAGTCTCAGCCTCGGGCACGATGCCAACCAGTCGCTTTACAGCCATGGGGTCTCGGTGGGATACACCGGAGGTAAGTGCCTCGCCGCTGTCTGGCTCCAGTTGCCCGGTGATGATCCTCAGCAACGTGGTTTTCCCAGCACCATTAGGACCGAAGAGCCCGTAGAAGTCTCCTCGTTCTACCTTGAAGTTGATGTCTTTGAGTACTTTGACGTTTCCGAAGCTCTTGTTGATATTGATTACATCTATGACTGGCATGGTGTCCACTACTTGGCGATGCAAGTGGGTTTATGGTAAAAATGATTCTGATATGGTGATCAGGTGTTAACGATCCATAAAATAGATCACTCGTTGGTAGCGGCGTAGAGGGGTTCCACGTATTTCCGCATATGCTCCATCTTCTGCCTGATATCCAGTGGCTCCATCAAGCCCTCCTCGGTGACTACTCCTGTGATCAACTCGGGTGGGACCACCTCAAAGTAAGGGTTCTTTATCTTGACATTCTTCATGGGTTCCGAGACCTCGTCTGGGGTCTTCTCCTCTAACGTGATGTTTCCTCCGAGGTAGTTCAAGACATTGAACTTGGTGGTGTCACATAGCACATAGTAGGGGATGCCATGTTCCTTGGCTGCGTAACCCAGCAGCGTGCTGCCCACCTTGTTGACAGCCGAGCCATTATACTGGACGCTATCCGCTCCGATGAGGCAGGCATCAGCCGCTGAGACATACATGCCAGCAGCCCCATCCACCACCAGTAACACGTTGAAACCCTCCTCACCAAGCTCCTTCGCTAAGCGTCTGCCCTCCATCATGGGTCTGGACTCCGTGACCACGATGTTCTTGTAACCCACAGAGCGGATTACATCGGCTACTGTGCCGCTGTAGCTGTAGGTGAAGACTGATTTCGCGTCTGGAGCCATGACTTGTAGGTGTTCGGCTATCAGCTTCTTGTTTCGTTTACTACTGTTGACAATATTAGAGCCGATCTCAGTTACCTTACCTCTGTACTCCTTGAGGTCCGAGACCCCATCTAATTCGTTGAATAGGTAGCCGATCTTGTTGGCTAACGGAGCCATGCTTGGACGCGTTGAGGCCAGCCTTAACCCGATATCCCAGAGACGCATATGAAGCATATCAACGCTATCCGCTTTCTCGCGGAGGCTAGCGGTGATCAACACACCTATGGCTGCGTTGCTGAGCCAGTCGGCTCCATGTATATTGTCCTCTTCGATGAGTTGAATCAACTTATCAGGGTCATATCTGGGCATATCAGAGAATAAGTTGTCATGGTAGAAAAAATGGGTGGTTAGGCGGCTGTACCCGCGACAGAGCCGGGTTGACCGGGTTTGGGGTAGTATGGCGCGGAGGCTGGTACCACGAAGGTTCTTGTACCCATCTCCCTGTCCAGCATGAGCACTGCCTGTGCCTGATCCCCGGCGATCTCAAGCTGCTGGACAGCCTCGCTTGTGTTGGCTTCCTCCTCCACCTGCTCATCTACGAACCAGTGGAGCATCCTCTCAGAGGCGTTATCGTTGAGCTCACGGGCGACACCAACCATGTGGTTGATCCTACCAGTGATATGCACCTCATGATCATAGGCTGCCTTAAAGACAGCTAGTGGGCTCTCCCAGCTATCTGGGGGAGTCTGGATCGCCTGCAGCGTGACGTGTCCCTGCCTCTCTGTTATGAAGTTGTAGAATATATCTGCGTGGATCTTCTCTTCGCGTGCCTGGACCCGCATCCATGTAGCCATCCCCTTGTAACCGTTCTCTTCAAGCCAAGCCGCCATGGCGTGGTAGATGTATGCGCTGTAGGTCTCTTCCTGTATCTGCTGGTTGAGTTCCTTCAACATCTTTGCATCAAACATATTATTCAATGAAAATTGACGAAAGGGCACCTTTTGAACATATCATAGTTTGGTGGCGACCACCAAGGTGATGAGTTCATCATTACGAACAGGGGCATCATGCTCCTCTTTGTATGCCCAGAGTTCAGCGACGCCACGTCTGAGCCCCTCCTCTGTGATGGGTCTGAACATGCTCCAGAGCTTCTTCTCAGCGATCTCCACGAACTCTTCTACGGATTGATATCGTTCCTCGCTGTACTCGTGGAAATCAACGGACTTGAACCCAGCGTGTTTGAAGTACATTGTGAACTCCTCGTTGCTGGGGTAGACGTTGAGCTGGTTCTGCTTTATCTCGGGGAAATACTTGAAGACCACCTTCCTGTGAAGCTGGGCGTGCCCAATGGTCCTGATAACCACAGCCTTACCATGCTTCAATGTCCTACCACACTCATCAGCGGTACCCTGCTTATCCACGATGTGGTGCCACACCTGACTACTGAAGATACAGTCGAGGACAGATGGTCGCAGGGGCAGCCACTCACCGATCCCGTTGAACCAGTGAACAGACCTCGATTTCTCACGCGCCTTACCCAACATACCGGGAACCGGGTCCATGCCCAACATCATACAATCAGCCTCGGCGCCGACACCAATCGTGTAGAGCCCAGTACCGCAGCCCAGATCGAGCGCCAATGAGTCCTCGTTGAGCCCCGCATAGCGTTTGGTTTCCCGTCCCCAGAGCTCGATATTCTCGCTTTTTCTCCCTTTATCATAGTCGTTGGCTATCTTGCCGAACTCTTTCCCTGACTGCTTGCTGTAATCGTAGCTCATACAGAGAAATGCCCCAGTATGCAGATATAAAATAGGCTAGAGTGCAGAAACCATGCACGACAAAGTTTATTATAACATATCCCTTATTCTGGAAAGCGAGAGCCGCCATAGCTCAGCTCGGTAGAGCGTCTGCCTGTTAAGCAGTTGGTCTTCGGTTCGAATCCGAATGGCGGCGCCACTAACCTACCTCAACCAAACTAACCTGCAATGTACTCAAGGCTCCAGAGTCTATGTTCACAGTGGCCCTGATCTCCATGTGCATGTTGTTGACGGTAACCTTGGCTGGGCTGAACTCCATGGTGAAGTAGGTCTCAAGCTTGATCTGGTAACTATCCCCACCGATAGCGGTGTTCTCCGTTGGGTTCCAGATGAGCCCACCAGCGATGGCGTCAACCTCCTGCTGGAGCAATATCTTGGCGGTGTTCTCACCGTAGAGCACCACCCAGTCCTCGAAGTCCTGCTCTTCAGCGATCAATACCTTGTAGATCTCAGCCGCGATCTTCTGCTCAAAACTCGCAGGCGGGTTAGCCATATAGGCAGTTAATATCCTGACCCCATCGTTCTCCCTGACGAGCGTCTGGATTTCCTCAAGCTCGTTGTTCACAGAGTAATAAGCCGTCTCAAGGTCGTTGAAATCCTGCTGGGCTTGCTCCCATGAGCCCTCGATTGCCGTGAAATCAGTCTCAAGCTCCGCCAGGGTATCCTCAAGGTCATTGAGGTCGCTGTTGAGGGTGATCTGGCCATTCTCCAAGGCAGAGACCCTGCTGTTAATCTGATCAACCACGGTGCTCAACGCAAGTATCCCTTCGAGGCTGGTGCCCACATCGTTGATGCTCGCATTCACCCCTAAGAGCTTCTGGTCCAATGAAACGAGTTCATCCTCGATATCAGTGATCCTCTCCTCAACCGACTTATTCCGTTGATTAACCATATCAGGGTAGAAAACCGCGTACCCAGAGCCTAGACCGAGACTGACACCGATGATCAAACCAATAACAACCAAAGCGAGAGGCTTTGAGACGGGGAGACGTTGCTGCATAATATACCTGATGTGCCGGAGAACATAAGCTTTGAACTAGTCATGCTCCTTGAAGTGATCCCATCCACCCAGCTTAACCGGGTGGAGCCTATTATTCTGACTGTAGAGTATCTCTTTCTTCTCCGAGACAGTTCCAATGTTGATGAGTTCACAGCCGACGCCCCTCAACGCAGCCCGTACCTTGGACTCCCTATCCGGGGGATAAGTAAACACAAGCTCGTACTCCTCACCCCCGTTGAAGGCTAGACTCATGGGATCAAGGTTCTTGCACTCAGCAAACTTCAACGCCAACGGGTGAACAGGGGGCTCATCCACTGTAAACCCGAGGCCGGTGCTCCGACGCAGATCATAGAGACTCACCGATAACCCATCGCTGCTATCCATACAACTGCTTATTACACCCGTGCCTGCGAGAGCTATTCCTTCTCTCACCCGCGCCTTGGGCATGTAGATGGACTC
>CAZVMT010000193.1:0-1246 GCA_964628765.1 uncultured Candidatus Bathyarchaeia archaeon | reverse complement strand
TACTCACGGGCACCAGCCTCAAACCCCTTGGCCATCTCCAAGACATCATCCACCTCATAGTCACTGGGAACACCGATGTTAGGCATGAACGCCAAGGGTTGAACCCCCTTCGCCCCGAGATCACTGACATTCATCACAACAGCCTTACGTGCAGCCTGAAAAGGCGTCATACCAACAGGCACATCCGTCTCCCATACCAACATATCAGTGTTGATTACCATGGTTCGACCATCCCCCAGACTCAAAGCAGAGGCATCATCCCAAAACGGGATAGGCATACCAGGCATAGGCGTCAAGTGCTTCATAACCCGCTGGATGAGAGCGCGTTCACCGATCTCAGAGACACTAGGCAACGTGATCAATCGAAATAGGCTCCTTCAATGTATAAAGTATGACGCCGGGTAAACGTCTTATATTTGGGATTTAGCCTTAATGGTGTGATCAATTTTGGCTAAAATGACGATGCCTCTCGACGACATCAGGGTACTAGACCTGACCCACGTATGGTTCGGACCATGGTGCACCATGATGATGGCAGACATGGGCGCAGAAGTAATCAGAGTAGAACCCCCCTGGGGAGCTATAGACCGACTGGCAGAAGGCGCCCTATTCGGAGGAGCAAGCTACACATTCCACCACCTCAACCTCAACAAGAAAGACCTAACACTCAACCTCAAGGACCCTGAGGGATTGGAGATATTCAAGGAGATGGTGAAGAAGAGCGACGTTGTCGTCCAGAACTTCAGCCCAGGAACCATGGAGAAACTAGGGCTGGGCTACGAGGTGCTCAAAGAATTGAATCCCAGAATAATCTACGCTGCCCTAAGCGGCTTCGGGCAGACAGGCCCATACACGCATTGGAGGAGCTACGCCATGATCGCGGAAGCCATGAGCGGCCACACCATGCTCACAGGCGAGAGGCATGACCCAGAGGGGCCGCCTATAGAGATGGCTCAGGCTTATGGAGACCTTGGGCCAGGCACCATGGCGGTCATGTCAATATTGATGGCTCTACGGTACCGGGATAAGACTGGTATCGGTCAGATGATTGATGTCGCCCAGTTGGACTGCATGGTGGCTTACAACACCGCGATCACTGGGTACCTTCTCTCAGGCTTGAAGCCACTGGAGCTACGTGAAAAATACCCGAGGGGAAGAGGAGCCGGAGGCATACTCAAGACCAAAGATGGTAAATGGATCAGGATGACAGCCTTCGGGCCCAGAGCGCTCGACAGGATAACCGAAC
>CAZVMT010000192.1:0-5876 GCA_964628765.1 uncultured Candidatus Bathyarchaeia archaeon | reverse complement strand
AAGTTCCAGGGCTCACTGGTCAGGTTAAAGACCAACGCATCCAGACCCAAGACCCTCCAGATACTCCTCGACAAACACTTGGTAGACTTCTTCAGCGTATTCCTACCAGCACCCCTCAACCGATACAAGGAGATCGTCAACTACAACATAGACACAGATGATGTAGACACGGCCATCCACATGATCAGAAAGAGCGGCCTCGACCACGAGTTCAGGGTCAAACCAGTCCCCGGACTCATAGAGGAGCCAGAGTTGATGGAGATAGCCAATTACCTCGTTGGTGCTCCTCGCTTCGTCATCGAGCGCTATGAGCCAGAGAAGTCTATGGATGAGGCTTATCGATGCATCGAGCCTTTCTCTGATGTTGAACTCGCTGCGATGAGGGATGCTGTGGCTCCTTATTTTAATGAGGCTGTTGTTGAGTCTTAATCTATTTTGCTGGCTTTATCCCCTTCTCAGCCAAGACCTCAAGGGTCTTATCGGCTGCCCACTGGACGAAATCCTCACAGAAATAAAGCCCCTTGGCCTTGTTCGCCTCATGCTTGGCCTTTCCCTCAGGCGTCTTGGTGTCAACGCCGAGCAAGTCAAAGCAATTGATGTGACCCCATTTCTCCTCGAAAGCTCGCAGGAACTCCTGTGTGTAAGCCCTCATCTCAGCCCTGATGGCTTTGAAGTCCTCTGGTGACTCGTCTCCCTCGGTGCCCATAGCCAAACCGAATGTCATTGCCGCCCCAGAGACTGCCCCGCACATGCTTCCCCAGCCCGCGCCTCCGCCTCCCATGTTTGAGGCTGCGCGGATCACACCGACTCCAAAACCTTTGAGGGGGTGTTTCTCGTGTACCTTCATTATGGTGCTCTCGCAGCAGTTGAACCGTTTCCCATCTCTTTCAATCATAGCGCAAAGATTGCCTTGGGTTTTGAAAAGAGTATCGATTAAATCAGGAAATAGATCAACGCTGTCTCTATACCCGCTGCCAAGACGAGCAATGGTATGATACGTTTTATGAATACCTTGATGCTCTCAACGACATACTGTCCCAGTCCATCACGCCTCATCAGCTTGTGGATTATCTTGTAACCCAACCCAACACCCATCGCTGCGCTTAGCACGATTGTAGGGATCTCCACTACGCCATGCGGCAATAATGTCGCTACTACGAATCCCAATCCCTGTACCTCTGCAGCGTTGAACGCCACATATCCGACGAAGAAGCCGTTGAACGCCATAAACATCAATGGTGGAATACCGATGAAGAGACCAGACGCCAGAAATATGAAGCTGGCTAAGACATTGTTGTATAGTATGGCTAGGAACATCTCTAGGCTCGTTGACTCAGCGGGGTCGGGGATGTTGCTGAGCACTCCCTCTAGGCTCTGTGGGGAGACCTGTTCCCCTAGACTGTATCCAATGAATATGCTGAATATGAACACTAAGAACGTTAATGCAAATATTGGGCCAAGCTTTGAGACGTATTCCGTGTGCTCCTGAAAGAAGAGCCCCAGTAGCCCGGTCTTTTTTTCACTCAGTTTCTTTACTCTCCGGTATCCATACCTTTTCCGCTGCCTTCCAAATATCCCTTTCTAAAACCGTCTTCCTGCCATCCTGTTGGGCGTTCTCGACGGCATACTCAGCGATCTTCAACCCATACTCCCCTATGCACTCCCGGAGAGCATTCGCTGCTTCCTCGTTTATCCTGAGGTCCCCAGCTTTTTTTAAGAGCCTCCTGATTGGGGCTATGGTGAATTCTTCGGCCATCGTTTATTCTATTGGTTGCTGTTATTTGGGTTATTTGATTTAGATATGAATATCAAGGATGAGGCGCTTCATATCTGCTATGAAGAAAACGGTTCCAATCATCTTATTCACGCTGGTAAGCTTGCTTGTCCCAGTGGCTTACGCTGAGCCCCAGTTGAGTATCGTTTTATCCCCAGGTCCCCAGTATGGACAGGTCTGGGCCTACGAGACATATCGGATAAACATGAGTGTTCAGGAGTTGAATCTCTCTCAAATCGATCTATCCGGGTACACTGGAGACCCCAGTGGATTATTTTTTGATGGAGAAGTCAAGTGGAGAGGAAAAGGCGGGTACGATTTCGGTGGAGCAACACTGGGCTACAACCGTGAGCTTGAGAAAATCAGCATCGATGAGGAGGTTCTCCTCGATGAATCATTTATATTCAATCTCACATTGGAGCGAGATGCTTACGAGTACGGGATGCTTCCTTTCGAGACTATTGAGGTTACCCTCCGCTTCGATGTCTACCTTGTGATGAGTGATGACTCGCTGGGTCCAAGGATAGCGTCAAAGAGCACTACGTTTACTCTTGTTGATGAGATGAAGGTCTCCTACCTCGAAGGAAAATACATAGACATGCAGGATGAGATCAATGCAGCTATCAACGCATCAGGATTGACCACTCTTAATCGTGGACGATATCAGGGCATACTGGACGAAATGAATAGCTCTCTAACCCTCGGGAACTATGTTGAGGCTCTTGATATCTGGGATGATTACGATGAGGATGACCGAATCAATCTGATTCATGGCTTGATCAGTGCATCAGAGGTCCAGTATGAGGAGCTGTCAAGGGTTCAGGAACTGGAAGACCAGATCGACGCGCTTGAGGATCAATTAAATGAAGCTGAGTCCCAGGTCCACATATTGGAGCTGGAGTATAATCAGCTAGAGAACACCTATAACACATTATCGAATACATATCGAAAGGTAAACGCTGAACTGGATGCAGCCAAGAGAAACGTAACCACAGCCATCACCGCAGTATTCTTGACAGCCATAGTGTTTTTCTTCTTGGGCAGACGCGATAGAAAGAAGGAGGAAGTAGAATAAGTTGCTGAATCTCGTATTCACAGAGACAGCCCTCGAACTGGTGCCACGGGAGATATTGCTTCACCCAGCCGTCAAGAGAAACGCCAAACGAAGAAAGAAACCAGCAGAAGAGACGCTGCTGGACAGGAGCCTCCACCACTACGCCATGGACAGGCTGCCAAATGCTGAGAAGAGGGGTCGCCCAGACATCATCCATTTCTGTCTTCTACTAGCCATGGGATCACCACTCAACAGATTGGGTAAGTTGAGGGTCTCGATTAACACCGTCGACGGGTTCAGCATCACGGTCGATCAATCGACACGCCCACCACGAGACTGCATACGGTTTAACAGCCTGATGGAGCAGCTAATGATTAACGGTGTGGTTCCCCCAGAAGGCACTCCATTGATGCAGTTAACACGACTCCCCCTCAGAGACCATGTAAAAAAACTGCAACCCTCAAAGATAATAGCCCTATCCAGCCACGGCGAACCCAGCAACTTCCAAGAAGTAGCCCAAAAACTGGCAACCGAGGAGAACCCCATGGTCTTCATCGGAGCCTACCCTACTGGTCCAATGAAGGGCGAGGTTCTTGAGCAGGCTGATGAGGTTTACTCGGTCTACCCTGAGTCCCTTGAAGCTTGGACTGTGACATCTCGGATAATATACGAGTATGAGAAACTGGTCTAGTTATCTCGGGAAGATATTCTGCACCTGGATCAAGGCAACATCGTCTTTGGTGTTTACGAATCGGTGCGGTGTATCTGCCTCAATCATCACCGCTTTCATGTTATCCAATGTAACCTTCTCAGCGTCAGTCTCCAACACTGCCTCACCTTTGATCATCATGACGTAGTGAACCCGCTCATGACGATGCATACCAGTATGACCCCCAGGCACCAACTGTATGATCCTGCAACTATAGGCACCCGCATCAGTCTTTGGCACCATCATATTGCTGGCTGCTCCACTGTACCCCTCATCTATCCAGGGCTCCCATTTCTCATCCAATAGCTTCCTTATCTTGATTCCCATGATCCCATCATCTACACTAATCACTAGGTTGCTGAATGAAAAAAAGTTTGAGTTGGATACTTACTTCTTTGTCTTTGGTACTGTGTGGCTTAGTTTTCCGTTCTTGTAGTAGGCGCTTGAGGCCTTGCCACATTTTGGACACTTGTATCCTTTAGCATCGAACTGGCCGAATTTCCATTCTTTGCCAGTAGCTTTAGCTTCCGCTCCGCAAACTGGGCACTTCATCGTTGCTCAAGGTAAATATAATATATACTCTTTATAAGTGTATGGGAATTATACTAAAAAAAATGGACAATTCTCTCTTTTTTTGATTATTCTGGGGCTGTTTTCACGTGTTTCCTCTGGCTTATATTGATCCTTTGCCCATCTATTTTCAATGAGTCTCTTAATTGGCACAAGTGGCTGGAGTTATAAGGAGTGGGTTGGTCCGTTCTATGAAAAGAAAACTGGCATGTTTTCGCATTACGCCAAGTTTTTCCATACAACAGAGATCAACAGCACCTTCTACAGTTACCCAAAGGAAGGCATGATCATGGGGCTCATACGAAACGCTCCCCCTGGATTCGTCTTCGCAGCCAAGCTACCAAAGTTGATCACACATGACAAGTGGCTGAACATCGATGAAGGAGTTGAGGATGATACTCACAGGTTTCTAAACTTGATGAGGCCACTGGCTGAGCACCTTGGACCCATATTGATTCAGCTGCGTCCCAAGTTCAACTATGATGAGCACGCCGGTGATCTGGAGAACTATCTGGAGATGGTGCCCAAGAACTATGAGTGGGCCGTGGAGTTCAGGCACAGGTCATGGCTAAGGGATGAGACCTATGATATCCTGAGGAAGCATAACGTGGCTTATACTGTGGTGGATGAGCCCCTGCTCCCAGCTGAGGTGCACACTACAGCTGATTTCGCCTATGTTAGGTGGCATGGGCACGGTGCAAGGCTCTGGTACGATTACGAGTACTCCGAGGATCAGCTGGATGCGTGGACCCCGAAGGTAAAGGAGATCACAGGCGAGGTCAGGAGAACCTATGGCTACTTCAATAACCACTTCAACGCCAACGCGGTGAAGAACGCCGTCGAGATGCTTGAGCTACTGGGACAGGCTACCCCAGAGCAGAAGATAGTGCACGAGAAAATCAGCACATACCGTGAGGAGGCTGCTAGACCCATGGGTGTTCAACCCCTTGAGGCATTCAGCTCCTCGGATGAGGATCTGAGTGTGGCTGATCACCTGCTTCACTTCACTGATCCCGGTAGGATTGGGCGGGGTGAGAAGATCAAGAACAGTGAGCTGGTGATTTCGTTGAGTGAAGATGATCACTTGATGGGTGATGTCAGGGACTACTATGTTGATGTGGATCTGGATCAACGGGTCATCAAGCATAACTGCGACGACTGGAGAAAGGGCATGGGAAACAAGCGATTCTGCAAGCACCTTGTGAAGTTTTTCATGGGGCTCCCACCGGGGCAGGCAACACGAGTATTGTCTCTCATCTGGAACGATATTGATGGCTGGAGCTTCGAGGAATAACTAGGCTACCTCTAACCCAGTCTGTTCCAACAGCGATTCTACTTTTCTCCGCTGCCTTCCCTTGAGACCATCGATTAACACGATCTCTGGGTTCATGCTTTTCTCTATCATCTGATTCACCAAGTCATCAGTGAGCAGATCTATCGCGTATTTCGCCGCCATGTGCCCCATGGCGTATTTTCTGATCTTTTCGCTGAACATGGGGCAGTAGTGGCCTCCACCGAAGCCGATGGCCACTGGTTTCTGGTCTGTCTCATCCATCCCAGCTAGAATGCAGTCAACAAGATAATTACAGACCTCGATATCCCTCCACTTATCCTCCCTGCTGCCGATCTCAACGAAAAACATGGGTATCTCGAACTCAGTGGGGCTATGATGGGTAGCCTCAAGGCTCACCTGAAAGCCCTCTGGGGGGGAATCAAGCAGGTGAAGGTATATGTTTCTCATGGGGTTAGGGGATGTATACTGGAGCTCC
>CAZVMT010000191.1:0-5885 GCA_964628765.1 uncultured Candidatus Bathyarchaeia archaeon | reverse complement strand
GCAAGACCATTTTCATAGAACTCAACTCGACTCAGAACAGGGTTACCGTGTTAAATAATTTACGATGCCAGTGATCCTATAGTGTGATGGCTGTTGGATGAGTATGCGCCGTTTCAATCCATGGGCTGGATACTGATACTGTTGGGTGTCATCTTTGTTGCCTTACCCTATCTCACACGAGTAATCCCAAACATTGAGCGGATTCCCTGGTGGATTATCTGGGTCTACCACAGCGATGGCTTCTACTTCGCCACCAGCCCGTTATTGATCTTCATCTCGTTGCTCTCCATCCTCTATAACCTGTTTCGCCGCTGACCAACAATGTTAAGCGCATCGATGACGGATCAACCCATATGGCTCAACGCAGGATCATGCTCATCGTCAGGGACGGCTGGGGCTACACAGAGGAAACAGAGGGAAACGCAGCCTATCTAGCCGATACCCCAAACAATGATAGATACATGCAAGAGTACCCATGGACCACACTGAAATGCACAGGAAACGCCGTCGGGCTCCCCGAAGGCACACAGGGAGGCAGTGAACCTGGTCACCTCACAATGGGTGCGGGCAGGGTCGTCTGGCAGCCGCTGGAGGAGATAAACAGAGCCATCCGAGACCGCAGTTTTTACGAGAAAAAGCCGCTGCTGGATGTCGTTGAGTATCTGAAGAGAACAGGCGGCAAGCTTCACCTAGCTGGGTTATTCAGCGATCAGGGGATTCACGGAACGATTCATCACCTTCACGCGTTGCTTGACCTAGCGAAATGTAACGGGTTGAATGATGTCTATGTCCACTGTTTTCTTGACGGACGGGATGTACCCGAGCGTAGCGCCATGGAGTTCCTCTATGAGACTCAGCATGTGATGAACGCCAAAGGCGTGGGTCGCTATGCTTCACTGGTTGGGCGATACTACGCTATGGACCGTGACACCAACTGGGAGCGGACACAGAAAGCATACGATCTACTAACCCGTGGAGTAGGCATCAAGGAGTCGAACCCCTTTGAGGCACTGGAGCATCAATACGTAGTTGATCCAGACCTCACGGATTACTATGTTGAGCCAATCGTCTTGACTGATGAGGATGGCTCACCAGTAGCCACCGTGGATGATGGTGACGCGTTCATCCTCTGGAACTTCAGGAGCGACCGAGCCAGACAGATCACCTACGCCCTCACCCAACCCGGTTTTAGCCACTTCAATCGCGCCAAGTTTCCTGATATTCACTTTGTCTGCATGAGCGTCTACGATCAGAAACTGGACTTGCCCGTTGTTTTCCCCCAGCACCGGGTCACCAATAACATTGGAGTCACGTTATCGAAGCATGGTCTTCGTCAACTCAGGATAGCCGAGACCGAGAAGTACGCCCACGTGACCTTCTTCTTCAACTGCCAGATAGAGAAACCCTATCCCGGAGAGGACAGGATACTGGTGCCGAGCCCCAAGGTGCCCAGCTACGAGGACAAGCCCGAGATGAGCGCCTATGAAATCACTGACCGCCTCATACCCGAGATCAACAAACAACTCTACGACTTCATACTGGTCAACTACGCCAACTGTGACCTCGTGGGGCACAGCGCCAACTTGGACGCAGGCGTCAAGGCTGCAGCTGTAGTGGATATGTGCCTTGGTAGGGTGGTTGACACTGGACTAACCAAAGACTATGTTGTGCTTGTGACAGGTGATCATGGTAACATCGAGACCATGTTCTACCCTGATGGTTTACCCAACCCTAGCCACGGGGTCAACCCGGTTCCCTTTATACTGATTTCCAAAGAGTCACAGCTCAGGGCGATCAAACTCAGGGATGGTATGGGTTTGAGCAGCATCGCCCCCACCATATTGAAGCTGATGAGTGTGGATAAGCCCTCTGAGATGACATCAGAGCCCCTACTCTGATACAGGGAAGATTTTATACACAAGATAAGCCCATTTTTCGTTCATTATAAGGATCCAAAACCCAGCGGACCCAATGATGTGTAAGAGGAAATGAAATGAATCGACAAATTGGCTTCGATACAGAAAAATATCTTGAAGCGCAGATCAAACGGATACTGGAACGGGTAAGCCAATACGACAAACTATACCTGGAGTTCGGGGGCAAGCTACGATACGACCACCACGCGTCAAGGGTTCTCCCTGGGTTCAAGCTGGACACCAAGATACAGATGCTCCGCAAACTGGGCGATGGCTTGGAGATAATCCACTGTATCAGCGCCAAGGACATCGAGGGACGCAAGATACGCAGGGACTTTGGGCTCACCTATGAGGACCAGATACTCAAGGACATCAACGACCTCCGCGAGCTTGGGCTCGATGTATCCGCTGTAGTCATCAACAGATATAATGGTGAAATCGCAGCCGAGCGATTCAAGCTCAGACTGGAAAACAGGGGGATACGAGTCTATTTTGGATACGAGCTGGAAAACTACCTTGAAGACATCAACAACGTGATCAGCGATACAGGCTACGGGAGAGCCGATCATGTACCAACCTCAAAGAAGATCATCGTCGTAACAGCCCCCGGACCGGGTAGCGGTAAGATGAGCTTCGCCATGAGCCAACTCTACCATGATCGGAATAACGGTGTTATGAGCGGCTTCGCTAAATTCGAGACCTTCCCCATCTGGGACCTGCCTGTTGAGCACCCAATAAACATAGCATATGAGGCGGCTACCGCTGATCTCGGTGACTATAACTGTGTTGACCCATGGCATCTGGAAGCCTACGGAGTGAAAGCAACGAACTATAACCGGGATGTTGAGAACTTCGCCATCATGAAGCTCATCATTCAGAAGATGGTGCCCCCAGATGACCCCATGTCTGAGATAAAATCACCGACGGACATGGGCGTCAACATGGCCAACCAGGGAATCATCGATGACAGTGTCTGCAGGGAAGCCAGTAAACAAGAGATCATCAGACGTTACTATCTGTATAAACGTGAGTTTGTCGAGGGAAACACCACCTACGATACATTGGAGCGAATGGACAAGATAATGAGCCGGGTGGACGTCAAGCCATCAGACCGCAGAGTAGCGGTAGCAGCCAACCAAGCACTACAAGACTCCATGCAGGACCCATCCAAAGGCTGGAACGGACTCTACACTGGGGCAGCCATAGAGTTCTACAAGAACGACGAGCAAATCATGGTTACAGGTAAACTCAGCAAGGTGCTCCACAGCGAATCAGCGGCACTGCTCAACACGGTCAAAACCCTTGCAGGAATCCCAGACGAGATAGACGTTCTGAGCCCAGTCATCATCGACAGCATAATGCGGCTCAAAGAACAGATGAAGATGCCAGACAGGACACTCGATGTGCGGGAAGTATTGGATGCCCTCGCTGTTAGCGCCGTATTCAACCCCAACGCGGCTGAATGCATCAAGACCCTACCCATGCTTGAGAACTGTGAGATGCACAGCACCCACCTAATGGACCCAGGCTGCGAGAAGCCCCTCAAAGAACTGCACCTGAACATCACTACAGACGCCAAGATACAGGAGCTAAACAATAACTAGGGGGGGTAACGCGGCGACGCCGAAACCAGCCCCATTTCCATGAAAGAAACCCCAAAACAGCCCAGAATGTATCTTGATCAGTGTAAAAAACCGGATCAGTAACCGGCAAATCAGTACAAAAAGCCCTTTGGTAAGACCTTGGGCGCACCTTTTTCACCCAAGTTTCAGGGGCTTCTGGCAAGTTTTTCTTCTAACTGGTTAAACAAGTTAGCCTGTATCCAGTAAACATAGGAAAAACCAGTCTAAAAGACGACAAAAACAAACACCAGACTATAAATAACTTGGATTTTGTCAATTCCGAATCATTTATAGTCCTCAAATGTGAGAACACGGGTATTATCGGCAGGTCAACGGGCTTGACTAAATATATTTTCGTAACAGGCGGAGTCCTGAGTGGACTCGGAAAGGGCCTAGTCACCTGCAGCATCGGGAAAATGCTGGAGGTCCGAGGATACAAGGTAACAGCCATCAAATGCGACCCCTATCTGAATGTGGACGCTGGCACCATGAACCCCTACATCCACGGCGAGGTATTCGTCCTCGACGACGGCTACGAGGCAGACATGGACCTAGGCACCTACGAGCGGTTCCTCAAGGGAACCTTCACAAGGCTCAACAACGTAACCAGTGGACAGGTCTACCAGGAAGTAATCAGAAAAGAAAGAGAAGGCGGGTATCTTGGAAGATGCGTCCAGATCGTGCCCCACGTCACGGATGAGATACAGAGAAGGATAAGACTCGTTGCTGAGACCAGCGAAGCAGACGTAGTGCTCGTGGAGATCGGGGGCACCGTCGGCGACATCGAGGGGCTCCCCTTCCTAGAAGCCATCAGGCAGCTCAAGAACGAGGAAGACAGGGGTGACACATTGTTTGTTCACCTGACCCTCGTGCCGGTGTTGAACGCGGTGGGTGAACCCAAGACCAAGCCAACTCAGCACAGCGTCAAGGAGCTACGCGCCATAGGTCTCCAGCCGGATATTATCGCTGCACGTACAGAGTTTGGCCGGCTCGACTCCGAGCACAGGGTTAAGATAGCTAACACTTGTAGCGTGGAGACCAAGGCTGTGTTTAGCAGCATCAATGTCCCTACCTTGTATGAGCTACCACTTGAGCTGGAGGACCAGGGGATGGGTGGGGTGATCTGCGAGTATCTTGGGCTCGACAAGACGAAGGCAGACTGGTCAGAGTGGCGAGAGATGGTCAAGTCCTATAAGGAGCCCACAGACGAGGTCAAGATCGCCATGTGCGGAAAATACGCCGAACTCGCGGACTGCTACGTCAGCGTCAACGAGGCTCTACGCCACAGCGCAGCCAAGTCGGGGTGCAAGGTGAAGATCGACTGGATCGAGACAGAGGTATTCGAGGACGACATCGAGAAAGCAAGGATACTCGATGCTTATGATGGCGTACTGGTGCCGGGAGGCTTTGGGCTCAGGGGCGCCGAGGGAAAGATCATCGCCATCAACAGGGCACGCACACATGATATCCCATTCCTAGGGATATGCTACGGGTTCCAGCTAGCCACTGTGGAGTACGCGAGAAACATGGCTGGGATAGAGGGAGCCCACAGCACAGAGTGTGTACCCGAGACCCCACACCCAGTCATAGACCTATTACCCGAGCAGAAAGCCATCAGCGAGCTGGGGGGCACCATGAGGCTCGGCTCCAACAGGGTAGAAGTAGAAGCAGACAGCATAGCAGCGAAGCTTTATGGTTCGACTGAGATCAAGGAGCGTCACAGGCACCGCTGGGAGGTCAACGAGGAATACTTTGATGCATTGGAGAAGGCTGGGGCACATTATACGGCTGTGAGTAAGGAGAAGAAGCTCAAGGAGATACTGGAGCTCCCCGACAAGTACTTCTTCCTCGGGACCCAGTTCCACCCAGAGTTCAAGTCAAGACCATGGGCACCCAGCCCACCATACTATGGCTTCGTCAAAGCTGCATATGATAAAAAAATGGGTAAGCCCAAGCCTGAATTCTGAGAAAGTTATTTCTCGTAGACGATCTTCCCGTCTACGATTGTCTTCAGGACCTGGATGTCCTTGATCTCCTCATGCGGGATCGACAGGATGTCCCTGTCTATCACTATCATATCAGCCAGCTTACCGGGCTCGATGCTGCCCAGCTTATCCTCGTCCTTGCCGAGGTACGCCCCGTTCCAAGTGTAGACCCTGATGGTATCCATGACGCTGATGGCTTCCTCTGGTCCCACAACCTGACCGCTGCTGCTCTTACGAGTCACAGCCGCATACATCTGGACAAAGGGACTATAGTATGTGACAGGGCAGTCACTGTTTCCACCAGCGATGATCCCCATCTCCTTCATGGTCTTGTGAGGGTGTAGCCAACGTGCTCTCTCTGG
>CAZVMT010000190.1:0-5924 GCA_964628765.1 uncultured Candidatus Bathyarchaeia archaeon | reverse complement strand
CCAATCCCAACCCAGGAAAAGCCCCCAGCGATAAAACCAGCCTAAAAACGGCTTATTTCCGATCACAATCTATACCAAATCCCCGTCTAATCAATACCAAAAAGCGTCATAGTGAGAAAAGAGAGATGCGGTGCATCCCTTAGTCTAGAGTCTCTTGGAGAAGTACAGGAAAATAGCTAAAAAAGCCACTACACCGAAAGCAAACGCCGCTGCTCCCCATATAGGTGGGACATTCAATGCACTATTCAACATTACGTTCAGAATCAACTAGTCTTCACCTCCTTTCTTACCACAGAACTGCCCATTTCAACGTCCAAACTACAGATAGTCAGATAAACTAGGGCACTCTTCCTTTTGTTCTGGTTGAAAACCAGTAATTCTTTGAGGTCTAGCAAGCAGTTATCACTAATATAAGCCGCTTATCCTATTTAAAGAAGCCCTATATTCGCCTCTTTTAAAGAAAAAAAATATAAAAAACATTTTCTATAACAAAAAACGGAAAAGAAAAAATATTTTAGCTAAAAAAAGCGAAAGAAAACGTTTAAACATAAAAAAACCCGTTTTTTAATCGATATAATCAGAAAAAACGATAAAAAAAGGTTTTTCCAATATCAACAAAACTAATTCGCAAACCAATAATAACCACGCCTCAGATACCCAATAAAATGATAATCCAGAGCATAGTCAGGCAGATGACACCCATGATGCCCCACACCAATGGGGCAAACACAGCCCTGCTGTGGATCATCATATTCTTGCTAACCGTGATAATCATCTACCTCTGGATCAAGGGTGGAAGAATGACTATTGGAGAAGCCGTGGAACCTGTGGTTAGCCCTGAACCCTTGGAGTCAGATAAGATCGATGTAGCCCTACGGTTATTGAATGAACACGAGAAAATGATTGTCCAAGCGTTACTTGATCACGGTGGGGAGATGCTCCAGAAAGACATCAGCTACGAGCTTGGGCTCACGAGGGTGCAGACCCACCGCACGATACAGTCGCTCCTAGAAAGGGAGATAGTGACCACCCAGGACCACTATAACACGAAGAAGGTCACATTAGCCCAGTGGCTCATACAGTAGCTTTTGAATAGGTTTAAACGCCATAGTTCTGCAACGGGTACCTATGAGCTTCACATCGACCATCATGAACATCGGGCTCCTGGTGACCTTGGCTGCTGTCATAGTCGTTATCTATGTGACCATCAAGTACCGCAATGGAGAGCTGACCGAGAAACCCATTGACCTGCAGTTCTCTCGCCTGGATAATATGCCGGGGGAAGGCTACGTGGACCTCAACACTGTGAAAGCCGGCAAGACAAAGACGCTCAAATCTGTAGGCAGCAGCGGCTATATCAGCTGGGAGGCATATTTCCACCCCAAGACAAGAGAGGATATGGAGAAGAGGCTACCCGCCACCATCGCGATCATCATCATATTCGCTGTGGGCATCGTTATTACTGCTGTCATGAAGCTCTTGGAGATACAGGTTGGGTATTATTTCGGGTTAGGGTATCTCTTTCTCGCCAGCGCCCTGGTGTTGATAAAATATATCGAGTATAATATAATAAAGAAATGAGGAGCCTAGTGCTGGGGCTTCAACTGGTCCAGCGGAGGCTTGGCGTCAGGCGGCAGAGGAGACTTGTACTCTCTGCCCTGCATCTGTCGTTTCCACTCCTCCTTGGCTGCCTGAACCAGCTCGGGTCTTGTTAATAGATCGATGACTGTTGCTGCCATGACCTTGGAGGCGAAGATGGTTGACTTGTGCCCTATGCTCGTGCCGTTGGACGCCGTGTTCTGCCAGCTATGCCCAGCCGCGCTCACGATGGTGTATACGGTTCTGAACTGGACAGTGGGTGTGTTCCACGCCACATCAGCGACATCGCTGCTACCGCCACCCTTGGTGCCAGCCCCAACAGGGTCATAGATATTTGAGTTCAGGTTCACATCCAGTAACTCCATGGCGTCAGGCAGATGACTCTTCATCAAACCAATCCGCTTCTTCTCAACCGGGATCGTCTTGGCTAACTCAGCCGCGAACTTCTCCTCCATATCAGAGTACTCCGGGGCCCCTATGGCTCTCATGTTGGCGATGGCTGTCTCAGCCAGTACACGGTTCTCCATCCCGTTGTGCACCCCGCTGAGGAAGGTCACCTTGTGGGTGGTCCCCACCATCTTATCCGCGCCATCAGCCATATCCAGCAACCGTTGATAATAGAGATCAACCAGCTCCCTCTCCGGAGCCCGTACATAGTACCAGCTACGGGCATAGGGAGGCACGACGTTGGGCTCATGACCCCCATCCTCCACAACGTAATGAATACGGGTCTCCTGAACCACGTGCTCACGCATATAATTAACGCCTATGTTCATCAACTCAACAGCGTCCATGGCGCTGATCCCCATCTCGGGGCTCCCAGCCGCGTGGCTCGCTACTCCAAAGAACTCGAACTTTACGCTGTTCATGGCGTTACCGCTCCTCAGTGTTGCCCCGTTGAAGCTGCTGGGGTGATGCCCGATACACGCATCCAATCCATCGAAGACACCATCCCGTACCATGAAGACCTTGCCGACGAGGGTCTCCTCCGCTGGGCACCCAAACATCTTGATGGTGCCCTTCACGAGTCCCTTATCCATGGCAGCCTTGACCGCCAGTGCTCCCCCTAGCGCTGTGGTGGCGTATCCGTTGTGACCGCAGCCATGCCCTGCTCCCCCCTCCACCAATGGATCATGAACCGGGACAGGCTTGTTACTGATACCGGGTAAAGCATCCAGCTCCCCCATGATCCCAATAACCGGTTTCCCCCTACCATAGGTAGCCACGAAGGCGCTGGGCATCCCAGCCACACCCTTCTCCACCTTGAACCCCTCTTTCTCAAGGATATCCGTCAAGGTCTTGGCTGTCTTGATCTCCTGGAGACCTACCTCGGCTAGCTCCCAGATCTTCTGATGTATATCAACGAGCTGTTTCTCGTTTTCCCCAACCCATTCAAGGGCTGCTTCTTTCGCACTCAAACTATTCACGGAACTTATTCTGTTTATGAAAGTTTAACACTATTGAACACCTCGTGTGCTCGTAAACATTTTCAACCCCTAGCACAAGTACCCATCAGTGAATTCTATGAACCCCATATTCAGCAAAGAGGAGCTATACAACTACGATGCCCAGAAACGATACGGTAGGGAAGCCACAGAGGCTGCCTTCCTGCTGGGCGGGATAGGCACGGGAAACATCAGCGTGGGCAGCCGTGGTGATCTCCGGGACTGGGAGATATGGAATAAATCCGCCAAGGGACAGAAGCTACCCTACAGCTTCTTCGCCATAGCCATAAAGCAGGGCACTGATGTGGTGGCGAAGGTGCTTGAGAGTGAACTTGTGCCCCCATTCAGTCAGAGTCATGGCTTCCACCCCGGCTCGGTTAGTGGATTACCCCGCTTCAAGGATAGCATGATGTACTCCGAGTATCCGTTTGTCTACGTTGACCTCACGGATGACAGGCTCCCCGTGAAAGTGGGGCTAGAGGCTTACACCCCGTTTATCCCCCATGAGCCCGATGACTCTGGGCTACCCCTCGCTGTCTTCAAGTACACCGTCGAGAACACAGGAAAAGATGAGTTGGAGGTAACTATCGCTGGTAGTATGTTGAACGCAGTGGGTTTTACAGGTATAGCTGACTTTGGGTGGGTCAAGCCAGAGCAGTATGGGCGAAACGAGAACACCGTCAGGAAGGGAAACGGGGTCTCTGGTATCCATTATACATCAAACAAGCTCTACCCCAACAGCCTCCAGTATGGCAGCCACACCCTAGCCACAACAGAACCTGATGCATGTTTCAAACCCTACTGGTACAGGAGCGGGTGGTGGGACACCCTTCGCGAGTTCTGGGACGACTTATCCAGTGATGGTAGGCTCACGGGTCACGGCTACACAGAGCCCAGTCAAGAGGGTAAGACCGACGCTGGAAGCCTAGCAGTCACCAAGAAGATCAAGCCTGGTGAATCAGCTTCCTATATTTTCCTCATCTCATGGTATTTCCCCAACAGGCTCAAGAACTGGAACCAGAGGCTGACATGTGACTGCGGTGGCTGTGACTGCGAACAGGATATAGTCCAGAACCGCTACGCCCTGAGGTTCGATGACTCATGGGAGGTCTGCCAATACTATGCGGAGACCAGAGACCATCTAGAAGGCTATAGCAGAAAATTCAGGGACGCCCTATATGGTTCATCTTTACCAAGCTATGTGATCGATGCAGCTGCAGCCAACATAACCGTGTTGAGGAGCAACACCTGTTTCTGGCTTAAGGACGGCGGCTTCTTTGGTTACGAGGGCTGCTTCCCAGACGCTGGCTGCTGCAGCGGGAACTGTACTCATGTCTGGAACTATGAGCAGACCCTAGCCTACCTCTTCCCCAGCCTCGAAAGAAGCATGCGCGAGACAGAGTTCCAGATAGAGACTGATGCTGAGGGCAAGATGAGCTTCAGAGCCTTCAAGGCGTTTCCCGGCACCATCAGCTGGGACGCAGTGGAAGCAGCATCCGATGGGCAATGCGGCTCCATCATGAGCCTATACAGGGAGTGGAAGCTCAGCGGAGACACCGACTGGATGAACGCCCAGTACCCCGGCGCCAAACGAGCGCTGGACTACGCCTGCGCCGTATGGGATCAAGACAGGGATGGTGTCACCGAGTCCAAACAGCATAACACCTATGATATCAGCTTCTACGGACCCAACCCGTTAAGCGGTATAATGTTCTTGGCTGCATTGAAGGCTGGTGTTCACCTCGCGGAGGCAGCTGGGGACTATGAGTCAGCCGAGAAATACAGGATGCTCTATGAGAAGGGCAGGGTTAACCTGGATAAGACCCTCTGGGATGGAGACTATTATGCCCAGAGGCTGGATGATGTTGACGCATACAAGTATCAGCACGGGATTGGCTGCCTCAGCGACCAGCTACTGGGACAGATTAACGCCCACCTCATGGGACTGGGCTACCTTTTACCCCCTCAACATGTGAATAAGGCCATCAAGAGCGTCTACATGTACAACTTCAAGACAGACTTCCACGACCACGACAACACACAGCGAACCTACGCGTTGAACGACGAGAAAGGGTTACTCATCTGCACATGGCCCAAAGGTGGGAGACCAGCATACCCCTTCGTCTACAGCCACGAGGTCTGGCCCGGTATCGAGTACCATGTCGCGGCTCACCTCATCTATGAGGGGCATATCGATGAGGGGTTGACCATCGTGAAGGCGTTGAGGGATCGCCATGATGGGGTTAGGCGTAACCCATGGAACGAGGTTGAATGCGGCTATCACTATGCTCGGAGTATGGCGAGCTGGGGATTGATTCTGGCGTTGAGTGGCTTCAGCTACGATATGGTTGGTGGTGGGATTGATTTTGAGCCAAGGATCAACGCTGAGGATTTCAACTGCTTCTGGAGCACTGGAACCGCTTGGGGCACGTATCATCAGAAACTCGTTGATGGAAAAGTCCAGAAGGAGATTCAGGTGCTCCACGGGAAGCTACCAGGTTGAGGCTACTCAAAATCCAGTCTAATTTTTTTGTATCCCCATCCACGCTCTTCTTTGATTGCATTGACCGAAAAGATGTGGTTCCATGACCTAGGGTCAGTAATGCCCAAGACTCTACTTGTATTCTACGTCTGCTTGCACGATGACTGATTTCTCTCTGTGGACTATTTTCTTGATGTCCAGCTCTAAAAGTAGCTCGGTTCCTTCTAGTTGATGCCTTACTACTGATGGTGATAATGGTATCTCAGGGTAGGAAGACAAGATCTGCCTCTCGATGTTCCTCTCCACGCGGTCTACTAGTCGTCTTGGAAGCCTCCAATTCAGCCCCAGATCCAAGTCAAAGCTATCCAAACGCCAAGTTATCCTCTGCTCATCATCCA
>CAZVMT010000189.1:0-5995 GCA_964628765.1 uncultured Candidatus Bathyarchaeia archaeon | reverse complement strand
TAGCTTTAACGATGAGAATATCAGGGTCGAGTTCATTGTAAGTGATAGCTTTGTCCCTAAGAACGATGGTTCCATCACTGTTCACTTTGTAGATGGTAGACCCAAGATAGCTGAGGGCAGCGATGTTACGGTCTCGTTGAACGTCGAATATCTGAGCAGCCTACTGATGGGTGTGGTGGATTTCAGAAAGCTATGGACCTATAGGTTGGTCGAGGTCTCAGAGGAATCCTATGTTGACCAACTGGATAGACTATTCCATGTACAGAAGAAACCCGAGACCATCGAGGAGTTCTAAAAACCACTGAGGCTAGATGGCATCGAAGAGGTCTGTACTCAGATACTTTATACCAGAATCCGGGAGAATCGCGACAACCGTCTTACCCTCTCCCAGCTCCTCAGCCTCCTTCAAGGCCACATAGAGGATCGCTGCCGAGCTTATCCCAATAAGCAGCCCCTCCTCTCTAGCAGCCCTCCTAGCAACCTGATAATATGCCTCTTTCTCATCGCCCTTAACCTCGATTACCTCATCGAAGCCCTCCCTACGATACAACTCGGTTGGGAACGGTTCATCAGGATTCCTTAGGCCCTGAATAGGCTTCCCTATCTCTGGGTATACTCCAATCACCTTGATCATGGGGTTAAAATGCTTCAACCTGAGACTGACTCCCACACCTGTCCCCCCGGTTCCCACTCCGACGATTACAGAGTCTACCTGTCCACCTGTTTGGGCTATGATCTCTCTCCCAGTGGTCTGGTAGTGGGCCTGTATGTTGGCTGGGTCCTTGAACTGGTTGATATCAATATACTCGTCTGGTTTCTCTGCTAAGAGGTTCTGCTTGTGCTCGATGGCTCCCGCTGTTCCCTTTGCCTTGGGTGTGAGTATTAACTCGGCTCCATAGGCTTGGATGAGCTTCCTCCTCTCCACGCTCACGGACTCAGGCATGGTTATGGTGATCCTGTAGCCCTTGGATGCAGCTATCATGGAGAGTGCTATCCCAGTGTTTCCAGATGTTGCTTCTAGTATGGTCTTGCTCCTGTCGAGGCTACCCGCTGCCTCCGCGTACTCGATTAGGTACTTTGCCATTCGATCCTTTACGGATCCACCTATGTTCTGGCCCTCCAGTTTAGCCAAGATTCTGGCTGATTCTTTTCTAGGGAGTTTGTTGAGTCTGATTATCGGTGTGTTCCCGATTAGGTCCGTGATCTCTGTTGCTATGTTCAATTGATCGCCTCTTAACGCCGTTAAAACAGTTTTTAACGCCGTTAATCACACATTTAACAGCGTTAAATATATAACCCTTGTTATCACTAAACAGGTAACATGAAACCCCCATGCATGATAGTCGTCCAACACATACTACCACCACTACGAGTAGCCATAAGCAGGAAACTCGTGGAGGAATACGGGCTAAAGAAATCCAAGATAGCAGAACTCATGGGGTTGACACCAGCAGCCATAACCCAGTACCTGAACCAGAAACGGGGAGACGACCTAGACTTCATAAATCAATCACCGAAAATAAATGAGCTTGTATCAGAGCTAGCCAAGAACCTAGCCTCGGACTCAAGTCAACCCGATATGCTCCTCCTCCAGATGTGCAGGATATGCCAAGTAGTCAGGTCAGAGGGCCTCATATGCAAGCTCCACATAGAGGCTATGCCGAGCCTCGCCAATGCACAGCCATGCGCATGCTCCCTCGGACTAATCAACATCGAATAATTTTTACTGGAATCCCACTGGGGGCTTTCTGTGCCTAGTCGCCTGCTCATAGGCGTAAGCTATCTCTATCAGGGTTGGCTCGCTGAAGAGCCTGCTGACAATCTGGAGACCAGCGGGCAGACACCCATGGGTGTATCCCATGGGCACCGTGAAGCCGGGTAATCCTGTGTGGGGTGGTATCTTCTGGCTGTTGTCACCAGCTGGGCTCTCCATGTCGCCTATACGCCTAGGAGGGTTACTCCAAGTGGGGTAGACGAACGCATCCAGGCTATGCCTGTTCATATGGGTCTCTATGGTTTCCCTGAGTTTGATGTTTCTCGGCTCAGTATACAGGTCGCCGCATGAGGGATTCGGGTCTGATTCAGCCATGCGTTTGAGCCTATCCGCGATGTACGGTGAGTAGAGCCCTGTCTCGTAGATTTCTTCAATTGTTTTGTATGGTGGGTTTTTGAGGGTTGCTAGGTACATTTTGAGGTCGTGTTTGAAGGTGTTGCACCATATGTCTTTTGTCAGTTCCTCGAAATCAGGTATGTTGAATGGGTCAACTAGGAGAGCGCCATTCAACTCAAGGTCCCTCAGTGCCTCCTCAAACAATTCGAGTATCTCTCCATCCGTAGATGACTGATCTGTATAGTATCGAAGGACACCGATCTTCTTTCCCTTCAAACCAGCTGGGTCGAGGTAACCAAGGTACGAGTCTGGGATATTTCCCTTCGACCTCACTGTGATGGGGTCCGCTGGGTCATACCCAGAAATGACATCTAGCACCCTCACAGCGTCCTCGACTGTCCTGCAGATGGGTCCACCTACATCATTCCGTAGATAAAGCGGAACTATACCATCCCTGCTCGTCAACCCCATGGTTGACCTGAACCCAACGAGACAGCAGTGGCTGCTCGGCCCCCTGATGCTGTTACCCGTATCTGTGCCCAACCCAACCAATCCGAGGTTCGCTGCCACAGCCGCCGCGGTACCGCCGCTGCTACCAGCGGGAACCCGTTCAAGATCATATGGGTTTCGTGTGGTGCCAGCGATGCTGCTCACTGTCTGGTATGGGCTGAAGGCCCACTCAGCCATGTTACTCTTGCCCAGAACAATTGCCCCCGCCTCTCTGAGTTTCCTAACCTGATACGCGTCATCTGGTGGGATGCTGCCTTTCAATGCTAGGCTCCCTGCCGAGGTCTGGAGGTCATGGGTGTCGTAGTTGTCCTTGATTATGGCTGGTACCCCGTGGAGTGGGCGCAGTTTCCCTGTTTCTAGGTATTCTTTGTCGAGTTCTGTGGCTCGTTTCACTGCTTCTGGGTTGAGTACCACCATGGAGTTCAGCCCTGTTGATTGGTCGAGTTTGTTGATCCTCTCAAGGTAGACCTCAACGAGTTCTCTGCACGTTGTCTCACCGTTTATGAGGGCTTCATGAAATCCTTTGATGGTGAGTTCGATGATGTTGAACCCATCTGACATAGCATGATTTTCTCCCACTGGATATTTATGGTCATCGTGGACCGGACTCATTATATGTATAAAGCGGTACAAGGCTGTGCAGTTGAATCCTGCGATGGCTGAAGAGAAGAAGACAGAAGAAAAAACATCACTAATGAACAAGGGCATAATGGCCATGGTTGTTACCCACGCCCTAGTGCACGCCGCCGGTAACATGCAGTCAACCATCTACCCAGACATCAAGGAAGACTTCAGTCTAAACAACTTCCAGATCGGCGTAATCTCCGCCGTACCCCCACTGAGCCAAGCCATATTCAGCATACCAGCGGGGTGGATCAGCGACAGATTCGGGTCAAAGAAGATAATAGCCATCAGCGTAGGCATGTCCGCCCTCGGAGCCCTGATCGCTGGGTTCAGTGTCTCCCCTTGGATGTTTGTTGTGGCCGCGGTCCTCTTCACATTAACAGGCACCTTCTATCATCCACCAGCCCACAGCTACTCGGCCCGGACATCATCCCCCAAGGATAGATCAAAGGCTATGGGGTTTCTAAACGCTGGCGGGACCTTCGGGGTTTCCCTTGGCCCTTTGAGTGTCTCTATCATGTTGTCGCTGGGGTTTCTCTGGAGGCAGGTTTACCAGTTCTGGGTCATCCCCATCATCCTCGGAATCGTATTCCTCTTGATGGTCAAGACCGACCCAAGGGGTGAACACAATGGCAACAACCACACAGAGGAAACCGACCCAGATGAACCCACATCCCTCCTGACACGGGATTTCCTCCTCTACATAGCTTCCCGTGGGGTGCGTATGTTTGGTATGGGCATGTTCGCCCCCTTCCTGAGTATCTACCTGAGTGAGGCCAGGGGCTGGAGCACTGTCCAGATCGGTTTCATGCTCGGGATATCAGGGATACTCGGACTCGTAGGTGCACCCACTGGTGGCTACTTGGCTACACGCTTCGGTGAGAAACGCTGGGTAATAGCAAGCATGCTGGTATCCAGCACATTCTTCATCGCAGCCTTCTACGTGCCGGGAATCTACCCATTCATGGCCATGTACCTCGTCTACAGGCTGTTCGGAATTATGGCGATGCCCGGGCAGGCTGCTATAACCGCGAAGCTTTCTCCTCCAAGCCAGATGGGCATGGGCTTCGCGTTGACCTTCATGCCCAGCAGCATCACTGGTGTGTTGGCTCCCATCGTTGGGGCTTGGATAGCGGATTATTATGGTTATCTGCCTATCTTCATGTTAGCTACTGGGATAATGTATCTGGCTGTCTTGATCTTCAGCCTAGCCGTCAAGGATTGACCAATACAGGAGGTTGTCCTCCAACCTGATCTCAGTCTGTTTCGAATCATATAGGTATCCTAGATAAGCCATGATCGTCATGTGTATCAGGTAGTACTGCTGGACAACGTTGAGGTCGAGTCCATAGAGTTTACCCAGCCCTGACTGTACCATCTCGGTGGTCTTTGGCTCTCTCAGGAGCGTCTTGATATCCGCTATGATGTTATTGGTGGTTGCGAGGTTCTTATCCACGAGAGGCTTGATGTCCTCTGTGGGCCCTGTATGCGCTGGAACAAACAATGCGCATTCCATCTTCCTCAGCTTCTCAAGGGTCTTGAGGTGCTCACCAACATCCTGAACCACTGGAATACGGTACTTGTCTATGACCCTCTCCGAGAAAACAGTGTCAGCGCAGAACAGCACGTTATCATATTTTACGCCTATCTGGTTATAGCTATGCCCCGGCAACGATATTATCTCAGACTCTAAACCAATTATGGAAAGTTCACCGGGTTCAATTACGTGATCTACGGGGGATGGGTCAGCTAACACGAACTTGTTATGGAGGTTTCTAATGGGGTTTGCCCCGTGAAAAAGATAGATTGGCTCCAGCAAGGGGTTCTGTATAATCCCGGATTCAACACTCGGAGCATAAACCTCCGCCCCAGTGTTTCTGGCTAGGTAGGCGTTTCCCCCAAAGTGATCAGCGTGGCTATGGGTGTTGATTATCGCCTTGAGGGTTAGCCCTTTTTCCTCAAGCAGTCGCAGCGTCTTTCGTCCATTGTCCTTATCGAGCCCAGTATCAACGAGGATCGCTTCCTCACCGTTTCTGATGACACCCACATTAACCCCTCCCGGGATATATCCAACGTTCTCCGTTACCTCAACATAGTCCAAGCTGGTTCACCGAATGTATGCATAAGGCGATTCATAGGTTAAAGTCCTATGTTTATGCTACTTGTGGCGTTTTATCCTGTCTACCTTGCGTTCGTTCTTGCGGTAGGCGAATTTGCGGGTCGTGTTTATCTTGGCTCGGAAGTATTTTTTCCGGTCATCTGTCTCTTCACCCAAGGTATTGTAGAAGTCTGGATAGGTGATTTCCTCAGAGTGTAGCTGGGTTATGGCCTCATTGAGCTGGGTCCGTCGTTCATCGCTTTGGGCTTCATCGAATTTCTCGGAGTATTGTGCATACGCTGCCATGAACTTAAAATCCATGTTATCGAAACTCTGTTTCTTTACTGGCTCACTCATATTCTTCAGTCCGAATACCAAGAAGACGTCTTTACACCATTTATGGCTTCTGATCTATCCACGTTTTATTATTTAGTGAAAATATTCAAAAACAGTGAAGATAATGGATAATAGGTTATCATGGATTCAAACACTTTACTATTAGTAATAATTGGTGGAGGACTCATCCTCGTCGTACTCTATCTTCTCTTCGTCACCGGTAAAAAGGAATCACCGAGTGGTGAGAAAAAGGTAGAGTACTACGAGGATGAGTCCTCCACCAATTATTACTAATAGTAAAGTGTTTGAATCCATGA
>CAZVMT010000188.1:3974-5999 GCA_964628765.1 uncultured Candidatus Bathyarchaeia archaeon | reverse complement strand
GAAGATGCAATGGCGGTTTTCGCAAGCCACGGCTTTCCGGCATTCCGGCGCCTCGATGGCGGCCGCGCAGTCGGCAAGGCTGGAGCACGTCAACGTTCCGCGAGCGATGCCGTTGTGGATATCTGCCAGCAGATTGCATCCGCAGAAGAAAAGGACGATCGCCGTGAGCGCTGCGTTCGAGGAAACTTGTCGTGTCTGCATGGGTGTTCCTCGATATTCCGGGGCTGGACGCCCGAGCGCAGCAGAGTAGGGAGATGCCACAAAGGGAGCGTGAGCACGTATCGAAGTCAAGCTCCTTCCACCCCGCCATCCGGTAGAGCCCCTCCAGCGCAGCCGCCGTCGTCGCGCGAGTCCTTATCCGCGTTGTGCCTCGCTTCCATGCGACCGGATTCTGACCTTGACCGTGTCGGCTTTCCGCTCCGCCACGATGATGAAGGGCGGCTCGACATCTACCGGCGTCGACGCAATCGCCGTGATGACTTCCAGTACGTAATGGGCTGATATGTGACCGGGGCGGAGATAGATAATGCCCGTGAACGGCTTTTCTTGCGCTATGATCAGTGTCCCGAAGTCTGCATCATGCGTGAGGATCACACGACCCTGGGCGTGCGCATGTTGAAGGATTTCGGCATCCGAGCGGCCGCCCAGTCCGTCCCCGACCACCGACGTCACATCCTTCCTCGGTAGAACCAGGGCCCGGATCACATCCGGGTGGATGTTCTCGTCCGCCAGCAGAGGGAAGTCGAGCGGCCTCATGCAGAGAGTTTTACGTCCCAGACGATCTCGTTCTTCAACGACCGGGCGGCGTACTGGAACGCTGCGGTCAACCCCTCGTCCGTGACCTGAGGATACGCTGCCAGGATGTCTTGCCGTGTCGCCCCGCTTGCGAGCAACTCGAGGATGAGCTCCACACTGATGCGGGTTCCGCGGATGCACGGTTTTCCGCCCAGCACACCGGGGTTTGTCACAATCCAATCGCCCATCTGTCCGTCGCCTTTCTCCGCCAGGTAACCGCTTCCCCCGGCCAGTGCTTCAGAGTAGCGCAAAGCAGACGCTTGGCTCAACCGTGTCGTGCTGGATCTGGGGTCGTTCGTGGTTGCAGTCGCCGAGTCGCCGTCAGGGTCGTCCTCGGCCGGGTCGCTATTGCTTGCCTTCTGCGGCGTTGCCCTCGCCCAGCTCCGGGCCGGGGTCTTCGCCTCGAATCGTCCGCTGCGTGGGGCGGATCCGATCCGCAAGCTCCTTCCACCCCGCCATCCGGTAGAGCCCCTCCAGCGCAGCCGCCGTGCTCTGATAGGCTTCCACCCACGCATCCATCGCGCGATTGCGTTTGGTCAGGGCGTCTTCCAGCTCGCGTGCCTCGCGGTGGTCGGCGCTGATACACCCCGCGAGCTTCTCGTGCAATGCCTCGATCGAAGAGGCCGCCTCGGCGGAATCAAAGGACACACCGAATGGCTTTTTTATCGTGGCCGGCGATTTTTTCAAAAGCTGCCCTACATTCTCCATGTGATTCAGCAGCTTGCCCGGCACCCGGGTGGTTTCGCCCAGAAGGCCATAGGACGCAAGCGCCTCGCGCCCGGCCACGGTTTCCACCGTCGCGCGCAGCCCCGTCATCAATTCAATGGCTTGTTCCGTCGCCTCGTCCCGCGCCTCGCGCACGGCCGGGTCATCCGCCTGCTCGGCCGTATACTCGAGCTCGCGCTGCCGCAGCTCCCCGGCTTTATTCTCGAGCCCCCAGGCGATTGCGAGGATCATGCTTTCGGACAGCTTCGCGTCGATGGTGATACCCTTGAGGTGGTTCGGCTTGACGGCCTCCGGCATCTTCCCGAGCGATTCGGAAAGCGCCTGCGCAATCTGCGCGGCGTGCGTCCGCGCGCTCATCACCACCTTTTCGGTCACCTGGAGCTGATTCTGCACCTGTTTGCTAAGTTTCGACATCATGCACCTCCTTGGGAGATGACGCACACTGTAGTCGTGGCATGTCCTGAACCGCAAGCTCGTCGTCGAGCGGCTTGGCGACCCCTGCGA
>CAZVMT010000188.1:0-3874 GCA_964628765.1 uncultured Candidatus Bathyarchaeia archaeon | reverse complement strand
CGTGGCATGTCCTGAACCGCAAGCTCGTCGTCGAGCGGCTTGGCGACCCCTGCGATCGTGCGGCTCGGGCTGGGAAACATCTGATCAGCGCCCGCGGAGGCCACAGGGCCTTGGGATTGGTGAGGTAGGGCGCCGGGAAGGTCAGGGGTCATTGGGATTGGTGAGCTAGACCGCCGCGGAGGCCACAGGGCCTTGGGATTGGTGAGATAGGGCACTGCAAAGGCCAGGGGGCCGTTGGGATTGGTGAGATAGAGCGCTGGGAAGGGGTTTCCACGGCGTCGATTGCCGCGTCGGCCGCCGGCAAGGCGATCGCGGGCCGGGAGGAGACGAGAGCGGGCCCCGAGAAGAGTCGTGTTGACGAGCGCGGAGGTTCTGGGGTTTGCTTCGACTCGGAACGCATGGAAGCAGCTCTACAGAAGCGATCGTGGCCGGAAGAGTAAACCTTCGCGCACTCGAGAACGGCCTTTCGCTTGATGGGCCGCGTGAGCGGGCAGCCACCGTCCTGAAGGCACTCGGGTGGGACAGTGCCGAGGCTGAGGTCGAGTGGATGCCCATTTCGGACGAGTTGGGCCGGTTCACGCTTGGCGGCTTCCCCACGAGCGCATCCATGGTCGCTGCAAAACCTTCGGAGCGGCCCTGGGAGCCGGCGTGGCACGCGGGGTTTCGATGGTGCATCACGGCGGATCCCGGAGCGCTTCGCTGGTTCGACCTCAAAAACCGCCTCGCGTGGACGGGATCGAACGGGACGCTGAACGAGCGGGTGCTTTCCGGGTTGACACCTGCCGGCTTTGCGGCGTGTGGCCAGCTTGCACCACGGGAGACCACACCGGTGGATGTTCTCGGGCTGCGTGCAGAGAACCCGACCCGACTGGTGACGGAGCGAATCGAGAGCTGGTGGGATCTGTACTGCGCGAGGTACGCCCAGCAGGGCCAGTCCCTGGAGGATGCACAGCGACTTAAGGATACATTCACACGGTTCGTCGCAGGTGTGCTCCTCCTCCGCACGATCGAGGATCTCGATCGTGTGGCCTGGCTGCGCCCCGATTCCTTGCGGCGCGCGACGGATGCACAGGGCACGTGGGACCGGCTGCAAGGGTTCGTCCGAGACGCTTCAAACCGGCTGAACAGCCGCGTGCTCCGTGGAATCCGGCAGGTCGCCTTCGACATTGCGCGGACGATCATCCAGGAGTCGTATGCCATTGGGGTCAACTTCGGCGCGCTTGAGGTGGATCCGGTGGGCGCTTTCTATGAGGACATCCTCGGGGTCGACTACGAGCACGAACAGAAGGCGCAGCGCTCGCTGTTCGGCAACGATTTGAAGACGAGCGCCGATCGGACGGCACGCCGAGCCAAGGGGGTTTACTACACACCGCGGATCTACGCGGACACGCTGGCCCGGATGCTGGTGAGGCCGCTCGTGCGGACGGCCGAAAGCGTAGAAGAGCTACCCATTGTAACCGACATTGCCGCCGGTTCCGGGGAGCTGCTCTGTGCGGCGCTGCGCGAGATCCTCATCGAGCCTGCGTGGCGCAAGCCCGAGGTCGCTTGGCAGGTGCTCGACAAAAAAATGCAGGCCATCGACGCCAGCCCGCTGGCGTCCCAGCTCTGCGCGTTGAATCTGCTCCGCACGGCGATCCGATGTGTGCCGGCGCTGCTGGAAGGAGACCGCCCGCTCCCGTCCCTCACGGACAATCTCCGGCGAGGAGATGCCCTGCAGAAGGCGACCCTGGAAGCGCTTCCGGCGCCGGATGTGGTGCTCATCAACCCGCCGTTTCATGCGCCGAATCGGTGGACGCGGCCTGACCGTGCCACGGCCATTCCGGAGATCTTCGAGGTCGAAGCGTACCCGCACCAGGCGATCGCATTCTTCGCGGCGGCGGTGCGCGTCGCGCGTCCCGGCGCTGGGCTGGGCGTCGTGATGCCGTCGACTTTGTTTACGGGCCGGCTCTCCGCTCGTTGGCGCGAGTGGCTGTCAAGGCATGTTCGGCTCGATCTGGTTGTCGCGAACTATGGGACGCCGTTTCGCGACGTCCACTCGTACGCAGGGCTTGTCGTGGGCAAGAAACAGGCTTCGGAGCGCCAGTGGCGGCCTCGGACGCGTGTCGTGCACATCGGCGGTCTGATTCGGGCCGAGGAATGGGATACGGCGGTTCTGCTAGCCGAACCGGGGCAGAACAACGACATCGTCAAGTCGAGGATTGTCCCCCCGGTGGTTGCGTCCTCGGAGTGGCTTGGCGGCAAACGCCGACGAGCGGCATCCTCACGCGGCAAGGCGGCGCTGCAGGAGGTGATGGGGGACAGGTTCCATCAGGGTGTGGTGCTGGCGCCGAAGCCCTGGCGTGGAAAACTCTTCACGTTCTGCGGTTTACCCGATGGGAAGGTCAAACATGACCTCACGGGAAAGATTGCAAACCGGTCGTCGCGACTACGCCCATTTGTCAACGCAAAGACGATCTCTCCGAAAGTCCCACTATGGTGCGAGCCGGTTGTCGAAGACCGATGGGTGTTCGTGCCTCCGGGCGGAGGTTCGCAGTGGTTCGATATTAATTCGCTCCGCAAAACGGATCCAAACAGCTATGAACTGGGTAGAATTATTCTCGAAGCGATATCCAGCGGACAAGCGGCGGAGGGCATGGCAAGAGAGTTTATCGCGCGGGGAAAGCAGGGAGAGATTCGATTCAGGACGCACAATAGCTATCAGGAGAACGAGCTACCGCTCGTGTACGCGTCGAGGACATCGGTCACGGCTGCCAGCCGTGGACAGGGCCGCGCATGGTACGCATGGGTGAACTTGCGTGGTAACGTCATTCCGGCTGCGGGCCTTCAACTTCGAGCAACCAGACCGGAATTTGCTGCAAGCGTCGTCGTTTGGATGAGCCAAGATGATCTAATCCTACCACTGCTCGACTCGGGCGCACCAAGGCTCGATGGGAGCGTGGAATTCAACCTCGCTGATGTAGCGGCATGGCCCATTCCCGATCTGCGCGAGGATCGGCTGCAGCAGCGCCTCGACGAGCTGTACGCCGCATTTCTGGCCTATCGCGAACAGGCTGAGGGCATGACGCCCGCGGAAGCTCTTATGCTCCAAGAATACCGGGAGGTCCAAGAGCTGGCCCAGGCTCTCTGGGATGAGGCGTGACGTGGATCCTCCGCCGCTTGGGACATTTGCGTTGCACTTGCTGGACGTCGGGCAAGGCGAATCTATCCTCCTCGATTTGCCGAACGGTCATTTCGCGCTCATCGACGCAGGTCCGGCCGCAGCAGCGAAGCTCATCGTTTCCTGCATTGCCGCCCGCAGGCGCGAGGGACGGATCTTCCGATTTGCCGCCATGACCCACTGGGACGCAGACCACATCGGAGCGTTCCCCGAGGTCCTTCGTGAATTTCGACCCGGCGAGCTGGTACGCCCCAATATCCACCTGTCCTTGATTGAACGGGTATGCGCGCAGTATGAAGAGCGCGTTATTCCGGCGTTGCTCGACGCTGTGGACGATGCGGCTTGCGGGATCGACACGCTGCCTCTTGGAGCGCGCCAGCACATTCCCGATGTCGGTGACGGCATCGAGGTCTTCGCGCTATCTCCTGCCCATACTGTACAGGCCCGATTGGAAGACGCCGCGAAAGATCCGAGCCGTGCACGCTTCTATCGCCTCCGAAATGCAGCCTCACTGGTGCTTTGGATTCGCGTGTTCGGCAGAGCTCTCTTGCTCCCCGGCGAGGTCGAGGCGGAAGTCGCCGATGAGTTGGAGGTGCAATTCGGCAGAGCACCTGGACGCATCCATCACGAGGATCCGCGCGCCATCTGGATCAAGCTGAGCCACCATGGCTCAAAAACCGGGACCGACGCGAACCTTCTACGCATCTTCGGGCACTA
>CAZVMT010000187.1:4874-6006 GCA_964628765.1 uncultured Candidatus Bathyarchaeia archaeon | reverse complement strand
AATACGTTGACCCTAAGCTGCTCCGATTCTACTACGCTGCTAGCTTGAGCCACACCATGACGGATATAGACTTGGACCTCAAGAACCTTGAGAACAGGGTTAATAATGAGCTGGTCTCGAACCTAGCCAACCTGGTATACAGGGTGATGAGCTTCACGGGGAAGAACTTCAAGGGAAAAGTCACCGAGATCGATGACGAGGCACTCATCAAGGAGGTGAACGAGAAGTCACAGGCAGTCTACAAGGCATATGAGGACTACGAGTTCAGGGACGCAGTCAACAGAATACTTGAGATAAGCAGCATAGGGAACAAGTATTTCCAGGATAATGAGCCTTGGGAGCTCCGTAAGACTGACCCAGATAAGACTCTGCGGGTGTTGACCGACTGCGTGAATATCGTGAAGAACCTCGCCATCATGATCAAGCCAATCATGCCGTTGTTCGCTGGGAAGATTGAGAAGCAGCTGAATCTGGAGGACCTCAAGTGGGTTGACTTAGAGAAACCCGTCGTGGATCATCAACTCGGTAAGGCAGAGATAATACTCAGGAAGATCGACCCCATCGAGATCAAGGTACCTGAACCGAAACCAGAGCACCGTGAGATCAAATTCGAGATCGACCCCAAGATAGCGAGGCTGGGAGTAGATGTGAAGCTCGCGGTGATCGAAGGTGTGGACATCAAGAAATCCAGCGGTGAACTGGATAAGCTCAAGAAGCAGGCTGCAGAGGAAATCAAAGACACTGAGCTTGAGGGCAACCCTATCGTGGAAGCCTATAATGAGATCTATAAAAAGTTCAAGGTAGATGTCGAGAACAGCGCCGTACACCTGGTGAAGCTCGTGCAGGAGAACGGTAACTTCCCCACCATCAACACAGCGGTGGACAGCTACAACCTGGTATCAGCAAAGAAACTCATTAGCGCAGGGCTCCACGACCTAGACAACATCAAGGGAGACGTCAAACTAGCGGTAACCCGGGGCAATGAACTGTATATTCCACTTGGGGAGACAGAACCAGAGAGGCTTCAGCCCGGTAAATTCGCCATGGTTGATGATGAGAAGGTGCTCTGCTGGCTTGATGTGAAGCAGGGGCAGCACACCAAGATAGGCAATGATAGCAGGAACCTGTTGCT
>CAZVMT010000187.1:0-4774 GCA_964628765.1 uncultured Candidatus Bathyarchaeia archaeon | reverse complement strand
CAGCTATGCGCTGGTCTGAAGCCATACTACCCGGACCCCAATGACTTGCTTGGCAAGAACCTCGTGGTAGTAACCAACCTTGAACCAGCGAAGCTCAGGGGAGAACTGAGTGAGGGAATGCTGTTAGCGGGTGATGATGGAGAAAACGTGGGTGTCTTGACCCCAAAAGCGAGTAAACCCGGGGATCAAGTCTACATTGAAGGCGTAACCGAGTTCAAGACAGATAAGATCACCTTCGATGACTTCATGAAGTACACCTTTGAGGCAAGAGATGGGAAGGCGTATCTGCAGGGGAAGCCGCTGAAGACGGACTCCGAGGAAATCACCTTGGAGAAGGTCAAGAACGGCAGGATAAGGTAAACTACCGGGTTTTGAACCATGGTTCCACGTGGTTCCTCCGTTTCCCTAATATCCACATAGGTCTCGCCTATTTCGGTGGCTGGCTTGAAGAAGAAAGAGCCAATAAATATCCCGACGCTGGAAAAACCCGAGATAGCGAAGTTAACCCCAGATGAGATCAGGTTGATTCGCTCATTCTATGGGAATAGCAGGGAAATATTGAGAAAGTTTTGGAGCGAGGAAGAGAACCAGAAAGAGTTCTATGAGCCCCTTGATTAGAGGACCTTTGCCTCTACCTCACCGATGGACTTGTCTAGGAGCGTAACTATCGCATCGATCTCCGTTTTTGAGGTCACCAACGGTGGCGCTACTTGGATGTGGTCGCCCTTTACTCCATCAACTGTTCCTGAGCCGGGGTACACAAGTAATCCGTTCTCGTAGCATTGCTCGACTACCCTGCCGTTGAATCCTATTGAGGGGTCGAATGGTTCCTTGGCGTCCTTGTTTTGGACGAACTCGATTCCCGCGAATATTCCCTTGCCCCTGATGTCTCCAACAGAGGGATGATCATATAGTGGCTCCAGTTGTTTGTGGAGGTACTCACCGTTTACCCTTGAGTTTTCAACCAGTTTATGTTTCTCCATGTACTCCAGAACCGCCAACCCAGCTGCGCATACAACAGGGTGGCTGCCATATGTGTGTCCATGGGCGAAGGGTTCCCCGAAGCCTTGGAACACCTTGTCGCTGGCGATGGTGGCGCCCAGTGGTAGGTAGCCTCCCGCCAGGCCCTTGGCTGTGGCTATGATGTCAGGGATGGTGTCCCAGTGGTCCAAGCCCCACATCTTACCCGTCCTACCGAGGCCAGTCATCACCTCATCGGAGATAAACAGGACACCGTGCTCATCACATATCTCACGTATCAACTGGAAGTAACCCGGCGCAGCTGGTAACGAGCCCAGTGTGGCTCCTACGAAGGGCTCAGCTATGAAGGCTGAGATATACTCTGGTCCTGTCGCCTTGATCTGGGTGTCCAGTGCCCTTGCGCACTCCAAGTCGCATGAGTCACAGGTCTTGCCAAACCAGCAGCGGTAACAATACGCTGGTGGTATATGGGGGAAATCAAGGAGCAAAGGCACATAGCGTCTCCTACGAGCGATGTTACCCGACATACTCAGGGCGCCGAGTGTGTTCCCGTGGTAGCTCTGCCACCTTGCGATCATCTTGCTCCGCATGGGTTCACCCTGAAGAAGATGGTATTGGCGAGCCATCTTTGCAGCAGACTCCGTGGCCTCTGACCCTCCTGAGCAGAAGAATACATAGTTGAGGGTCTCGGGGGTCATGGATGCGAGCTTGTCTGCGCATTGCTTCACCGATTCTGTGGTGAAGTGACTGCTGTGGACGTAGCTTACCTCCTCCATCTGTTTGTGGACAGCTTCGGTTACTTCCTTGACGCCGTGACCGATGTTGACGCAGATGGGGCCACTGCTCCCATCGATGTAGCGTTTTCCTTCCTTGGACCAGAGGTAGATTCCCTCTCCCTTGACCATCTCGTAGAGGTGTGCTGCGCCTCGTGAGAAAATGTGTTTACCAGACATGGATAATGATGCGATTATCAGGACTTAACGCTAACGACTAGGGAAAACATGAAAACCTGAATCGAATACTATCTAGTTATGATTGATGACATAGAGCAGGTAGCATGCGTCGGCTCTGGCCTCATAGGGCAGGGCTGGGCAGCTTTATTCGCGTTAAACGGATACAAAGTAGTACAAGAAGACTTAACAGATGAAAAACTGGTTGAGGCAGCCAAGCGTGTGGGTCAACACATCGAAACGTTGGCGAAGGCGGGCCTGGGGTCTGACCCCGAGGCAGCCAAGAAAAGACTATCTCAGACCACAAGCCTCGAAGAGGCACTGGATGGCACAGACTTCGTCATAGAGGCCGTCTATGAGAACCTTGATGTAAAGCGTCCAGTGTTCGCTGAGATGGATGAACTAGCCCCAAGGGATGTGATACTCGCTAGCAGCACATCGGGGTTCATGATGAGCGAGATCAAACGCGATATGAAGAAACACCCAGAGAGAGCCTTAGTGGCGCACCCGTGGAACCCAGTGCATCTGGTGCCACTTGTGGAGCTAAGCCCAAGCCCAGTCACCAGCCAAGAGACCATCGATAGGACATACAGGTTGATGGAGGACATTGGCCGGGTGCCTGTGGTGCTCAAGAAGGAGGTGCCTGGATTCATTGCTAACAGGCTCTCTGCTGTTCTCTGGAGGGAGGCTCTGGACTTGGCGGATCAGGGAGTGGCTAGCGTCGAGGACATTGATAAGGCTATTAAGGCTGGACCCGGTATCAGGTGGGCCATCATGGGGCCATATCTGACATATCATCTGGGAGGCGGCAAGGGTGGCATCAGGTACATCATGGATCACATCGGTGTGAAGAAGCAGGAGTGGCTCAAGACCATGGCCCAGTGGGTCGAGTTCTCTGATTCTGTGAAGGAGAAAGCCGTTGACGGTGTCCATGATATGGTGGGTGATATGCCCCTTGAGGAGCTTGAGGCTTGGAGAGATGAATACCTGGTAGCCTTGAACAAGCTACTGTGGAGCGGTGAACGCAAGATCTACTAGTTTTAAGGGAAAATATCAAGTCCCCACACAACTATTCACTATTATGAAGGTTTTAGCCGAGGGACAGGGCGAGCTACACGCCTGGATGCACCCTGATGAGGCGAGGCGGTGGATGAGGGAGAACAAAAGGAGAGCCCTCATAGACAAACGCATGACCATGAAGGAGGCGGTCCAGAGATACACCAAGGACGAGGACTACTTCGCCATGGGTGGCTTCGGGCACATCAGGCTCAGCATGGAGGGCATCTACGAGATGATACGGCAGAAGCGCCGCAACATGATAATGGCGGGAAAGACCAGCGTCCACGATGTGGATATATTGATCGGTGGAGGCGTGGTTGACCGCATCGACTGCGCATATGCCCATGGACACGAGCTCAGGGGGTTATCACCCTCTGGTAGGAAGGCTACTCAGCAGGGAAGGGTCAAGATCGTGGCTGAGCTGAGCAACGCTGCTTTCCAGTGGCGCTTCAAGGCAGCAGCCATGGGTCTGCCATGGTTCCCAGCGCGGATCATGATGGGCACAGACACATTTGCTTATAGCAGCTCCAAGATAGTGGAGGACCCATGGACTGGGCTGCCGATCACCTTGCTTCCGGCTTGTTACCCTGATTTCGCGTTTATCCATGTCCACCGCTGTGACAAGTATGGTAACTGCCAGATCGATGGAACCACGATAGAGGACGTTGACCTATCCAGGGCAGCGAAACGGTTGATCATAACCACTGAGAAACTCATCCCCCACGAGGAGATCACAGATCACCCCGATAGGACAGCGATACCCCACTTCATAGTAGATGCGGTGGTCGAGTCCCCCTATGGGTGCCACCCGGGCAACATGCCCTACCTTTACTACAGCGATGAGGAGCATATGAGCGAGTGGCTGACCCTCAGCAGAACCGATGAAGGCGTACAAGAATACATGGACAAATACATCTACGGCGTCAAGAACCACGCCGAGTACATTGAGTTAATCGGTGGAGCCGAGAAGATGGAGTATCTTCGCAAGCTGGAGCACCTTGAGGTGCCACTGGACGCGCCTTGGGCGAGGAGGAGCTAAAGATGGATTACAACACCACAGAGCTACTAGCCTGCGTAGCCAGCAGAGAACTGGAGAACGGTAAATCCATCTTCGTGGGAACAGGGTTACCGATTATTGCTACCATGCTAGCTCAGCGGCTTCACGCACCTGATCTTTTGATTGTTTTTGAGGCGGGGGGAATCGGACCCAAGATACCCACCATCCCAATCAGCGTCGGAGACAGCAGGACATTCTACAAGGCAGAGATAGCCGCCAGCATGGACTACGCCATGGGGATGGCGCAGGTTGGACTCGTGGATTATGGCTTCCTTGGGGCTGCCCAGATCGATAAGTATGGAAACCTCAACACGACGGTGATCGGGGACCATGATCACCCAAAGGTAAGACTACCCGGCAGCGGAGGCGCCAACGATGTGGGAAGCCTCTGCACAAAGACCATCACGTTGATGCGCCACGATAAGCTTCGATTCGTTGACAAGCTGGATTTCCTCACAACACCGGGGTACCTGACTGGACCGGGTGCAAGAGAACGAGCAGGACTGCCCGCTGATACAGGTCCTTACAAGGTTATCACCCAGCTTGGTATAATGGGGTTCCATGAGGAGACCAAGGAGATGATGCTCCTCAGCGTCCACCCCGGAGTGACAGTAGAGGACGTGGTTGAGAACACCAGCTTCAAGCTCATAATACCGGATGATGTATCCACGACCAAACCACCTACAGACGAGGAGCTCAAAATATTGAGGGAGGAGATAGACCCATC
>CAZVMT010000186.1:0-6023 GCA_964628765.1 uncultured Candidatus Bathyarchaeia archaeon | reverse complement strand
GGACTGGACATCTATCTTGTAAAATCCGCGCCCTACGAGGATTTCGATACCGAGGACTGGGATGGAAACCATCTGCTGCATCACCTCATGGGTGCCCATGTGAAGACGGTTCGTCCCGAAAAATTCAATGAGACATTAGAAGCTACAATTGCGCAGCTGAAGGCTGAGGGACGAAACCCATATTATTCACCAGTGGGGGGCTCAGACCCCACAGGGGCTTCAGCGTATATGAACGCAGTACTTGAACTCACATACCAAGCAAACAAGGAAGGAATACACTTTGACTCACTGATACACGCGACAGGCTCAGGAGGTACCCAGGCAGGGCTGGTGATGGGCGCTAAGGCTTTCAACACCGGAATAAAGGTGATTGGTGCAGCTGTTGGTTGGACCGAGAAAAAGGAACAGATAGAGAAAGTTAGAGGCATCGTCGAGGATGCGAAGAAAAAATATGATCTGGATTTCCAGCTGCGAGATGAGGATCTAATAGTCTACAACGAGTACGTCGGGGGAGGCTATGGTTTCATGTCAGAGGGAAAACTTGAGGCAGTGAAGATGCTAGCTGAACTTGAGGGGCTCTTGATAGACCCAGTGTACACTGCCACCGCTATGGCTTGCCTGATCGATCTAGTAAGGAAGGGAAAATATAGAAAAACAGACAACATCTTGTTCCTTCACACAGGGGGAGCAGTAGCGCTCTTCCCGTACAAGGACCCCATCAAGGCATATGTTCAGGGTAAACCTCTGCCATGGACCAAGCCTGAGTGGAGCCCAGCCACGGAGTAAAACTTAATCACCCCCTCAACTCTTTCTCCCCACGATGTCCAGCGACCTACCAGAAATCAACCTAGAACTACCATACATCACAAAAGAATATCCAGGGATAGATGGAAAAATACGGCAAAAACCATGCCACTTTATCGTCGAAGAGGTTCCACTCTATGAGCCAAGCGGCGAAGGCATCCATCTATACCTGAACATAACGAAGGAGAACATGAATACCCGGGACCTCCAGATAGGACTCGCTAAATTATTCAACTTGGACCCATCTGAGGTCGGTAAAGCTGGGCTAAAAGACAAATACGCTATTACGACCCAGACCATGAGCGTTGTATTCGACGGTGAGCAGCCTGACCCAGCTGATGTCATATCTATGATAGGAGAAGAGTTATCTGTCAAGGTCAACTGGGCAAAGTATCACACGAATAAAATCCGAGCCGGGCACCTGCTGGGAAACAGTTTCAAGATAACCATAACCGAGACCAGCGATGACGCATTGAAGAAAGCCCAAAGGATCGCTGACAGGATACATGAGATAGGTATACCCAACTATTACGGGGTTCAAAGAACAGGTGAAGAAGGGGAAAACATCATAAAGGGTTGGTTGATCCTCAAGGGTAGAAAGCGTCTGGGGGATCGCTGGCTAAGAAAGTATCTGTTATCCAGTTATCAGAGCTATCTATGCAACAGATACCTCGTCAAACGCATCGAAAACGGTTTATTCACACAATTGATCCTAGGCGATTTAGCCAAAAAACATGATATCGGAGGCATTTTCATCGTCGAAGATCCTCAAAGTGAGCAGAAACGCTTCGAAAACAAGGAAATCAGCTTCACGGCCCCCATGTATGGGTATAAAATGCGGGAAGCAAAAGATGAGTCATTTAATCTGGAGAAGGAAATACTGGACTCAGTCACTATTACAAAGAACGATTTCAGGAAACACCATGTAAAAGGAACGAGAAGGATAGGAAGAATACTGCCCGAAATCACAGTAACCAAGAACCCGGAGGGGTTAGATCTGTCCTTCTTCCTCCCAAAGGGGTCATACGCCACAACCCTGCTGCGGGAATTCATGAAAAACGACCAAACAGTGGATTAATTCATCAAAATCTATGAACATAGTTCTATACTATTCTTATATGTCTCATACACTGATCGATTTTCTTCCTTTTTAATCTGTTACAAAGCCCCTTTTTCCTTATATTCCCTTCACGTTGTTGGCTTTTCAACTGAGAAAGCAGGGAAACACATGAGTCACGCCGATAAAGTCGAAGTAATGGACTTCCTGATCAATGTCCTGAAAGACCACGAAAAGAGCCTAGACACATTGATTACACGTGCCGAGGGTATTATCGAGGAGAAAAACACCCCTAGAAACCTTATGCAGAGTCCCCCTAGCCTCAAAATCAATTTAAGAGACTGGGAAGAGTTCTGTGACCGGGTTGTTGAAGCGGAACTCGTATGTTTTGACCTAGTAGACACCACTTTCTTCTGCAACGCTATCACAGAGAACAAGATTTACAGGTATAGCGAAGATGTACCCGAGATAACCCTGGAGTTAAAAGAAAACGAGAACAACGTAGTCCTCTCTGGAATCAACATGGGTAAGAATGTTAACAGCTTTTCTCTCCTAAACGGGCAACTATCCATAGGACTGGAGCTACGATCACAGAAAATACGAGACATCGGCGAGAAACACAGGATAATATACGAACTAGATGATCTTTATACTAAGAACTGGTTATCAAGAGAGCTTGGAATACACCGAGACTTCGTAGTTAGGGGAAACATCGAGAACTAGTCAAGGTCCTTAGGGTTGGAGATCTCAACCAAGTCCTTTGCCTTACTATAGTATCTAACAACGTTTATGCCCTTTTGAGTTAGAATATACTTGACTTTTGTCCTCTTGTCCTTGATGTTGCTATCCAGCTCCTCAATTAGCCCCTGATCCAGTAGTGATCGTAGTATATCCTTGAGTGGTTTATAGGATAAATTCGCCCCGTACATTATTTTTGTCGGCTTGTATGATCCATTCATAATCTCAGTCAAGACATCGACGTACAACTCGAATCTTGACCTTCGACTACTCATATTATATCACGCTGTTTGACTCCAATTGAGCTTCATCAATATTTAATAATTATGCCTCAGAACTCCATGGATTTATCATTTTTTTCTGAAAAACATTATGTATAACTTGCTTTAACAATCATATTCTCGATGATAGACGGGCTCTGTTTTCCCAATGTTTACTCCATATTCCATTTTTTAATCGAGTATACTTCATTTTCATCAATTTGTAGATATTCACTACATACATTCTCTTAATAGAATATTTTCAGCATTCAACATCGGCAAACCGCCAATAAACATTGGAGATTAACAGAAATGAGTATTTACAAAATGCCGGGAAAACGACGCGGAATGACAGGCCTTGAAACAGCCATCATATTAGTGGCTTTCGTTATCACTGCTGCTGCATTCGCATTCGTTGTACTGAACATGGGATTCTTGACAGCAGAGAAGGCACAGTCAGTCATCTCAAGTGGTATGGCAGAGGCGAGCAGCGCATTACTCACAGACAGCGGCGTCATCGGGCAGTTCAACCAGACAGGCGGAGATCAGGCGGACATCGACCTAACAAAGCTGACCTTCTACATCAAGCTCAGCCAGGGTCATGAACCAATCGACCTAGACGACAGCAAAATGGTAGCAACATACACCAATGCACGATGCCACGGAGAGCTATACAACGAGAACGGAACCATCATGACCATCTATGGTGTCAACGATGACGGCGACACTCTATGTGAGACTGGTGAGAAGTTCAAGGTAGTAATAGACTTCTCTGAACTTAACGCATCTGCAGTTGATCCTGTCTTAGGTTCACAGGATGATGTCTACGCACACCCATACGAGGAGTTCAGAGTAGAGCTACGACCATCGGTTGGAGCTGTACTGGCAATCGAGCGCCAGATCCCAGCGGTCTATAGTACGATACTGACACTAGAGTAAGTGTCCTATCTCCTTCCCCTTTTTTAATTTCAATACAGGAATCGGTGAACAAAATGAATCATAATATAGAAAAACCAGCTTTAAGGCAAATCAACGAATTGTTTCAGCGATCCTTGTTCTATAATCCTTTTTTAAACTAAAATGATGGTGAGAGCGAATGGCCGAGAATAAAGAGTCTAGTCTGGAACTGGAAACCGAACTAGAGGATATGGGAGATCTAGACATGGAGCTAGATCTGAACAATGACATCTCCGCTGATATGGTAGAGCTAAAGAACCGTATGGATAAGGCGGATCAAGAGATGCGGGCTATGACTGAGGCCATGAAGTCTACGCTTCTTGATGTACGTACCCTGATGCAGGATATGGATAACCCATTCAACATGCTGCGGGACATGGGCGTAGATAAACTGGTAAATGTGGCAGTAGAGACCGTTGAAGACGAGGTTAATAAAAAGAAACGAGAAGAGGCTAAAAAACGCCTAGCAGGAGCTGAAGAGGATGAAAACGACCCTGTTGCGGTCACAGTCGAGGGCTCAACAACATCTAGCAAGGGTTCTCCAATAGCTCCAGGATATCAAGAACCGATCAGCGGTGTTGAATCACAGGCAAGGTCTCCAATTGTATCAGAAGAAATACCAGAAACGAAAAAACAAGTAACACCTGCCGAAACATCAAGTCAAGGCGGTGTTTCCAAGGCTCAGCCTCCAGTTGCAGTGAGCCAGATGGGCTCGATGGGCGGAGGTTCGGCTGAAATGCCGTATTTTGAAGATAGAATGGCTCAAACCGAGGCTGCGATGAATCAGATCGCTGGCACTGTCAATGAATTAGCTAAAGCAATTCGAGAATCAAATAGAAGAAAGCCAAGTTTCACTCTTCCAAGCCTTAACTCAATAAATGGTGTCTCTGAGACAAGCGATTATTATGAGGCATATGTTAACTTAATCGCAGATTATCTGCAGATTAGACTCGGGGATAAGGGCTCAGAAGAAATCCTTCTTGAAGGCATGTATAAGGAGTGGGCTTCACCGAAGGTCGTTAGAGATATCATGGACAAGTTATCCTCCAGCAAGAAGCAGAGCAAGAAAGAGACTGCGATGCTGGTCGGTCTATCCGATGTAGAGGATAAGATGCTTATCACCTCACTGTTGAGGAACCTGGACAAGCCGGTATCCGAGTGGGGAGAATCGACTCACCTGTTCCTTTTACTGGCTCTCGTCTCCAGGGCTAGGGAAAGTCATGGGAACAGGAGCTAGTTATGAGCGCTTTTGAAGAAGAGAATATCCTCAAGCTGAATAACCCTGAGCTTGACAGGAAGATGGGTGGTCTTCCACTACCCAGCCTAACATTGGTTGAGGGTGCAAATGACTCGGGAAAGACCATTATTCTTCAACAATTCACATACGGGGCTCTTACAGCCAAGAAAAAAGTATTGTACATAACTACAGAGGATACGGCGAGGGGCTTACTCAATAACATGGAGAGGCTCAACTGGAAAATCACCGATCAGTATCTTACAGGTAAATTCAGGATCACCGCCATGAACACGATGAATATGAACTGGACCGAGGAGGTCTCCAAATATTATCTCATCGCGTTGACCAACTTTATCAAACAGAAGGGCAGAAACTTTGACATAGTAATCATAGATTCCTTGACTCATCTGCTAACCCATGCCAGTGATACTGATGTAATGGAGTTCTTCAGTACCTGCAGATATATCGTTGACCAGATGGGGCAGACCTTCGTTATGAGCATGCACCCATATGCCATCAACCAGGAGCTCTTGGTGAGGCTGAGAAGCTTCTGTGATGGGCACCTTATTCTTGAGATCAAGACCTTCAGGGATAGAACAGCGTTAACCATCAACGTTGCCAAGCTCAAAGGGGCCACAAGAAACGTTAGTGAAACCATTAGCTTCGAGGTCTCACCAGCATATGGTATCAAGATACTGCCATTCAGCTCCACAAAAGGCTAGTTTTTTCCTGTGCTTCTTTCCTAGTTCACTATTCTATAATCACTATAAATGAAGAAACTGGATGTTTGGCTAAATAGAACCATGGATCTACGCGGGGTCAACACTTGGAGTCATTCAATACCATTGAGCAGAGCTTTGCGGGATACGATACAAAACCAGATCTAAGTGTAGCTGGACGAATAGCCAGACTCGAAGGATATGACGAATTATGGGAGAAACGAGTGAAGAAAAACCCCTACTTCAGATAT
>CAZVMT010000185.1:0-6031 GCA_964628765.1 uncultured Candidatus Bathyarchaeia archaeon | reverse complement strand
CTGTTCCATTCTTCAATGTGATTAACGGTGGTAAGCACGCTGGGAACCAGCTGGACTTCCAGGAGTTCATGATCGCCCCCACTGGAGCCAAATCGTTCCATGAGGCACTCAGGATGGGCTCCGAGATATATCAGACGTTAAAAGCCAAGCTCCTCAAGGACTATGGTAAGAACGCCATCAATGTAGGTGATGAGGGTGGTTTCAGTCCCCCCATGAATACCCCTGAGGAGGCGTTGGACGCGATCTCTGCAGCGGCTGAGGAGATGGGTTACTCGGGTAAAACCGTGATGGCCATGGATGTGGCTGCGAGTAGTTTCTTCAAGGGAAAAGGTGTCTACAGCTTCAAGGGGAAGAGCATCGACACTAATGGATTGATCGAGGTCTACGAGGAGTTGATCTCCAAGTACCCGATAAAGAGCATCGAGGACCCCCTCGAAGAAGAGGACTATGAGGGGTTCGCAGAGATGACCAGGGCTGTGACTATCCAGATTCTTGGGGATGACCTGTTCGTCACCAACAAGAAACGCCTCATGAAGGGGATAGAGATGGGTGCATGCAACGCCTTACTCTGGAAGGTAAACCAGATAGGCACACTCACGGAGGCGCTTGAAGCAGCGAAGCTAGCCATGGACAACGGCTATAAAGTGATGGCGAGCCACAGGAGCGGCGAGACAGAGGACCCCTTTGTAGCTGATTTGAGTGTGGCTCTCGGCTGTGGTCAGATAAAGTCTGGGGCTACTTGCAGGGGTGAGAGGACCGCCAAGTATAATCAGCTTCTCAGGATCGAGGAGTGGCTGGGAGACAGGGCGCGTTACCCAGTTAACCTATTCAAGTAACCTGGTACCATGGGAGTCGTTTCAACTCTAACAGTATATATGAGCCTATCCACCCAGCCAAAAACAACCCCAGCCCAATGATCAGCAACCTGTTTGAGGTTAACCTGTTTCTCTTTCGGTCTCCGCTTGCAGCCATCATAAAGAATCCGAGGACGGTAGTCGCGTTGCATAAGAATGCGTAGAGGCTTTCTGGTGTGGTCTGCTCCCCCATATCTGGGCTTATGGTGTACCAGTCTCCTTGCCAGTATGCGAGTCGCCCTGGCTTGATTAACCTGTTATAGAAGCCCCCGCTCATCACGTAGAGGCAGGCTATTACAATGATCACTGCCTTCACTGTAGCCATGTTTTCTTTTGAGAGCCTCATCTTCGTTTTCTCCGTTTTTTTCTTGGTCTCTCTGGTTTTTCTCCTCTGATACAGAATAGGTTCATGAGGATGAGCCATCCAATTGACGCCAATCCGGCTCCAAATGCGAGGCGTGTAAGCGAGACTAGTTTTATGAAGAGATTGTTGTCTGTTCGATTGGTTGCGCAGATAAGCAGACCATATCCTATTAGTATTAGGCTGGTATACGCCAGTAGTTGTTCTCGGGTTTTAGGGCTTGTTTTCTGCACTGTTCATCATTTAGGCTGGTAAAACAGGTTCTAGGGTTAAAATAGGCGTTTTGGTACAGTTATTTACGTTAGTACAGTTGTTTACGAATTAGTTATATAATCTGGGTCAATGTTTACTTGGATATGAATCGTAGGTCAATAGCAGCAGCTCTATTGATATTTTCGCTACTGGGTACATTACTCGCGTTTAACCCCGAGGATTATAAGATCGAAGCAGTGTTCACCCCAGGCGGGTTCATCCTCCAGTATAGATATGACTCCAACCCATTGAACCTCACATCACGCGCCAACATCTATGAGTACATCCAGAATAATCCCGGTGCGCATCTTAGGAAGATCTGCACCGGTCTGAGCATCTCGATTGGCTCAGCCCAGTACCACTTGGAACAGCTCGTAGAGGGGGATTTGATCGAGAGCGAGAAAGAATCCAAGTACAAGCGGTTCTTCATTTCGAGGCGTTTCAGCGAGTTTGAGAAACGATTGATCGCTTATCTCAGGAAACCCAATGCGAGAACGATAATAAAATACACCTCTGAGGCGGAGGGATGCAGCCACCAGGAACTAGCCAAACTCTTGGAGGTTTCTTCGCAAGCGGTAACCTGGCATGTGAAGCGGTTGATCGATGACGAAGTATTGGACTCTTGGACTGTGGAGAACTCGACTTATTACAGGGTAACAGATAAGACGAGAGACGCGTTTATGTCTCTTGGGTACCGTTTTTAGTACCCCGTTTTTTCGGTTAACATGACGGTTTTCACCATATATCAGCACCCAATCTGGGCTGTTCTGGGGCTGGTTTTCGTTTTTGAGCCCTTATTATGGCTGGGATCTCCTACCCCCCCCCCCTCCCCCCTTGTTTCTGTTGGGTAGCTGTTATATCCGTGTTTGACGTTTTGAGTGTGTTGATATAATTGACGAAGGTTGATATTCCCCATCACTGCTGGTACGAGGACGAGCCCCTCACCCTTACGTTCCCAGACACGTGGAAGGTCCATAGATGCAAGGTAGCGTCAGAGGAAGCAAGAGCCATGACACCTGCCGAGATCAAGGCAGCCATCCACAACCCGATTGGTCAGAAGCCACTGGAGAAGCTGGCTGAGAAAGCAAAGGAGGTTGTGGTCATCTTCGACGATATGACGAGACCCACAAGGACCTACCAGTACACGCCGTACATACTGGAGACGCTGCACAAAGCTGGCATACCAAAAGACAACGTCAGGTTCATCATCGCACCGGGAACCCACGGGACCTATGGTAGGATGGATTTCGCCAAGAAGCTGGGAGACGATATAGTATCTGAGTATCAGGTCTACAACCACAACCCCTATGATATGCTGGAGTACCTCGGGGAGACCAGCTACAGGACCCCGGTATGGGTCAACAAAGAGGTCATGAACTGCGACCTCAAAATCGGCATAGGAACAGTGCTCTTCCACAGACTAACAGGCATGAGCGGAGGCGGGAAGATGATCAGCCCAGGCGTCGTCGGATTAGAGACCATCAAGTACAATCACGGCGATATCGGTGGTTTTGGACCCGGATTGACACCGTGCCCCACGACGGGTTACCTGAGCTATGAGACCAACAGGATGAGGCTGGACATGGAGGAGACAGCCCGTATGGCTGGGCTGGACTATAAGATCGATACGGTGCTCAACCTCAACAGGGACCCCATCGAATTATACGCTGGTGACTTCATCGAGACCCAACGTAGAGCAGCGAAGGGAGCCATCAAGTGGCATAGAACCGAGAGCCCCGTGGCAGACATAGCCATATCGGGCTCTTATATGAGGGAAAACGAGCCCTACCTGGGGCTCTGGCCCATGTATAATAGCGTAACAGATGATGGTACGCTGGTTATGGTGAATGATGACCCTGATGGCGACATCAACCATTGGCTCTTCAACAGGCACGGTAAAGAGGTGGGGGCATGCCTCTGGAACCCAGCAACTCGGAAGCTGGTGAAAGGCAAACGGATGATCATCTATGGTGATTACCCGTTGAAGAGCTTCCAGATGAGATACGACTCAGAACAGGTTACTTGGATCAGGAAATGGGATGAGGTCATCGAGGAGCTCAAGAACTATCATGGCGCGGGTAGCAGGGTCGCTGTGATCCCTGATGGAACCAGCTGCATACCAGAGAAGGCTCTAGCCTAGAGGTCTCTCTCCTCTTCTTCTCCTCGTAACTCGAATAACCAAATCAAATGGGTTGTTTATTTGGGATTTTTCCCTACCTGACTTTAATAATACCCTTTGCTCCTATTCCTTATCATGTCGAAAAAAGCCATACAGATAGATGCGAAGGATAACGTGGCTACCACAACGAGCATCGTCGAGGCAGGCGAGGAAATTGAGGTACTGAGCCCAAACGGGGATATCATACTCAAGACCAAACCAGTCGAGAGGATCATCTTCGGACACAAGATCGCGTTAAAGAACCTCAAAGTCGGTGAAGAGATCATCAAGTACGGTGAAGTCATAGGAGTAGCATCCAAATCCATCAAGGTCGGTGAGTGGGTTCACACACAAAACGTCAACAGCGCAAGAATGCATACACCCGGGGAAACGGTGAAGGGGATAACATCATGACAGAGTTCTATGGATATGAGAGACCCGATTGACAGGTAGGCGTTAGGAATCATCTTCTTGTCATCGCGCCTATCGACTGCAGCTATGAACCAGCCAAGAAGATCGCTGAACAGGTAGAGGGCGCTGTGGCGGTCACACAGACGTATGGCTGCGGAAACGACAGCATGCTGGTGCATAACCTGGTTGGGACGGCTTTGAACCCCAACGTGGCTGGTGTGCTCATAGTTGGGCTGGGCTGCGAGACCCTCACAGGCGAGATACTCATGGAAAAGATCAAGCCCAGCGGAAAACCAGTCTACAACATCACCATCCAGGAAGAAGGAGGCACCCTCAAGACCCACGAGAAAGGCGTCAGGATACTCCAAGAAATGAAACAAGAGACAGCTCAACTGAAAAGAGAGCCTTTCCCACTCAGCAAACTAACCCTAGCAGTGGAGTGTGGAGGGAGCGACGCGACAAGCGGACTCGCAGCCAACCCGGCTGTTGGGGTAGCAGCTGATATGCTCATCGATGAGGGTGGATCGGTGATGTTCGGTGAGACCCAGGAGATGTGTGGTACCCAGCATGTCTTGGCTAGGAGGGCGGTGAACAAGGAGGTCTCTGATGCCATCTTTGAGATAATAGAGAAACAGGAGACCCGCCAGAAAGCCATGGGTGTGGATAGCAGGTGGATGAGCAAGGGCAACATCGACGGAGGACTCACCACTATAGAGGAGAAGAGCCTAGGCGCTGTACGCAAGGGAGGCACCAAGCCAATCCAAGGCGTGCTCTACAATGACTGGGAGAGATTCGACAGGCCAACCAAACCCGGACTATACTTGATGGATGGCCCCGGCTGGGATGTACCCAGCGTTACCCACATGGTGGCAGCGGGAGCCCAGATAGTCTGCTTCACCAGCGGAAGGGGAAGCACAACTGGACACGCGATAGCCCCGGTCATCAAGATCACTGGTAACCCGATTACCTTTGAGAGGATGCCTGACAACATGGACATCAACGCGGGGACCATGCTGGATGGCAGCGAGAGCCTCAACAGTGTTGGGCAACGCATCTATGATATGGTCGTGAAGACAGCGAATGGTAGACAGACCAAGGCAGAAGCCCTGGGCTACAATGAATTCATAGTCTTCAAGCGGAGCAGGGAAGCCGAGCATATGCTCGGTCACTGCTAAACAGTTTTCTCTATTGGCTGGGTATTGGCTGGGTATTGGCTCAGATAATAAATCTCTGGATTCCATCATTTGGGCTATGACCCCGCTTTTTATCCTGACTGCGTTTTTAGTGGCTCTCGGCTCTGGTTTTCTCGGTGCACTGCTTGGACTGGGTGGTGGGGTGATCATGGTGCCACTGCTGGTATTCATACTGGATGTACCCATACACATCGCGGCTGGGGCGAGCATCGTTGCTGTGGTGGCCACGAGCAGCGTCTCTGCCAGCGTCTATGTACGGGATGAGATCACCAACATGCGTCTCGGCATGTTCCTTGAGATGGCCACTACGCTGGGGGCGGTGACAGGTGCAAGCATAATGGTTGGGATAAGCGAATCCATACTCAAGGTAATATTTGCCTTAAGTCTCCTCTACGCCGCGTTTGTGATGTGGCAGCAGATGAGGAGCACTGGGCGTAGCTGGGTGCCCATGGAGAATGATGGGATCGCGGAGAAACTCAACCTAGGGTCAAGCTACTATGACTCCGCGAGAGACGAGACCATAAGCTATGGGGTAAGCCGAAGCCTACCAACCTTCGGGATAAGCTACATCGCTGGAGTAGTATCGGGGCTCTTGGGGATCGGAGGGGGAGGCATCAAGGTACCAGCCATGAACGTGGTAAGCAGCGTACCCATGAAGGCTGCAGTAGCCACGAGCAACTTCATGATCGGAGTCACAGCAGCTGGCAGCGCCGGGATTTATCTCCACCGGGGTTACATTGACCCTGTGCTGACCATGCCGGTTGTACTGGGAATCTTCCTCGGCGCAGCTGTGGGGGCCAGG